>NZ_AP027368.1:3419347-3730196 GCF_030296015.1 Ferrimonas sp. YFM
ACTTCAATGCCCCTCATCTCGGGGAGGACCTCTACAAGGTGTTTCAGCACAACGGCATCCACATCGAACTGGTGCCGGGCAATCTCTGCTGTGGTATGCCCAAGCTGGAGCTTGGAGATTTGGAATCGGTTCAGACCCTGATGGAGAAGAGCCTGCCAGTGCTGACTGAGATGGTGGATGAAGGGTTCGATATTATTGCCCCGGTGCCCTCCTGTGTGCTGATGTTCAAACAGGAACTTCCCTTGATGTTCCCGGAAGATCACGCCCTGGCAAGGGTACAACGCGCCTTTTTCGATCCCTTTGAGTATCTGGCCCTGCGTCATAAAGCCGGGTTGCTCAACACCGACTTCCCTGCACCTTTGGGGAAGGTCTCCTACCAGGTGGCCTGCCACCAACGAGTGCAGCGCATCGGCATGAAAACCAAAGAGATACTCAGCCTAATCCCCGGCAGCGACGTGACCGCCATCGAGCGCTGCTCCGGTCACGACGGCACCTATGCGGTCAAGGAGGAGACCCACGCCAACGCGGTAAAGATCGCCCGCCCTGTGGTACGAAAGCTGGACCAGTTACAGGGGGATCACCTGGTGAGCGACTGCCCCATGGCCGCCACCCACCTGGCCAATCTGGCCGAAGGCGAGGCGCTCCCTACCCACCCCATCACCCTGCTGAGGCAGGCCTACGGACTATAGGAGTTCCCATGAGCAAGCTGACCCGACACCAGCTCTGGTCCCTGGAGGAGTACGCCGAGCAGCGCCCGGCCTTTCGCCACCAGGTGATGGAACATAAAAGATTTCGGCAACTGATGCTGGGAGACCACCTTAGGCTGACCTTTGAAGACGAGATGACCGTCCGCTACCAGGTGCAGGAGATGCTGCGCATCGAACGCATCTTCGAGGGACCGGCCATTCAGGAGGAACTGGACGCCTACAACCCGCTGATCCCCGACGGCACCAACCTCAAAGCCACCATGATGCTGGAGTACCCCAATGCCACCGAGCGGCGACAGCGCCTGGCTCAGTTGGCCGGTATTGAGCACAAGATATGGCTGCAGGTTGGTGAGAACTGGTGCTGCTATGCCATCGCCGATGAAGACCTGGACCGCAGCGACGAACATAAGACCTCCAGTGTCCACTTCCTGCGCTTCGAACTGTCACCGGAGGCGATACTGGAGCTCAAACAGGGCGCCGCTCTGGTGATCGGGGTTGACCACCCTCAGATGGACACCGGCCCCATCCCGGTTCCAGACTCGGTTCGGGATGCCCTGGCAGAGGATCTGTCCATTACCTACGCCAGCTGATCCCGGCTGACCAGCCACTGCCTGACCATCAGCGTCGCCAGGTGGAGAGGCTCCAGCGCCAGGGCCCGGTGGGGATGACGCACCGAAGTGAGAGCCAGACGCAGTGACGGGGTAACCTCCTCCCAGGACAAATCCCGTTCTGTTGGCCAGATGGCCCACAGTTTCTGAGGCCGCTGAGTCAGCGTCAGCTCCCGCTCTTCACCGCGGCTGAGAGCCAACAGGGTCTGCCAAATAGCCTCCACGGGATAGGCGCTGGCCACCAGAGTCAGCCCCGGATTCAGCTGCCAGGGCACAGGACCACCATGCTCCAGCCAAAGGGCGCACTCCTCGGCGGTGACCGGCTTCTGCCGGTGAGCGTAGTAAGCCTTGTGAATCCCCCACTCCCAGCGCATCAAGGCGCTTAAGAAGGGAAAATCTCGCCACAAGCCGCTGGCTCTGGACTGAGCCTGCAACCAGGGAAGCAGAGAGGCTCCGGCCCAGTCCAGAGACTCTTCGGGCTGCCACTGGAGGGCGAACTCACGGATCATCGCCAGAAACAGCGACTCCCCCAGCAGCTGCTCCGTGGCCGGAAAACTCTTGCGCACGGCAGAGATGGCGGCGCCGTCACGGTTCTGCCGGTACACCGCCAGGGCGTCCTCCAGAGGTGACAGGGTCACCTTGAAGCCGCCGCTGCCGTGGTGTTGGTAGAAATTGAGCGGATCCCTTACCCCTTTCATCAGGCTACCCTCCCTTGCATCATGGTGGCCGCCTTGGCCGCCTCCTCCAGCAAAACCGGCAGCTCAGGAATGGCGTTGTCCCACTCGATCACCAGCGGTCTGGGTCCCATGCGCACCAACACCTGTTCCAGAAGCTGCCACACCTGAGGGGACACCCGGCTGCCATGGGTATCCACCAACAGGCGATTTCGCTGCTCGTAGCCGGCCAGGTGGCAGTAGTGCACCGCTTGCAGTGGGAAGGACTCCAGCAAAGCGAGAGGGTCCTGATCCAGATTCTGAGCGGTCACATAGAGGTTGTTGACGTCCAGCAGCACACCGGCGCCGGTGCGGCGGTGCATCTCACTGAGCATCTCGCCCTCATCCAGGCTGTCATCTCGATAGGCGAGATAGCGGGAGATGTTCTCCACCGCCATGGGCAGCCCTGTGACGTCCTGAACCCGCTCCACCTGCTGGCACAGTCGCTCCAGGGTGTCCGGGGAGTAGCTGACCGGAAGCAGGTCATGAATATGACCATCGGGCAGGCGACACACCGCCAGGTGGTCGGAGACAGCTATGGCCTCCAGCTCATCGGCCATGATCTTCAGCCGCTGCAGATACGCCTCGTCGGGGCCAGAGGAGGCCAGGGACAGGCCGACACAGTGGAGAATCACCGGATAGCGCTCGGCAACCTGACGAAGCAGATGGTAGTGGGGGCCACGCAGGGCCATGAAGTTGTCTGCCAGGATCTCAACGAAAGGCAGCGGCTCGCGCCGCTGCAGCAGTTGTGCCATATGCCCTTCGCGCAAGCTGATGCCGGCGTCGGTGGGGGCCAGGCCAGGGATCATGACTTCTTCATTCCCTTGGCAGGCTTCACCTTGGCGACCTTGCCGCCCAGTTTTTTACAGGTTCCCTGGGGCACATAGACCCACTCATTGGGGCTGTTGTCGGACTTTGCCTGACCGGCACAACCATGACTGCCGTCCAAGGCACCACAGTCATTCATCCCTTTCTTGGCGACCCCGGCACACTTTTCCCAGGCTTCGGGCTGATCAGGGACGGCGTTGGCCTGGCCAGACGCCAACAGGAATCCAGCAGACACCATGCCGGCCAGGGTTGCTTTCAGAGTGTTGTGCTTTTCCATTGCCTATCTCCAGTTGCTCACGAAGTGTTCAACTAGAAGATAGGTGTTTGAGCGAATGTATTTCCCCGCACTTCATATCATTAAAGTGCAGGGATATACCAAAAAGGAATATGGTTCAGGCTGCTTCACGCATCTGATGCAGCCACTGGCCCAGCTCATCCCGGCTGGGAATGCGCTTGTCGGAGTGGCCCATCAGTTGGGTCAGGGCATAGCAATACTGATGGTAGACGCCCAGGTCGCAACACTCAGCATCACCGTCATCGATGTTGATCAGGCTGCCGCGCACAAAGCTGCGCACCAGGGTGCCTCTGTCGTAGCCTTCGACAGGGCCGATGGCGTCCATCACCTTCTGATTCCAGTCGTTGTAGTCGGCAAAGGCCTTGTTGAAGGCGGCGCGGTAGAACTCTCCGGCCTGCTCCAGTACTTCCGTGTTGGGCATCACCCGGGAGATCACGAAACGGTCGTTGCACAGCACTTCGCGCATGCGCCAGCAATGGTGGTATAAAAAAAGCTGAAGAGGATTCGCGTGCACCTTCTGATCCTCCTGGGCCTGAGCCAGGAAGTCGCGGAATTCTGCGGTAGCCACGGCCACCACCAGGTCCGCCTCAGAGGGGAAATGGTTGTAGACGGTCCCCTTGGAGATCTGGCTGGCCTTGACCAGATGAGAGCGGCAGAGACCGAAGGTCTTATGACCTTTCAGACAGCGTTGTGCCACGGATACCAGGTAGTTTGCCCTTTGTTCCCAGCTGCTCATCTCAATCCCCCAAATCTCTGTTGTATGAATTCACACTCTCAAGGTATCAGCCTTTGGTTCAAGCGGATATTGAGTAATACTTGGGGCACCATTAGCGGAGTGAATACCCCATGCTCAAAGTCGAACTTTTGGAGAGTTTCATCGCCGTTGCCGAGTGCGGCAACATGTCCAAGGCGGCCGAAAAGGTATGCCGGACCCAATCGGCGCTGAGCTTGCAGATTAAGAAGCTCGAAGAGAGTGTCGGCCAGGTGCTGCTGGACAGAGACAACCGTGGCGTCACCCTCACCGAAGCCGGTGAGAAGCTGCTGAACTACGCCTATAAGATGGTGCAGCTCAATATGCAGGCACTGGATGATCTCAAAGAGGAAACCAAGCAGATCATCCGCCTCGGTGTGCCCACTGATTACGTAAAGTGGTATCTGGAGTCCGGCCTGATTGAGTTCATTCGGGAGTTCACCAACCTGCAGCTGGTGATCGACACCGACGTGTCAGGCAACCTGTTCAAGCGGCTGGGCAATGGCGAATTCGATGCCATCATCGCCACCCACTGGCACCCCCAGGCACACGGCGAACTGCTGTTTGAGCGCCGCTTCGTCTGGGCCGCCGCCAAAAACGGCAACTCTCACCAGCGCAGCACCATCCCCATGGCACTGTATCCGGAGAACTGCCCCATCCGCGCCCAGGTGTTTGCCAACCACAACATCTCCATGCGCCCCATCAACGTGCTGCTGTCGACCCCGTCGCCCCAGGCGCTGTGCATGGCGGTGGAGGATGATCTCTGCGTCGCGCCCATCGCCGAGTTCCGGGTCAGCGATAAGATGCAGGTGCTGGACGCCGAAGAGCACAAGTTGCCCAAGCTGCCGATGTTCAACGAGTCTTTCTACGTGAACCCATCCGCAGAGTCCAAGGCACTGGAACAGTTACGTGGCCTGCTGAAGGCCAACCTCAGCAAGATGGTGATTCAGCACTGACACTGAACAACAGAAAAGGGCCGGTGGAGACACCGGCCCTTTTTTATTGAATCCGAAAAGCTGTCGGCTACAGCCCCACAGCCAGAGTGCTCTCATAGGGATCGGCGGCGGAAAACTCACTGATGAGCCACTGGGCCAGTTCCTCCCTCGAAGGACGCGACTCGGATTCCAGCTCCAGCAGGCTGGACACAGACTCCACCAGGGAAACGTAGCCCTGGAGCGCATCCAGGCTTCGGTTTTTCTCCTGTAACGAGAAATCTCCGGCCATCCACTTATAGAGCTCCAGCACCCCGGCCAGTTTTGGCGACACCAGCATCTTCATCAGATTGGTCAGATAATCGTTGTAGTTGGCCAGGGAGCGCAGGTAACGCCTGGAGGTCTCCGCGGAGGCGGAGAAGATCAGCGCTTCACCGGGCACCAGTTTGTGCAGAGGAAAACGTCCCATCACCTGAGCTTCATAGGCTATCCAACAGGCATGATAGAGCAGCGCCTTAGCTGGCTGGCGATGCAGCCGGTAGCTGTACTCCAGGTGCTTAAAGTGGGAATAAAGCTCACTGTCGGCGATGGAGAGGCGCAGGTCGTGGTCACAGAGGAAGACCCGCTCCACCCGATGCTCGGAAACACCAGGCTGGGCAGACAGCGTCTTGCGACTGAGGTCATACTCCCCCTGCCCCTGAATCAGCTCACGGGCGACGGCGCACAGCGCCCTTCTCTCTCGCAGTCCAGATAACATACCCACCTCTTGGCAAAGGAAAATGGCGCTCCATGCAGAACCTGGGGCCGCTCCAGGGCCCTGATGACAATACCGCTCAGCTTATCCGAGGAATTGTTTCCAAAAAAAAGTCACAGCCACGTTTTGGCAGGTTAACTCCCTGGAAACACCAGATAAAAAAAGCCCCCACATCTGTGGGGGCCACCTAAGCAATTGGACACGATGCCTCATAGTCAATAAGCAGGGAGACGATGATGAAACCATGGCCTCGCGTCCGTTTCCGAAATGCGCAGGAGCACCCCAAAAACACTCAGAAAACTTTATTCAAACGACAATCATGCACACCATACCGAAGGAATGAGTTCCAAAAAAAAGTCGGGACCACGTTTTGACAAACTGGCTACCAATAAACAACAAACAAAAAAAAGGCCCCCACAATGTGAGGGCCACCTAAGCAATTAAACACGAAGCCTCAGAGTCGATAAGCAGAGAGACGATGATGAAACCATGGCATCGTGTCTGATTCCTGGGCGGCACAAGGCCGCCCAGGAAGTCCCTTAGAAGTAGTATCCAAAGTTGATGTTGATGCGGTTGTCCCAGCCGCTGTCGGTCTGAGCCAGACCCACGTGATCGTTCACCCCGGCGGCGTACATGTTTTCGCCGGCAATAAAGTCGATGTAGGTGTAGGTGGCACCGGCGGAGATCGCCATACCGGTAACGTTCATCAGGCTGTCGTCGTAGCTGGCATCATCGGTGTCCGGTGTCAGCATGCCGAAGTCGTTGTAGACGGTGATGCTGCCCCAGGAGGTGGGGAAGCTCTTTGCCAGGTTGACGGAGTAGATCTGAGCCTTTGAGGCCACTTCGTACTGCCAGGCGTAGGCAGATACGGCAATCTTGTTGGCATCGGCCGGGCTGTCGGCGTCGTACTCATACTGCATCGCCTGCAGCTGAAGCTTCCAGTCACCGAACTTGGCGTCCATGTGCACGGCAACGGCATAGCGATCGCCGTTGTCACCGGTCTTGCTGTTGTAGATCTGACCCCACTCCAGAGAGCCACCCAGGGTTGCGCTGCCGCCGTCATAATCCATGACGTACACCTGACGCAGGTTGATCTGATTGGTCTCTTCGTTGTTGTACTCGGTGCCGTTTACCGTGCCCTTGTACAGATCGGTGGAGTAACGCTCGTTTCGGGAAGCACTGTACTCGGCGTTCTTGAACAGGCCGATGTCGGTCTTCCACTGGCCGCCGTTGTAGTGGAAGGTGGCGCCCATGTCGTAGTCATCTTCAAAGCCCAGGTAGTAAGGCAGGCCGAACCAGAAGCTGTTGGAGATGTAGCCAGGGTTGCCGAAAGGCACGTTGGTCAGGCCGAAGCGGCCCTGCCACTGATCATTGAAATCGTAGTAGGCGTAGGCATAGCGCAGGCTCTCCCAGCCATCGAAGAAACGGTACTCAGACGCCAGGCCAATGCCGTTGATCTCACCATTGAATTTCAGGGCCAGCATGTCGAACTTGAAGTCGCCCATCTTGTCTTCAGAGGCGTCGCTGTAGCTCTTGTACTGGTAGTTGGCGCGAACGGTGCCGCCCACATCGATGCCGTCTTCCGCCAGTGCCGCAGCGGAGCTGCCCGCCATCATGGCCGCAATGGCCATAGTCAACGCAGTATTATATTTCATCGTTTCCTGTCCTATTTAATTTCAGCAGGACACAGGAACCCCTGCCCTCTGCGGAGCATGTAAGTCACCTGGTCCATTTAATTAGCCGCCAAGGCAGCCTTAGAATCTGGGCCGGTCTGGCGCCGGCCCATTTTTATCAGCTGGTTATCAGTACTTGGTCTTGGTCAAGTCGCAGCGGAACTTCTCACCACGCATGGCTGGCGTGTTGGGACGGTCGGCGGACTCACACAGACGGGTCGTACCGTAGTCATTACGCTTATCGTGGGCATTGGAACGCGCCCAGACGGTAACGATCGCCTTCTCTTCGGGTTTGGCGTGACAGTTGGCACCGTTATAGTTAAAGGCATGGATGGTGTTCTGGTGGAAGTAGGCCAGATCATCATGCTGGGGAGAGGTATTGGCCCAGAACCAGGGTTCGTTAGGCATGCCGGCATCAAACTCCACCTCACGAATGGTGTCGTTTTCGCTGACGGTCTTCACCAGGGGGCTGTCCTCGCGCACGGCGAAGTTCTGGAACTCGTCGGCACAGGCAGGTTCACGCATGGTGTAGTAGATCTCGGAGATCGCGTGGTTGTGGTAGGGGTAGAAGGAGTCGATGCGCTGGGCCACCATGCCCACTTCGGCACCCACCTTCTCATTGTTGATCTCATCGATGCGCAGCAGGCCCCAGTGGCCAAACACTTCGGCGTAAGCGTAGTTGCCCCGGGTCTTGGTGAAGTTACGCTTGTTACGCTCGCTGTCTTCGGCGTACATGGGGAACCAGCCCACAGAGGCCCACAGGTTTGGCAGGGCGTTGGCGCTGATGTCGAACGGGAAGGCATCCGGCAATTTGATGTCGTCACCGGTCACCATCTTGGAGAAGTTCTTGGTGAACTCACCACCGTACTCCTTCACCTCTTTGTTGGTGACCTTCTTGTCGAAAAACTCCTGGAAGGTGGTGCGCTTCAGCCATTTGGCCACAGGAGAGTTCTTCTCCAGCTCGCCGCCCGGGCTGTAGATCCAGTTGACGTCTTCTCGGGCACCGAAACAGGCCTTGGCTTTGTCCGGATTGTTGATTACCGCATAGATGTGCTTAACCATCAGCTTCATGTCGCGACGGTCCATAATGCACATGTACTGTGGACCCGCCAGATCATGGGTGTTGGTCTGGAACATGCTGCGGTCGGAGTTACGGCAGTTGCCGTCGCTGGTGCTCAGCGCCACGGCGTAACCTTCCAGATATTTCAGGGTCTCATTCCACAGAATGTCGACGTACTTCTGGTCTTTTTTGGAATAAGTGGCAGTTTCGCCGAGACATTTGAACTCAGCGTTCAGAATTTCATCTTTATCCAGGAAATCGGGAATGGTCGCGGCCATGGCTGAATTGGCAGCCAGCAGCCCCGCTATCAAAGCAGAGTATTTCATCATTAGTTGTCCAGAGATCTTAATTTTATAAAAAAAGCGGGTCTGGCCGTTAAGTGTTTTTTAACCTTATTTAGCCGGAACCCGCTTTATAGATATTATTATTTTTAATTAAGCCAGCAGTTTATTACTGCTTGTGCTTGGTGAACTTGAAGGTGTGGCAGTCATTACACAGAGGCTGCTTGGCTTCGTGCTCACCGTGACAAACGGTACAAGGTACCTCTTTGCCGTAGTGCAGGTTGTTGTGAGGGTTCTGCCACAGCTCGTCACCCTTGCGAGCGGTCTTCTTCGCCAGCTTGTCCGCTTTGTGACACTTCAGGCAGGCGTCGTCCGCAGGGCGGTGAGAAGGCGCGTTGGTGCCGTGACAAACCTTACAGTTGTCCTTTTTGTAGAACTTCTGGTGGTAGCTGCGACCGTCCATCATGCCTTGGTCGGTCAAAGAAGCATCCGCCTTGATCTCGGCAGCAACGTTAGTGCTTGCCAGTACTGCAGCAACAGCAGCCAGGGTCATTAACTTTTTCATCATCTAATCCTCATTAATTCCGTTACTGACTCAGGCGCCCATGATGCTGCGAGCAGCGGTCATGCCCATTACCATACAATCTGGAATGGAGCAGCTACCCAGACGGCTCACGCCGTGCATACCACCGGCCACTTCGCCCGCGGCGTACAGGCCTTCGATGCGCTTACCGGTAAAGGAATCCTTAACCTCGGCCTTGGTGTTGATCTGAACACCGCCCTGGCAGTAGTGAACCTTGGGCCACAGACGAACCACGGTGAAGGGGGCTTTCAGGTACTTACCTTTGGCTTTACCCATGTTCTTACCGAACTGCTCATCGTTACCGGTCTTCACGTAGCCGTTGTACTCTTCGATCTGCTCCTGCAGAGGCTTCAGAGGCACGTCGAAGTGCTTGGCCAGCTCTTCCAGAGAGTCGAACTTCCAGCCCACACCGTACTTCAGTACTTTCTTGCAGTTGGGGTGCTGCTTGGCATGCTCGTAGCTGGTGATCATGATGGGAGGCAGAGGCTTGCCCTGGGCATCACGACAAGCCAGTTCGGCGTCGGCACGGGTCTTACGGTCAGCGATTTCGTTCATGAAACGCTTACCGGTCATGCGGTTAACCGCAATGGAGTGAGGGAAGTTGAAGATGGAGTAGTTGGACACATAGCCGAAACCACCTTCATCTGGGGACGCCCAAGGACCGGACTGGATGTGCGCCATGTGCACAGGGATGGCACCCAGACGGAACATCTCGAACATACCTTCACCGGTCGCACCCTTGGCGTTGGTACAGCCTACTTCGGCGGTCAGGGTAGGATCCTGAGCCATACGCAGGTCAACGTTCTGAGCGAAACCACCGGTGGCCATGATCACGCCGCGGGTAGCGCGTACGTTGATCTCTTCTTCCAGCTCTGGGTTTTCGTCTTCGAAGTAGTAGCCTTTGTTCAGACGCACACCGACAACCTTGCCAGCGTCATCCAGGATGAAGCCGTTGAACTTGGTGCGAGGGACCATGTTCACGCCCATCTTGCGGCACTCACGCAGCAGAGGCTGGGTGATACCGGCGCCACAGCTAACGGTGGTCTGGTAGGTACGAGGTACGGAGTGACCACCCAGCTGTTGCAGGTAGGGGTGGAATTCGGCACCGGCGTCCATGGTCATCTGCAGAGCTTCCATGGCGTGAGAGGCCACGTGACGCAGCAGAGCTTCGTCGGCAATACCACGACCGGCTTTCAGCTGGTCGTTCACCATGCGCTCGACAGAGTCTTCAACACCCTTCTCTTTCTGCATGGGAGTCTGAGGCGCTGCAAACAGACCGCCGTTAATGGCGGAGTTACCACCGAAAACAGGCATCTTTTCGAAGATGGTGACTGACTTACAGCCTTTGCGGGCCGCTTCGATGCCAGCGGCCAGGCCGGCGAAGCCGGAGCCGATAATGGCGATTTCTACAGTCTCGTCCCACTTCACACCTTTGGCACTGACAGAGGTCGCCATAGCAGCAGGAGCCGCCATAACTGCACCGGCTGCACCCAGCCCTTTAATGAAGTTACGGCGTCCTAGCAGATTAACTTTACTCATCTGGTTCTCACCCTTGTTTGGTTATCTCAGGGCCAGTGTAAAAGTGGAACCAGTTCCAAAACGGGAGATTCTGTTATTTCTTACTAAAAGAGTTTGAACCTTTTGGAAAATAGAGAGACCAATCAAATTTATAGAGGGAATATATATATTCCACCCCCTTTTGGAATTCATTCCAAACTTAATTTCAGCTCATGTTTTTTCCCCCGGAAAGAATCATTACTTTCTGTCCCCTGTTATTGTGTCGTTAACACGAGTCAAGATAACGGAAGACAATGGAACTAGAAGAGTTGTATCGGCGCGACCTCAGTCTGCTTGTCGCCCTTCAGGTATTGATTGAGGAGGGCAGCGTTACCCGAGCGTCCAAACGGCTGCATCTGAGTCAGTCCGCCACCAGTCGGGTACTGTCCAGGTTAAGAGAGATGCTCGGAGACCCGCTGTTCACCCGAGTCGGCACCCGGCTTCAGCCCACACAATTCGCCCTGGATTGCCAACAGAAGCTGCAGGCCCCCATCGCCGAGCTGAGTCATCTGCTCTCCCCGAGGATATTTGATCCGGCCCAGTGCACTCAAACCTTTACCATTGCGGTGACCGACTTCGCCCTGCAGGCTTTGATGCCCGCCATCCTGGAACGACTCTACTCCCAGGCTCCCGGGGTCAACCTGGAGGTGCTGCCGGTTCAGCACAGGGATCTGAAAACCCAGTTGGGCAGCGAAGGGGTGGACCTGGCCATCTGCCGGGCACCGGGAAAAAGCGCCCCCCTGATGAGCCGCAACCTGGGGCTGGTCGGCTTACGGGCGGTGATGGCCAAGGAACACCCCCTGGCCGAGACCAACCTCGAACCGGACCACTTCAAAGAGTACCCCTCAGCCGTGGTCGCCGTCAGTGATGGTGTGAAAGCCTTGATGGACGACGCCATGGCAGGGCTGGGTGGACACCGAATGCTGCTGCGTACTCCCAGTCTGGGCAACGCCCTGGTGCTGCTGAAACATCAGCCACTGCTGCTGACCCTGCCCTCGGGCCTGGCCGAACAGGCAGGCGAGCAGCACAACCTGGTGGTCAAGCCCCTGCCCTTCCCCCTGCCGCCCATCGACTATCACCTGTTCTGGCACTCCCGTACCGGCGAGGACCCGGCCCAGCGCTGGCTCAGAGAGCTGATCACCGATGCCACCTCTCCCCTGCTCGATGGGCAGCTGAGCTAATCATCCATGCGCTCCTCCCGTTAGCGGGAGGGGCCTTGGCCCTGCTGGGTCATCATCATCAGAAAACCACAAAATGCGGCATTGTTGGATTGCAGCGATGGGGAGACCTTCTCTTTCATCGCCAGAATCTGATTCCGATAGTTGATGTAAAACTGATAACTCGGTGCTGGCTTATATTCCAGCCCTTCAAGGTCAAAATAACGGATGATCCCTTTGGCGGTGGTGGGTTTTACAAACACTTCATCGTGGGGAGCGTAATAACAGGGCAGTATGGTCATCAACGACCATTTGGCCAGTTTCGCCGGCCTGAGCAGATCCAGCATGATGTTAAAGCCATACTCCATGTCGCCATGGAGCATGTCCCGCAGCGCCAGAGCATAACTTTCCCGCTCCTGATGGGTCATCCCCTTCACCCAGTCACGCAGGCGAGGTTTTTCGAACACCGACACCATGGAAGAACGGCCGATGGTCTTGACCATATTCTCTGCCACCAGCTGAGGCTGAGCGAAACACTCCGGGGCGAAGAACTCCTGGGATTGTCTGACCCTGAGCTCCACCTGATGTTTTTTCCCCAGCTTCACCAACTCGGGATCCGCAAACCCATCCGGGTAGACGGAGAGAAACTCGCTCTCCACTGCCTTTAATCTCTGCCTGTTCACCGATACCGTCTCCCTCTTCATAGAGTTTTACTCTATACCATTCAGGAGATTAAACACCGGCGAAGGCCCGGGAGCCAGACATAAAAAATCCGCCCCGAGGGGCGGATCACGATCTCTGGACGGAGATCAAAATCAGAGGGTGATGATCACCCTACCGGTCACCTGGCCACGCACAATCTTATGGGCGTAATCGGCAACCTGTCCCAGGCCAATGCTGTGGCAGGCCTGCTCATAGAAAGACTCGGGCAGAATCTCCAGGGCCTTGTTCCAGGCGGTCAGGCGCTGCTCATAAGGGCAAGCCACGGAATCCACACCCTGAAGGCGAACATTGCGCAGGATGAAGGGCATCACTGTGGTTGGCAGCAGGTGGCCACCGGCCAGGCCACAGATGGCGGCGGTACCGCCGTAGTTCACCTGGGACAGGGCATGAGCCAGCACCTGGCTGCCCACGGTGTCCACCACACCGGCCCAGCGCTGACGCTCCAGGGGACGGGACTGAACTTCCAGCTCACTGCGCTCGATGATCTCTTCGGCACCCAGCTGACGCAGCAGCTTGGCGTTCTCTTCAACACGGCCGGTGGACGCGGCCACCTTGTAACCCAGCTGAGCCAGCAGGGTCACCGCCACAGAGCCTACGCCGCCGCTGGCACCGGTCACCAGTACTTCGCCATCTTCGGGCTTGACGCCGCCATCGAGCAGAGCCTGGACACAGAGCATGGCGGTGAGGCCTGCGGTCCCGATCATCATCGCCTTGTGAGCATCGCAATTGGCGGGCATGGGTACCAGCCAGTCGGCCTTGACCCGGGCACGCTCGGCCATACCACCCCAGTGGCGCTCACCCACACCCCAGCCGGTCAGAATCACCTGGTCACCGGCCTTGTAGCGCTCATCGCTGGACTCAATCACCCGGCCGGCAAAGTCGATACCCGGCACCATGGGGAAATCACGAATGATTTTGCCCGTACCCGTAACGGCCAGACCATCTTTGTAGTTAAGAGAAGAGGCTTCCACTTCAACCAGCACATCACCTTCAGGCAGATCACTCTCCTGCAGCTGCTGAATCTGGGCTTTGGTGGTTTTCTCCTCCTGAGTCAGGACAAGCGCATTAAACATAATGGGATTCCTTTGAGAAATAAGATCGCTTTCGACGATGTTTGGATAAGCTTAAGACAGATATAGGCTCAAAAAAACTGAATTCACTGCATATCTCCCATGCATCTAACGCCAATCTTTCAGGTCGTGATCCCGATGGCAATGGGACTTTAGCCGCAGAGACCTTGCTCACACCTTGAACCGGATTCCACCCTGCCGACCCGCTCACAAATCAAAATCATCGAGGTTGAATTTCATTCCGTTCAGACAACCTTTCTCTGTGCCGCCATCTCTTGGTTTCCTTCAACCCACCGCAGTGATGCCGGATGCAGCAAAGATGATCAGATATTAAGCAATACAAATGAATGACATAGTTGGAGACTTGCCAAACCAAGTGTAATATTAGGTTGAAACTTTTAGTGGTTGGTCACATTTTTCATCCACCTGAGCAGGTTAGACTTCACTCAAGCCGAACAAAGTCTGAACGACGGCTCGGCCAAGAACCCATCTCATATCAGGTTGTTTCGAACGCCGGGGCCGACTCCCTGCAGCTCCGGCGCTTTTTTTCAGGACCAATGCCATGCCCGCCATCATCTCTCCCCGCGCATTTTTCACCTTTTCCGTTCTCAGTCTGGGCGCCTGCCTGTCCGCCACCCTGTCGGCGGACAACCACAAGTATGGCGGCTATGCGGAATTTGCCGATGGCTTCGGTGAGCTGTCCACCCTGGCCGGACGCGGCCAGATCCGCGCCAAGTATCGAAATGGCTGGGAAACCCGCTTCGAAGGGATGCCTGCCAGCCAGGCGGAGCTCTCCCGCCCGCATCACGCCATGGACGACGGCAGGGGCAACATCCTGGTAATCGACAAAGACGCCCATGCCTTAAGGCGGATCAACACAGACGGCAGCATTCAGACCATCGCCGGCACCAACCGTTGTGGCGATGGCGAAGATAAGCTTGGTCAGGCAACGGAGATCAGCCTGTGTTACCCCAATGGCCTGTGGGTGTCTGGCAATGGCACCAGTTACATCCTGGATACCGGCAACGGTAAGGTGCGCCGCCTTACCCGGGACGGGCAGATCACCACCCTGTTTAAGGACCCTGACGGAATAGAGACTGGCCGCGGCCTTTGGGTGAGCGACGATGAGACCCTGGTGTACTACAGCAGTGGTCAGAGGCTGATGAAGTGGCAGCCCGATAAGGGCTCCGAGGTGATGGCCGACGGGTTCAGGGAGCTGGCCAACCTGGCGGTAAGCCCGA
This sequence comes from Ferrimonas sp. YFM, assembly GCF_030296015.1. Taxonomy (NCBI): domain Bacteria; kingdom Pseudomonadati; phylum Pseudomonadota; class Gammaproteobacteria; order Alteromonadales; family Ferrimonadaceae; genus Ferrimonas; species Ferrimonas sp. YFM. The sequence continues at coordinate 3,434,281 of NZ_AP027368.1, forward strand.
CTGGCGAGCTCTTTGTCACCGACCGCAAAGCCAGTCGGGTCTACGCCATCAGCGCCAACGGAGAGAAGAGGACGGTCGCAGGCAATGGCAAGGCCACCGGTGGCGGTGATGGCTATCCTGCGACAGAGACCGGCCTGTATGAGGTGCGCGGCATCTGGTTTCACCCCAATGGCGGCTATTTTCTGGCCACCCACAAGGGAGGGCAGATCTGGTTTGTTTCCCCTTCAGGCATCATCCACCGCTTTGTGGATGGCGGGCGTGACCATCAGCACAGCGGAGACGGCCTGCCCTTCTACCTGCCCGGAGAGAAGATCAGTGAGCCCCGCTCCGTTGCCCTGGACTCCCAGGGCAACCTGATCATCACCGAAAGCGACTTCGGCTTCATACGCCGGGTGGCGCACAAAGGGGCTAATTAGCCGCCAGGGCTCGCTCCCGGGCAATGTAGTCATTCACCAGACGATCGAGAATGTCCAGCGGCAGGGCGCCATTTCGCAGCACCACGTCGTGGAACGCTGCCAGGTTGAACTGCTCGCCCAGGGCCTGCTGGGCACGCTCGCGCAGCTCCAGAATCTTCATCATCCCCACCTTGTAGGCGGTCGCCTGCCCGGGCATCACGATGTAACGCTCCACCTCGGCAATGACATCAGACTCAGCCATGCCGGTGTTGGCCAGCATGTAGTCGATGGCTTGCTCCCGGGTCCAGCGTTTGGCATGCAGCCCGGTGTCCACCACCAGACGTACGGCGCGAAACAGCTCTGCCTGCAGCCTGCCCAGGTTATCCAGGGGCTGCTGCTGGAACCCCATCTCCCAGGCCAGGTGCTCCGCATACAGGGCCCAGCCCTCCACATAGGCGGTAAAGGGAGAAACGCGGCGGAAGAAGGGCAAGCCTTCCAGCTCCATGGCGATGGCAATCTGGAAGTGATGGCCGGGAATGCCCTCATGGTAAGCCAGGGTGCGCATGGAGTAGGTGGGGGTGGCCTTGATGTCATAGAGATTGGCATAGAAACGGCCTGGACGGCTACCATCCAGCGCCGGTTGCTCATAATAGGCACCGGGAGAGGTCTTCTCCTTAAACGCCGGAATCCGCTTCACCTCCATACCCACGCCGGGACGCAGGTTGAACGCCTGGGCGATGCCCTCATCGATCTCATCCAGGATTCGCTGATAATCCTCCAGGATCTGCTGACGCCCTTGGTCGGTGTCAGGATAATAGAAGCGGGGATCGGAGGAGAGCGCCTCCATGGCCGGAGCAAAACCGGCAGTTGTCTCGATCCCCTCTGCCGCCAATATCTCCAGCATCTGCGACTGAATGCGATCCACTTCGGACAAACCCAGGTTGTGAATCTCCTCGGCGCTGTAGTCTGTGGTGGTAAACAGCCTCAGTGCCGCGTCATAAGCCTGCTCTCCTTGAGGCAGGCGCCACAGCCCGGCGTCCTCTCCCGCCTTGGCATGAAGCTGTTCGAAGTAGGCGATAAAGCCGTGGTAGGCGGGGTACACCCGACTTTCGATGCGCTGCTCGGCCCCCGCCAGCAGGTCCTGTTTCTCCTCTTCTGCCAGCCCCTCCACCTCACTGAGCTTCTGGGCCAGGGAGGTGTAGAGGATGTTCTGGGTCGTCGGGGTATCCACGAATCCCCGCATCTCCGTCAGCACCCGGTCGATGACAAAACGAGGAGGGACGATCCCTTTCTCTTCCCGCAGCTTCAGCCCCTCCAGATATTGGAGAAACTTACGCTCCACCTGGTCCAACCGGGCCAGATAATGCTCAGCGTCCTCGACGCTGGTCACCTGGTGCTTTGACTGCATGAAGCTTGGGAAAGCACTCTGCACCCCAAACATCTGGTTGACCGGGTAGTTGTGATGACGAAACGCCTTGGCTTCATCCATGAAGTTCAGCAGATAGAGGGCCACCTCCTTGGAGAGGCGATCCTCCTCGCTGAGATCCGCATCTTCGTAGGTCATCAACACCCGCCTGGCGTCCAGCAGGGTATTCAGTTGCTCATCGCTGCGGGCGGGACTGGCGTCATCCAGCCTGGCGTTGTGACCCTTGATTCCTGCGGACTCAAGGAAGCCCAGGGAGGTGAGAGTTTCGGGACTCTCAAAGGCCATCTTGACCAGGGTGCGGTCGACGAAGTTACGGAAGAAAAAGGGCTTCTCTGCATACCACTCGTGGGCGGCAAAGGCCCCGCCCAACACGGTGATCGACAGCAGGCCTATTCCGGCCCGCTTCAACATTTTTTTCATATTGTCATCCCTGAACTGAACCAAGTTTTTTCTCATCCAGCAAGCTATCAGGCCAGGAAGTCCGCTACAATTTGTTTACGTTTCAAAATGCTACAGCGTGCCATCAATCAAATCAGTCACAGAATCGGGCGCCGGTCAGTGAGAAAGACCCGAATCACCGACAAACGCGCGCCAGGGCCTTAGCCGAAACTTTAGGCGGAATCTAGGAATATCCGTTGAAATAATAAGTGCTTAAGCTCTAGTATGAGGGTTACATTCTCGCCAACGATTTTGGCTGGCGACACTCCAAAAAAAAGACATTTGCAGGATGCAATGATGGCTACTCGCTCCCCCCTTTCGCTGACGCTGCTCTCTCTCGCCGCTCTTGCCCTGTTCGGCTGCCAGAAACCCCAGATCACCATCGAGCCCAAACTGGTGGTGGTGGAGGCGGTGCAGACCGCCACTGTGCCTCTGTACGGCAACTATGTTGGGGTCACCCGGGCCTCGCTGGATGTGGAAGTACGAGCTCGAATCAACGGCTTCGTGGAGGAGCGCATCTTCGTCGAGGGCAGCGCGGTCAAGGCGGGCGACCCGCTGTACCAGATTGATGACAAGCCCTATCTGGCGGTGGTCAACCGCCTCAAGGCCAAATTGGCGTCCCAGCGCAGCATCCTGGAAAAGGCCCAGCGTGACGCCGACCGGCTGCGCCCCCTCTATGAGCAGGACGCCGCCAGCCAACTGGACTACGACAACGCCCTCTCCGCCCTGTCCCAGGCCAAATCCAACCTGGCCGCTTCCAAGGCGGAGCTGGAAGAGGCCGAACTGGAGCTGAGCTACACCAAAATTCAGGCCCCCATCGATGGTCTGGTGAGCCGCTCCGAGGTGGACATCGGTGCCCTGGTGGGCAGCCAGGGACAGTCACTGCTGACCCGGGTGCGTCAGGTGGACCCCATTTACGTCAACTTCAACATGTCGGCCCTGGACTACCTCAACGCCCGGCGGCGCATCGTCAGTGAGCGGGCCAAGCGGGAAGCGGAAACCGAAGGCAAGACCGTCGAAGGCTTCGTGCGCATCACCCTGCCGGACAACAGCGAATACCGCTACTGGGGAGACGTCAGCTTCACCGACCCCTCGGTGAATCCGGACACCGGCACCTTCGAGGTTCGGGCGGTACTGCCCAACCCGGACCGGGAACTGCTGCCCGGCCAGTACACCAACGCCCGCATCAAGCTCTCCGAGCTGGAGAACGCCATCGTCATTCCCCAGAAAGCCACCCGGGTGGACCAGGGGGGCGTCTACGTGATGGTGGTGCTGCCGGACAACAAGGTGGAACGCCGCTTTATCGTCATCGAACATCAGGGTGAGGAGGGCGTGGTGGTCAAGAGCGGCCTGCGCGCCGGTGAGTTGGTGATCATCGAGGGGATGCATAGGGTGCAGCACGGCCAGCTGGCCGAGCCTCTGACCGCCGAGGAGTACCAGTCCAGGGAGGATGCCAAGGAGAAGGCCCAGGCCCTGGAGCAGCAACAGATTGAGCAGCAACAGGCACAGGAGCAGGAGTGATGGCCCAGTTCTTCGTCAATCGGCCGGTCTTTGCCAGCGTCATCTCCATCGTCATCGTCCTGCTGGGACTGGTGGCCATGTTCCAGCTGCCCATCGACCAGTACCCCTACATCACCCCGCCCCAGGTGAAGATCTCCGCATCCTACCCAGGGGCCACCTCGGTGACCGCCGCCGAGTCGGTGGCCACCCCGCTGGAGCAGGAGGTCAACGGGGTGCCCAACATGATCTACATGAGCTCCAAGAGCACCAACTCAGGCAGCACCAACGTCACCATCACCTTCGATGTGGGCACCAGCCCGGACCTGGCGGCGGTGGATGTGCAGAACGCCACCCAGCAGGCGTTCGGCAGTCTGCCCATCGACGTGCAGACCGAAGGGGTGTCTGTGTCCAAGGAAGCCTCGGTGGAGCTGCTGAAGCTGGCGTTGACCTCAGACGATGAACGCTTCGATGAGATCTACCTGAGTAACTACGCCACCATCAACATCACCTCGGCCCTGAAACGGATCCCCGGAGTGGGCCGCACCCGTAACACCGGCTCGCGCAGCTACTCCATGCGCATCTGGCTCAAGCCGGACATGATGGCCGGCTACGGCCTGACCACCTCGGACGTGATAGGCGCCATCAAGGCGCAGAACAAGGAGAGCCCGGCGGGCACCATAGGCACTCAGCCCAACAGCGACCAGTTGTCACTGACCCTGCCCATTACCGCCGCCGGCCGCCTCTCCAGTGTGCAGCAGTTCAATGAGATCATCGTCCGCGCCGACGCCGATGGCTCGCTGATCCGCCTGAGGGACATCGCCCGCATCGAACTGGGCTCCTCCGCCTACACCCTGCAATCCCAGCTCAACGGCGCCAACGCCACCATCGTCCAGGTCTACCTGCTGCCCGGCGCCAACGCCCTGGAGGTCACCCGCAAGGTGAAGGAGACCATGGCGGATCTGGCCACCAAATTCCCCGCCGGCGTGGAGTGGCAGGTGTTCTATGACGCCTCGGAGTTTATCGAGGACTCCATCTCCGAGGTGGTCAAAACCCTGATCGAGGCGCTGATCCTGGTGGTGGCCGTGGTCTACCTGTTCCTGCAGAACTGGCGCGCCACCCTGATCCCCGCCGTCGCCGTGCCCGTCTCCCTGGTGGGCACCCTGGCGGCGATGCTGGCCTTCGGATTTACCATCAACACCGTCAGCCTGCTGGCCCTGGTGCTGGCCATCGGCATCGTGGTGGACGACGCCATTGTGGTGGTGGAGAACGTCGAGCGACTGATGAAGGAGAAGGGCCTAAGCGCGGCGGCAGCCACCCGGGCCGCCATGAAGGAGCTCTCCGGTGCCCTGGTGGCCACCAGCCTGGTACTGGCGGCGGTGTTTGTTCCCGTCTCCTTCCTGGCGGGGATCACCGGCATCATGTACCGGGAGTTCGCCGTGGCCATTACCGTGTCGGTGCTGATCTCCACTGTGGTGGCCCTGACCCTGAGCCCGGCCCTGTGCGCCATTTTGCTCACCGCCGAGGAGAGCAAGCCCAATGCCCTGTTCCGCTGGATCAACCGGGTCCTGGACTCCGCCACCAACCGCTATGTTTCCCTGGTGGGGCTGACCCAGTCTCACGCCAAACGCAGCTATCTGGCCTTCGCCATCATGGTGGGCGGGGTCTACCTGATCATGAACCAACTGCCCGCCAGCTTTATGCCGGACGAGGATCAGGGGCGCTTCTTCATCGACATGACTCTGCCCGACGGCTCCACGGTCAACCGCACCCAGGAGGTGCTGAAGAAAGCCGAGCAGTATGTGATGGCCCACCCGGCAGTGGCCTACTCCTTTACCCTGGCGGGGGAGAACCGCCGCTCCGGCTCCAACCAGGCCAACGGCCAGTTTGAGGTGATTCTCACCCCCTGGGAGCAGCGCAAAGGCGAGGGGCACACGGTCAAGAGGGTGATGCACCAGTTGCAGAAGGATCTGAACCAGGTGCTGGAGGCGGAGTTCAGCCTCTACCTGCCTTCTGCAGTACCTGGCCTGGGCAACGGCTCCGGGGTGGAGATGGAACTGCAGGACACCTCAGGCACCAACTTCGAGGGTCTGATTGAGAACGCCAAGGAGCTGGTGGAGCAGCTCAAGCGCCAGCCGGAAGTTGCCCGGGCCGGACTCTCCCTGCAGTCGGCCATTCCGCAGCTGAGGCTGTCGGTGGATGAAGCCAAGGCGATGGCCATCGGCGTCACCGTGTCCGACATCTACAGCACCATCAAGACCTTCACCGACTCCTCCACGGTCAACGACTTCAACCTGTTTGGCCGGGTGTACCGGGTGAAGATCCAGGCTGAGCAGGAGTACCGCCAGTTCCCGGATCAGATCAAGGACTTCTATGTGCGCTCCAGCAGTGGTGCCATGGTGCCCATCGGCGTGCTGGCCGAGTATGACTACAGCGTCGGGCCGGCGTCGGTCACCCACTACAACATGTTCTCCAGCGCCTCCATCAACGTCACCCCGGCACCGGGCTACGCCACCGGCGACGTGATCAAGGCGATCGAACGGGTGGCCAAGCCACTGCTGCCCAACACCTTCCGCTACGAGTGGAGCGGCCTGACCTATCAGGAGGTGCAATCCGCCAACCAGACCGCCGTCGCCGTTACCCTGGCCCTGGTGTTCGTGTTCCTGTTCCTGGCAGCCCTGTATGAGAGCTGGACCATCCCGGTGGCGGTGCTGTTGATCGCCCCGGTGGCCATGCTGGGGGCGGCATCCGCCACCATGGTCAGCGGCATGGAGAGCAACCTGTTCTTCCAGATTGCCTTTATTGCCCTCATCGGCATGGCCGCCAAAAACTCCATCCTGATTGTTGAGTTTGCCAACCAGCTGCATAAGCAGGGCCGCTCCCGGGTGGAGGCTGCTCTGGAGGCGGCGGCGTTGCGTTTCCGTCCCATCCTGATGACCTCCATGGCCTTCATTCTCGGGGTGCTGCCACTGGTGCTGTCCACCGGACCTGGCGCGGTCAGTCGTCAGTCCATCGCCATCCCTATTCTCGGCGGCATGATTCTGGCCACCAGCATCGGCATCGTGCTGGTGCCCCTGTTCTTTATCACCTGCGCTGGCTGGCTGAGATCCCGCAACAAACCGCCACTGCCAGAGCAGACCCAAACCGAGGAGGCACGCCCATGAGACTGCTGCCCCTGACCCTGGCCCTGATGCTCAGCGGCTGTGCCGTCGGCCCCGACTACCAGCGCCCGGAGCTGCCCCTGCCGGAACACTTTGACGCCACCCCTGGGGTCAGTGCCCATCTGGGCACCCTGCCCTGGCGCCAGTTCTTCCTCGACCCTCAGCTGCAGCTGTTGATTGACCGGGCCCTGGCGGACAACCTCAGCCTGGAGGTCACCCGTTCCCGGCTTCAGGCGGCAAGGGAGCAGACCACGGTCACCGACGCCGCCCTCTATCCGGAGCTCAGCCTGGGCCTGTCCGCCGAGCGGGAGAGCGACAGCGGCCTGACCAACAGCGACCCGGAGATCGCCGACACCTTCAACCTGGACGGCATGGTGAGCTGGGAGGTGGATCTCTGGGGCGCCAACCGCCGCCGCAGTGACGCCAGTTACGCCCAGTTGCTCAGCAGCAAACAGCAACTGAACCTGGCCACCCTAAGCCTGGTCAGCGACGTGGCCAGCCGCTACTACGAATGGCTGGACATCGAGCAGCGCTACCGCATCTCCAAAGACACCGCCCGCGTGAGACTGGAAGAGTTGAAGCTGGCGCGACTGCGCAAGGAAAATGGGGTGATCTCCGGACTGGAAGTGCGTCAGGCGGAGGTGGAGTACCAGTCCGCCCGCACCACTTTGCCAGCCTTGGACTTTGACCGTCATCAGAAGCAGAATCAGCTGAAGCTGCTGCTGGGCAGCTATGAACTGGAGACCCAGTATCAGGCCCCTCAGGGTCTTTCCGCCCTGGGGATCACCGACGTATTGGCCATCGGGGTGCCGTCTGACATGCTCAGTCAGCGGCCCGATGTTGCGGTGGCCGAACAACAACTGATCGCTGCTAATGCCTCTCTCGGAGTGGCGGAAGCCGCCCTGCTGCCCAGCTTCACCATCAGCGGCAGCTACGGCATAGAGAGCGAAAAATTGGGAGACATTCTCGACAGCGAAGGGGTGACCTGGAGCCTGCTGGGAGGTCTGACCCAGCCGCTGTTCAATTCGGGCAAGCTCAATGCCCAGAAACGCATCGCGACCGAAGAGCTGAAACAGGCGGAGCTGGCCTATCGGGAGGCGGTGCTGACCGCCTACACCGAGGTCAGTGATGCCCTGGCCAGTGTCCGCCGCGCCCAGAGCGCCATGGAAGCCCAGCAGGAGCTGGTCAACGCCTCACAGGAGTATGTGCGCCTGGCCAGACTCAGGTACCTGAACGGCGTAGCCACCTCCCTGGATCTGCTGGACGCCCAGCGGCAACTGTTCAGCGCCCAGCTGGCCCTGAGCCAGCTGCAAAGGGACCAGTTGCTGGCCCACATCAACCTCTACCGCGCCCTGGGTGGCGGCCTGACCGCCGATCCGCCAGACAGTCAGGCGGGCTGAGGCTGCAGCCTGACCACTGGCCGGGCGTCGATGGGCAGGTGCAGCAGCGCGGCGGCAAAGGCCAACACTATGGTGCTCCACCAGATGGGCTCATAGGTGCCGTAGTGGTCGTAGATGCGGCCACCGGCCCAGGCCCCCAGGAAGCTGCCCACCTGATGGGTAAAGAACACCAGCCCATAGAGGGTGGAAAGGTAGCGGGCGCCGAAGATCTGCCTCACCAGACCTGAGGTCAGAGGCACGGTGCCCAGCCAGCAGAAACCGATGGCGGCGCCAAACAGGGACGCGGTAGCGTCGGTCACCGGCAGGGTCACGAAGCCAGTAATCACCACGGTGCGCACCAGATAGAGGGTGGTCATCACATAGCGCTTATCGAAGTGGTCTCCCATCAGGCCCCAGAAGTAGGAGCCGAAGATATTGAAAATCCCCACATAGGCCAGCGCCAGGGCAGCCACCTGAGCCGTCAGCCCCTTGTCCGCCAGGTAACTGGGGAGATGGGTGGCGATAAACATCACGTGGAAGCCGCAGACGAAGAACCCCGCATGAATAAACCAGTAGCCGCGATGGCGAAACGCCTCGCTCAGGGCCTGCTTCAGGGTCTGGTTGTCCTGAACGTCCCTGGTCGCAGAACTCTTCGCTGACGCCGGCTTAATGAAGGAGGCAAAGGCCACCATCAGGGTACAGGCCACGGCAAACAGCTCCATGGTGACCCGCCAGTCGAAGTGAGTCAGCATCGCCTGGGCACCGGGGATCACCGCAAACATGCCGAAAGACCCCGCCGCCGTCGTCAGGCCAAAGGCCTTGGCCGCGTGCTCCGCAGGCACCGCTCTGGCCACCGCTCCCAGAATGATCACATAGCTGGTGGCACTGAGTCCCAGGCCCACCAGGCCACCCAAAGAGATGTAAAGCCAATCCGGCTGAGTGGTCAACGCGGTCAGCAACAGGCCGGAGCCATAAGCGATGGAGCCGGCAACGATGATGCGGCTGGGCCCGAACCGGTCTGCCGCCATGCCGACGAAAGGCTGAAACACCCCAAACAGCAAGTTCTGCAGGGCGATGGCGAAGGAGAAGAACTCTCGGCCGGTGCCAAAGTCCATCACCATGGGAGAGAGGAAGATGCCGAATGACTGGCGAATGCCCAGACTGATGATCAGCACACCGATGCCCAGCCACACCAAGGGGGGGAAACGGAAAATACTCATGTTGATTCTACTCCGGGATTGCTCAGTGACTGTGGTGGTGGGCGTGATGGTCGCTGCCACCTGTGGAGTGACACCCAGAGCCCATTGCCTGGCTGGCGAACGCCTCCAGCAGCGGATCGCAGCGGTTGACCGCAAACAGTACGATGACCAGCACCAGTACCATTCGCAGCAACTGCATCAACAGGGATTGAGAGCCCACAACACCACCTAGTCCAAAAAAAGTTGGCAAATTCTACGCCTCAGGTCCGAGGCGGGCCATAGGGGAAAGGAGTGAAAATTATGCAACTTAGGTATGCATCACGCGCATGGTTGCACAGGTGTTAATGCGCCACTGACAACTGTTTCACCTATCCATCTGATTTTGTTAAACCATTCCAGACAGGTTCACATTTACGCTGCTCAATTAAGGCACAGATCCAGCCACACCAGCCGATGATCTGAAGAGGCACCCCGGCCATTGACCAGATAAGCGAGTTCGCTGGCCGGCTCGGGCCAGAACACGCCGCTGTCGACCACCTCAATGCCCGCGGCAGACGGCAGCAGGTAATCCACCCTGGCCCGCCAGTCGGCGGTGTGGCTGTCGCCATGAGGGTTGCCAGGCGAATGCTGAGCGCCGCCCAAACTGGTGGCTGGCTGCCCAGATTCGATCAATGGATGAGCCAGCAGCTGTTCGATGGCCCCAGTCAGGGAGCGCCCCTCAACCGGCGAGGCGTTGTAGTCGCCGGCGATGACAAAAGCCTCACCCTCTGCCAGCCCGCCGGTAACGCCCCGATCATCCTGCAGATAACCACTGCGTTCAGAGTCCACATAATCCGCCCACAGCCGAATCTCATCGAAGTTACGGGCGGCATTGCGCCGTTCCGGCCCGTCAAACACTGGTGGTGTCGGGTGAGCCGCCAGCAGGTGCACTCGCTTACCCCGGATCCGAATGGGCAGGTCCCAATGGCTCTTGGAGGAAAGTCTCAGCCGGCGCCAGGTCTGTTCGTCATAGAAGGGAGACCCATCCGGATACATCGGCTCCAGGGCTCCGGGCATCCTGTGCCAGGGGAACAGCCGGAAACTGCGCACCGATTCGGTGTCGATGGGGAAACGGGACAGCACCAACATGCCGTACTGCCCCGGATAGTAACCAAAACCCCAGGCATCGCCGCCGGTGCCGGAGGCAGTGCCATCCCCGTCGATATCCAGGGGGCTGGGCTCGCCGCTGTTCACCGGCGCCGTATGGAAGTGACGGAAGTGGATGGGCCTCTGGCCATTTTGCGACACCGACAGGTAACGGCGCTGAAACGCCAGCGCCCCGCGGCGGGGATCCTTGATGTAATCGAACTCATTGAGCAGCAGGATGTCGGGCCGCACCCGCTGGATGATCTCGGCAATGTTGCGAATCTGGCGATTGCGACCCGTGCGCAGCCGCTTCTCCAACGCCTGGGGATCCAAGGCCTCTTCCCGGCGACGGTAGTTGTCCGCCTCCATGCTGACATTGAAGGTCGCCACCCTCAGGGTGGGGGTCTTAGCGCTCATAAGGTGTTGCTGGCCTGCCGGGAGAAAACCCAATGGTAACAAAGTGCTGGTAAAACGATACAGCCAGAGAGGTGCAGAAAACTTGCACAATCCCCATGGGACGGGTAACCTGCGGCGTTTTTTTAATTTTTCACTGGGAAAGCAGCGCCTTGATCATCGCCTCCAACATCACCATGCAGTTCGGGGACAAACCCCTTTTCGAAGACATCAGCGCCAAGTTTGGCGGCGGCAACCGCTTTGGCCTCATCGGCGCCAACGGTGCCGGAAAGTCCACCTTTATGAAGATCCTCTCCGGCGAGCTGGAGCCGTCCGCCGGCAACGTCAGCCTGGAAGCCAACACCCGCATGGCCAAGCTGGGCCAGGATCAGTGGGCCTTCGAAGAGTACACGGTGATCGACACGGTGATCATGGGCCACCAGGAGATGTGGAAGGTGAAAGCCGAGCGCGATCGCATCTACAGTCTGCCTGAGATGAGCGAAGAGGAGGGGATGCTGGTTGCCGACCTTGAGGTGCAATTTGCCGAGATGGACGGTTACAGCGCCGAAGCCCGTGCCGGTGAACTGCTGCTGGGCCTGGGCATTCCCGAGGACCAGCATTTCGGCCTGATGAGCGCCGTGGCCCCCGGTCTGAAGGTGCGGGTGCTGCTGGCCCAAGTGCTGTTCGCCGATCCCGACATCATGCTGCTGGACGAGCCCACCAACAACCTGGACATCCACACCATCCACTGGCTGGAAGAGGTGCTCAACGGGCGCAACTGCACCATGATCATCATCTCCCACGACCGTCACTTCCTGAACTCGGTGTGCACCCACATGGCGGACATCGACTACGGTGAGCTGCGCATGTACCACGGCAACTACGACGAGTACATGACCGCCGCCGAGCAGGCCCGTGAGCGGATGCTGGCAGACAACGCCAAGAAGAAGGCGCAGATCGCCGAACTGCAGAGCTTCGTCAGCCGCTTCTCTGCCAACGCCTCCAAGGCGCGCCAGGCCACCTCCCGAGCCAAGCAGATCGACAAGATTCAACTGCAAGAGGTGAAAGCCTCCAGCCGTCAATCTCCCTTCATCCGTTTCGAGCAGGAGAAGAAGCTGTTCCGTAACGCCCTAGAGGTGGAGAAGCTGTCCCAGGGCTTCGATGACGGCCTGCTGTTCGACAACCTGGAGCTGCGGGTAGAAGTGGGCGAGCGCATCGCCATCATCGGTGAAAACGGCATCGGCAAGTCCACCCTGCTCAACACCCTGGTGGGCCGCATGGCGCCCAAATCCGGCACCGTGAAGTGGTCTGAAAACCACAACATCGGCTACTACGCCCAGGAGCACGCCGCCGACTTCGACACCGACCTGAACCTGTTCGACTGGATGGGACAATGGGCCACCGAAGGCGCCGATGAGCAGACCATCCGCTCCTTCCTCGGCCGGATGCTGTTCTCTCAGAACGAGATCAAGAAATCCACCCGCGTCATCTCAGGGGGTGAACAGGGGCGGATGCTGTTCGGCAAGCTGATGATGCAAAAGCCCAACATCCTGGTGATGGATGAACCCACCAACCACATGGATATGGAATCCATCGAGGCGCTCAACCTGGCCCTGGAGAACTACGCAGGCACCCTGCTGTTCGTCTCCCATGACCGTCAGTTTGTGTCTTCCGTGGCCACCCGCATCATCGAGCTGAAGGCGGACGGCATCACCGACTTCCACGGCACCTACGATGAGTACCTGCGCAGCCAGGGCGTCGAAGGCTAAAATCCCTTGCCCGGGGCCAGCCCCGGGCATCCTCCTCCGCTCGGGTCGAGCACCGACCTCAGATCCGACGAATGGCGTACCCGCACTATTTTATGGTGTAACTCCGCCCCTCCATGCAAGCTTTGAATGCCCGCACATATTGGGCCATCTGCCCCTCTTTCTCTGCCTGTTTATCGGCCTGAGCCTGCTGATTGGCGGCTTCAGTCCTGCGTTTCTTGGCACCGCCTCGCATCACGCCCACCGCAGCGCCGATGGCCGCACCTTCTCCGGTATCACCCGCAATAGCACCAACAGCGGCTCCAGCAGCAGCCCCGCCCAAAGCCCCCCGGGCCCTTTCACCACCCGTTTCCGCCTTGGCCGGAGCCGGCTCACTCGCCAGTTTAACCGGGTTCACGCCGGTGTTGTCGGTCGCCCAAGCCTGGCACTCCATGGTGTCTTGCTTCTGTTGTTCACCACTCTGGCCAGCCGCCGGATAGATAATGTAATCCTCAGCAAGACCACTGACAGAGGGAAGGGTCAATATCAGAACCATGACGATGCGTTTCATGATCAGCTCCAAAAATAACCAACGCAATGAACAATGATAGCAAGCCACTAAATCTGTCCTGAACCTCTGTCACATGGGGGTACTAAGGCATATCGGCCCTCGGTCGACACCCTTTCCGCAAGAGGAAAACGCACCAAGTCACAAACTATAGAATTGATTTATTGTGATTTTACACCATGACACACGTCATCTTTCTTACCCCAAAAGCCGATATCCATATCTGTCAATTGGCAGCGACACTTCCTGGCTGGCGGGCAGGGCAATCCCTCCCCTAGTCGACCAATAGTCTTTTAAGGGCCTGCTTCAGCCAGTTCAGGGCTGGGCCGCTTTCCGCTCCCGGGCGAGTCACCAGGTCCACGGGCATCTGCCAGGTTTGAGTATCAAATTCAGGCTCAACCACCGACAGTCTGTGGCCTAGCACCGGATCCTGCGTCAGGTGCTGGGGAATGTAACCCCAACCAAAGCCTCGACTGGCCAACTCTGCCACCATATAGAAGCTGTTGGTGCCCCAGCTGTTGGACGTAATGGCCGGAAAGCCCCCCGCCTGTTCGCCCCCAGTCCCCCTGACCAGGATTTGGCGATGGGCACTTAGCCTGTCCAGAGTCAAAGGGCTCTCGCCAGTCAAAGGGTGAGAGGGGGCCACAACAGCGACAAAGGGCAGACTGCCAACATAGCTGGCATCCAGCTCCGTTGGGTAGGGTATTTGAGAGAACATCAGCCCCAAATGCGCCCTGCCGCTACCAACCATATCAGCCACGTCCGGGCTGGCCACCGTAAGAAATTCCAGTAAAGTTGAGGGGAAGTGCTCAGAGAAACTAGAGAGCACCGATTCCAAGCCTGGCACCATCAACACCTCGTCCAGGGCAATCACCAGTTGGCTCTCCTCGCCCAGACTCAAACTCTGGGCACTGCTTTGAAACCTCTGATGATGCAACATCATCACCTGTGCCTGCTCGAACAGTGTCAGTCCCTGGTCCGTCAGCACCGGCGAGCGGCCGCTGCGATCGAACAGGGTAAGGTTCAGGTCGATCTCCAGGTTGGCGATTCCCTGGCTGACCACAGATTGCGCCTTCCCCAACTTACGCGCGGCAGCAGAGAAAGAGCCCTGCTCCACCGCGGCCACAAACATGCGTAACTGCTCCAAGGTATACATATCTAAAAAACCGATAACTTCTAACTTTCAACTATCATAATAAAAAATAGAATGGGCGCCATCACCCAATTTCAGGAGCCCAATATGTCTACCAAAGAGCGCATCCTCCATACCCTGCTGTTCGAAGCCTTTGCCCTGGCGATCATTGTCGGTCTGGTGCCGCTGTTCATGCAGGTGGAAACCCACACCATTGCCGGCATCTCCATCGCCCTGTCGCTGATCGCCATGGGATGGAACTACGCCTACAACCTGATGTTCGACAAGATGTTCGGTGAGGACCGAAACAGCCGCTCCGCTCTGGTTCGCCTGGGTCATGGGTTCGGATTTGAGCTCGGCCTGCTGCCCCTGACCCTGCCGGTACTGATGTGGGCACTGTCCAAGAGCCTGTGGGAAGTGCTGCTGCTGGACATCGGCTTTATCCTGTTCTTCCTGGTCTACGCCATCGTCTTCAACTGGGGATACGATAAGGCACGAGCCGCCTTGATGACCGGAAACATCAGCTGTGAAACCGCTAAAGAGGCAAGTTAAGCGAAATTGACCCATCCAACCCCGCAATTCTGTCGCTCCGCGTGAGCGACATCACCCCAACCCCGCGAATGCAAGAACGCGCCTCACAAGAACAGAAACTGACCAATTTTGGCCATTTTGTTTTGTTACTATCCTGTTGTCGTTGTCTGTTTCCAACGATTATGGGCGTCTGTTTTGGACCAGGAATTTCATGCCTGAGCCCATCGAATGACTCTCCCAGGGGCGATGGAAGTCAGTGAGCCTGATGCCCCGGCACTTTGCCGACCACCATCCTATGTCGTAGGCCAACTTATCATCCACCGGCCGACTGCATACACCGGCAATCCCTTGTTGCTTAGCGGCACAGGGGATTTTCTTTTTCTAATCGCCGGGTTCTGTGCGCCAAAACTCAAAAAATACATCCAGGGCCTCTCAAGCTCTCTTAATGTTGTCGCATCTATGCAACAATTCCCTTTCAATCCGAAGCGACTCTGTTGGATGGCTATGAGGCTACTGACTACACTGTTTCTGCTGTTTCACCTGACTCAACCGGCTCAGGCCATTGACGCCAAAGATCAATTGGCTCAGTGGATGTCAGGCAGTTACAGCAGCGAGACCCAGTCAAAGGAGCTTCGCAACTACTTCAACCTCAATCTGCATATCGTCCCCATCTGGACGGAGCGCAGCGACGGCCCCTGGTTCTACTCGGAACACGCCTCCTCAAAACGACCTGAACGCCCCTTCCGTCAACGGGTGCTGCGCCTGGAGACCGCCCCCTCAGGCGTTCTGCTCCACCTGTACGAGTTACCCACGCCCCGGCACTTTGCCGGCGCCTGGCATTCGAGAGCCCCCCTGAAATCGCTATCCCCAGAGCAGCTACTACCCAAACCCGGCTGCAATGTTGAGCTGAGCTATGACCCCAAGACTCTGGGATACAAGGGGCGCACCAATTCCGGCACCTGCACCAACCGGATGTATGGCGCCAGCTATGCCCAAACCGACCTGGAGATCTACTCGGACCGCATCATCCGCTGGACCAAGGGGTACGATGACAAGGGACAACAGCTGTGGGGCGCCGCCCTGGGGGGCTACCGATTCGAAAAGAAGAGTTTCTAGGGCGGGTTTATCTTTTCTGTACAGGTCGGAACTAACGCTTAGACATTAAAAAACCTCATGCCAGATACGAAAACACCGCCCAATGGCGGTGTTTTCTTTCGTCAAAGTCAGGGTCAAGAAACTCAGTCTAAGGCAGGCTCCTTCCCGGATTTCCGGGTCATTATCATGTAGAACAGGGGCGTAAACAGCAGGCCGAACAGGGTCACCCCGATCATGCCGTAGAACACCGCCACCCCCATGGCCTGGCGCATCTCGGCGCCTGCACCTGTGGCCAGGGCCAGGGGGATCACCCCGGCGGTGAAGGCGATGGAGGTCATCAGGATGGGGCGGAACCTCAGTCGGCACGCTTCCAGAATCGCGTCCAGCCGCCCTACCCCGGCCATCTGCCTCTCACGGGCAAACTCCACCATCAGGATGGCGTTCTTCGATGCCAGGGCGACCAGAACGATCAGGGCGATGCGGGTGAAGATGTTGTTGTCCCCTCCCACCAGCCAGACGCCGCCCAGGGCGGAGAGCAGGGTCATGGGCACAATCAGGATGATCGCCATGGGCAAAGACCAGCTCTCATAGGTGGCCGCCAACACCAGGAACACCAGGATCACCACCAGAGGGAACACATAGAGCATGGTGTTGCCAGCCAGGATCTGCTGGTAGGTCACCTCGGTCCACTCGAAGGTCATCCCGGAAGGCAGGGTTTCTCCCAGTACCCGCTCGATGGCATCCCGGGCCTGATCCGAGCTGTAGCCCGGCGCAGGGCTGCCGTTAAGCTCGGCGGTGGGGTAGCCGTTGTAGTGCATCACCCGATCGGGACCCATGGTGGGCACCACCCGAATCATCGCCCCAAGAGGCACCATCTCGCCCAGGTTGTTGCGCACCTTGAGATTCAGGATCTGCTCAGGGTCCAGGCGGAACTCCGCCGCCGCCTGGGCATTCACCTGGTAGGTGCGGCCAAAAGCGTTGAAGTCGTTGATGTAGCGGGAGCCCAGATAGGTCTGCAGGGCACCGAACACCTGCTGCAGGGGCACGCCCTGAAGCAGCGCCTGCTCGCGGTCGATCTCGATGTTCATCTGCGGCACCTGGATACGGAAACTGGAGAACAGTCCCATCAGTTCAGGCTGCTGCTGTGCCTTGGCCAGGGTTGCCTGCAGTGTATTGAACAGGGCGTCGAAGCCCAGGCTGCGCCTGTCTTCAATCTGCAATTTAAAACCGCCGGTGGTGCCCAGCCCCATGATGGGCGGTGGCGGGAAGATCCCCACAAAGGCTTCGTCGATGCCGCTGTAGCGACGGTTGAGCTCGGCGGTGATCGCCGGTCCAGACAGACGCGGGTCATTACGGTCGGCAAAGTCATCCAAAGTGGCAAACACGATGCCGGCATTGGTGGCATTGGTAAAGCCGTTCACCGACAGGCCGGGGAAGGAGATGGTGTGCGCCACGCCAGGCGTCGCCAGGGCGATCTCCTCCATCTCGCGGATCACCTCTTCGGTGCGATCCAGACTGGCCGCATCGGGCAACTGGGCCACGGCCACCAGGTACTGCTTATCCTGGATGGGCACGAAACCGCCGGGCACCATGGTAAACACCTTGCCGGTCATCCCCACCAGTAGCAGGTAGAGGGCTCCGCTGATCAGCGACATGCGAATCACCCGTTTCACCACGCCCTGATAGCCGCTGGCCACCTTATCGAACATGCGATTGAAAGGGCCAAACACCGGCTTGGCCAGCAGGCGGTTCATCACCCGGGTCAGCATGTCTGGCTTGGCGTCGTGAGACTTGAGCAGCAGCGCAGACATGGCCGGTGACAGAGTCAAAGAGCAGAAGGCCGAGATCAGGGTGGAGATGGTGATGGTCAGGGCAAACTGCTTGTAGAACTGGCCGGACAGACCGGTAATGAAGGCAGTGGGAATAAACACCGCACACAGCACCAGGGTGATGGCGATGATGGGGCCGGTCACCTCGGACATCGCCTTGACGGTGGCGTCCACGGGCGACAGGCCGTTGCCGATGTTGCGCTCCACGTTCTCCACCACCACGATGGCGTCATCCACCACGATGCCGATGGCCAGCACCAGGCCGAACAGCGACAGGGTATTGATGGACAGTCCCAGTAGGTACATGGCGCCAAAGGTCCCCACCAGGGACACCGGCAGGGCCACCAGAGGAATGATGGAAGCCCGCCAGGTCTGCAGGAACAGGATCACTACGATCACCACCAGAGCCACCGCTTCCAGCAGGGTGTGGATCACCGCATCGATGGAGCTGCGCACAAACTGGGTCGGGTCGTAGAAGATGCCGTAGGTCATCCCCTGGGGAAAGTCCTGGGATAACTCCGCCATCAGGCTGCGCACCTGATCAGACAGTTCCAAGGCATTGGCACCGGGGCGCTGGTTGATTGGCATGGCCACGGCGGTCTTGCCATCGAGCATGGCGCGCAGGGCGTAGCTTTTCTCACCCAGTTCCACCTTGGCCACGTCCTTCAGATAGGTCACCGCACCCTGATCGCCCACTTTGACCACGATGTTCTCAAACTCCTCGACGCTGGAGAGGCGTCCCTTGACGTTGAGCAGCACCTGGAACTGGCTCTCCAGCAGGGTTGGCTGAGCACCCAGTGAGCCCGCAGCCACCTGCCGGTTCTGACTCTGTACTGCTGCCACCACCTCATCCGGAGTCAGGCCGCGGGCGGCCATCTCGTCCGGGTTGAGCCACAGACGCATGGAGTACTTATCGCCACCATAGAGTTGCACCTGACCCACACCGGGCAGGCGGGCGATCTGGTCCTTGATGTTCATGTCGGCGTAGTTGGCCAGGTAGCTGATCTCCCGGCTGTTGTCCGGCGAGTAGATGTGCACCACCATGGTCAGGTCCGGAGACGCCTTCTGGGCGACCACTCCGAGACGCTGCACCTCTTCCGGCAATCGCGGCAGGGCGGCATTCACCCTGTTTTGCACCTGAACCTGGGCCCGGTCTACGTCAGTGCCCAAGGCAAAGGTGACGGTGAGGGTCAGGCGACCGTCGGCGGTGGCCTGGGAGGACATGTAGAGCATGTTCTCCACCCCGTTGATCTCCTGCTCCAGCGGGGTCGCCACGGTTTCACCAATGGTCTCGGGGTTGGCGCCCGGGTAGCTGGCCCCCACCACCACAGTAGGAGGCACCACCTCTGGATACTCACTGATGGGCAGCTGGAACAGGGAGATGCTCCCCACCAGCAGAATGATCAATGACAGAACCGTGGCAAAGATGGGTCTGTGAATGAAAAACTTGCTGATGTTCATCAGGAGTCGCCCTCACCCTGACGGGCAGCCTCGGTTGCCGCAGTCTGTTCGCTGCCGGCGACAGGCCGTAGCACCACGGTGTTGGGGGTGACCGTCATGCCGGGGCCAACGCGCGCCGGGCCATTGACTGCGATGCGGTCGCCAGGCAGTAGTCCGTCGGTGATCACCCTCAGGGCACCCATGCGGTCGCCCAGAGAGACGGCGCGGTACTGAAGGACATTGCTGTCATCCACCACCAGGACGAATCGGCTCTTGAGATCCGTGCCCACGGCGCGATCCGGCACCATCAGTCGCTCCTGGGGCGCTGCCGCAGACAATCTCACCCGGGCAAAGGCACCGGGACGCAGCTCGGCGCTGTCGGCGTCAAACACCGCCCGCACCCGCAGAGTGCCGGTGGTGGGGTTCACCGTATTGTCGACAAAATCCAATAGACCTGCGTGGACAAAGCCATCCTCACCGGTCAGTTGGGCCTGGACGGCCACCCCTTTGCGATGCTCCAGGGCGGCAAACTGGCGATTCCAGCTGCGCTCATCCACGTCGAAGTAGGCGTACACCCTATCGGTGGACATCAGGCTGGTGACCACCGACTGACCTGCGGCTACCGTGTTGCCTGCAGTGATATAGGCTCGGGAGAGACGGCCATCAATGGGGGCACGTACTTCGGTAAAGGTCAGATTCAGGCGGGCCGCTTCCAGGGCGGCGTTGATGGCGCCAGCCTCGGCCTGGCGCTGCTGCGCCAGGAACTCCCGCGCTTCTGCCTGCTCCGTGGAGATCGCCTTGTTGGCCACCAGTTGTTTGGCGCGGCGCGCCTCGGAGCGCGCCTGTTTCAGCGCGGCGCGGGCGCGGCTGAGCTCCGCCTCGAGGCGATCGACTTCAGCCTGGAAAGGACGGGCATCCAGGCGAACCAGCAGATCGCCCGCCTTCACCTGACCGCCTTCGGCAAATTCAATACTCTCGATGACACCGCTGACTCTGGGACGCACCTCCACCTGCTCGGGGGCTTCCAGTCGGGTCGTGAATTGACGCCAGTCGGAAATCTGAGCGCGCACAACGGTAGCCACGTCCACCGGCTGAGGCGCCGGGGCAGTATTGGCCTGCTGTTCCGGCTCGCTCTGGCAACCGGCCAGGGCAGCCACCAGCACCATGGCGGCAAGAGGGGTATATCGCATCGACATTCTCCAGTTGATTATTTGAGTCCCCGAACGGAATCCGGGTTGGTGGAGCGATGATAGAGATGCGGCAGGAAAAGCAGTAGAAGCGACACGCCTAACTCATTAGTAAGAAATCCTTATCAATAGGCCAAATCCGTTCAGGAAAGAACCAAAGAAAAAACAACTAACAAGCCAAATTAGAAACGCTTAACACTGTAGGTAAAAAGGACCCTCCACCCGGGCGAGTAGAGGGACAAAGGTTAAATGACGTTGAATGACAAATCACTTCGGCGACGCTTCACCTCAAGTGTGGCACGAAGTTTACCTTTCGATACTTCACGAAGTGAATTCGCTCCTTTTAACCATATTGATAAGCAAAAGCTAACAATGCATCATAGGCACTCAATATACAGGAGTGCCACCATGAGCCGTTCCATCTTTGGTCAGCTGGAAGTTTTTTTTGCCATCGCCGATGAAGGCAGCCTGCGCGGTGCCGCCCGCCGCCTGCATGTCTCCCCCCCATCCGTCAGCCAGGCATTAAAAGGGTTGGAGGAACGGGTAGGCCTGCCCCTGTTCAACCGCACCACCCGCTCCATCGAGCTGACTGAAGCGGGGCGCAAGCTGTACTCAGAAGCCAATCCTGCCCTGTCGGCCCTGGGCCAGGCGGTGGAGGGGGTCAAGGATCTGGGTAAGGTGCCCGCAGGCCGGGTACGACTGACTCTGCCCAAGGCCGCCTACGATCTGTTCTTTCGAAAGGTCTACGGGCCCTTTCGCTGCGCCTATCCGGAGATCGATCTAGAGATCTCCATCAACGACGCCACCGTCAACATCATTACCGACGGCTTCGATGCCGGCATTCGCCTCGGGGACTCGGTGGACGAAGGGATGGTGGCACGCCGCCTGACTCCGCCGGTCAGGGTGGCCCTGTTCGCCACCCAGGCCTACATCGACCGCTGTGGCATACCCAAGACGCCGGCAGAGCTGGCCGCCCACCGGCTGATACAGTACCGATTCATCAGTTCAAATCAGGTGATGCCCATGGTGCTGCAGGAGCAGGGGCGGGAGTCTCAGGTCGAGGTCGGTCAGGCGGCGGTGGTGAACAACACCGATGTGATGCTGGACATTGCCCGCAAAGGGTGTGGCATGGGACGTCTGCTCGAACCCCACATCTTCCGGGAGCTGGACAGTGGCGAGTTCATCCCCATTCTGGAGGAGCACTGGGTAGAGCGCTCAGGACTGCACCTCTACTTTCCTCAGAACAGTCAGAAAGCCAGACGCATCCGGGCGCTCATCGACTTTCTGGATGAGCACCGCATCGACGACTGGGACGACGTCAGGCGCAGCGACTACGCCATCTGATCCAGAGAGTCCAGCAGGGAAGAGTACTTCAGCAGACCGGCCATATTGCTGGCCTGGAGCTTCTTCATCACGTTGGAGCGATGCACTTCGATGGTGCGCACCGACACAAACAGGGTGTCCGCCATCTGCTTGTTGGTGTAACCGTTGATCACCAGGCGGAACACCTGCTGTTCCCGCTCGGTAAGATCCTGGAGCAGGGCCAGTTGAGTCAGATCGTGGTGAAGCTTGTCGCTGTGGGTCAGCCCTCGCTGTACCGCCTCAAACAGCTCTTTGCCCTGGACCGGCTTCTGGAAGAAATCGAAGGCCCCGTTTTTCAGCGCTTCCACCGCCATGGGCACATCCCCATGGCCGGTGAGGAAGATCACCGCCAAGGGACTGTTGGCGTCATTGAGCTTCTGATGCAGCTCCTGGCCGGTCAGCTCAGGCATGCGGCTGTCGAGGATGACGCACCCGGGCTGACTGAGGTCCACCGCCTCAAGAAAGGCGCCACCACCACTGAAGGCATTGACCTTCAGGCCATAGCCCTCCATCAGGAAGGTCAACGAATCGAGGATCGCCTCGTCGTCGTCCACCAGGTAGACCATCTCTCCCTGACTCTGGGTCATACTCTTTCCTCGAATTAGCCTTTTCTCATAGAGTGATATCTCAGATCCGACCAATAAGCGATAGCAAAGTCCCTAACTTTGAATCGCTTCACATTGAATCCGGCGCCGACTGGCTTATGTTAAAACCAACATGAAATTGATTTTGGATCAAGCCGTGCGCATTGCCACCTTATGGATTGGGCTACTGAGTCTGCTACTGCTGTTGCCCGGCTCCCTTCGGGCGGCCGAGGAGACCGAACAACACCTGAAGGTCGGTGTCCTGGCCAACTGGGGCTACCTGCAGGCAGAAAAGCGCTGGCAGCCGATGATGGACTACCTCACCGACAAGGTGGACGGTGCACGCTTCAGCGTGCGCCCCGGCTCCTTCGAGGAGCTCAACGCCGCCCTCGAAGCCGGCGAGATTGAGTTTATCGTCACCAACCCCGGCCAATACCTCTACCTCTCCAACCAGTTTCCCCTCTCCTGGCTGGCGACCATGCGCTCACGCAAACACAATGGCGCCACCTACGCCATCGGCTCCACCATCATAGTCAGAGCCGACAGCGACTACCGGACCCTGTATGACCTCAAGGGCAAGGTGGTCGCCGCCAGTGGCCGTCACGCCCTGGGTGGCTACCAGGCCACCGTCGGCCTGATGCAGAAACTGGGCATGACGCCCGAGGAGTTCTTCAAAGAGGTCCATTTCCTTGGCTTCCCCCTGGGGCCACTGATCTTCCAGGTTCGGGACCGCAACATCGACGCCGCCATCACCCCCTTCTGCACTTTGGAGGAGATGGTGGAAAAAGGGGTGATCCGCGCCGAAGACTTTAGGGTGATCAACCCCAGCCGCCCCGCTGGCTACGACTGTCAGGTGAGCACCCAGCTCTACCCCAACTGGTCTTTCGCCGCCAGTGAAGAGGTGAGCTACAACCTCACCAAACAGATCACCCGCGCCCTGTTTGAACTGACCCCGGAGCACCCCGCGGCCATTGAGGCGGGAACTCAGGGCTGGACCGCCCCCATCAGCCAGCTCAAGGTGATTCAGCTGTTCTCCAACCTGCATTACCAGAAACAGGAGATGAGCAAATGGGATCTGCTGCTGGAGTGGATGGAAGCCAACCGCAAATGGGGCGTGGTCATCGCCATGCTGTTTGTCATCGCCACCCTGTACCACTTCTGGATTGAGTTTAAGTTCCGCCAGAAGAGCGACACCCTGGTGGAGACCGAGCGGGAGCTTAAGCGCAAAGCGGTGCAGCTGGAGCGGCTGCACAGTGCCGCGGTGATAGGGGAGATCGGCGCAGGCCTGGCCCATGAGATCAATCAGCCCATCGCCGCCATCAACAACTACAGCGAAGGCGGGCTGGTGCGTCTGCGCAGCCAGACCCAGCCGGATACCGAAATGCTGGCGCTGCTGGATAAAATCAATCAGCAATCCCAGCGAGCCGCGTCTGTAGTGCAGCGGATTCGTGGCCTGCTCAAGCGCCGCGAGACGGTGCTCGAGCGGGTCAATCTGCTGACCCTGGTGGATGAAGGGCTGTCACTGATGAAGCTGGAGTTGGAGCGCCACAGGGTACAGATTCGCACCCAGGTCAAAGGCGAGCCCTACTTCGCCATGGCGGACAGGGTCGGCATGCAGCAGGTGCTGATCAACCTGCTGAAAAACAGCGTCGATGCCATGTCCGAGCTCAGTGGCCACCAGGCAGAGATCCTTATCGAGCTGTGGTTCGATGAACAACGGGTTCATTTAAAGGTCATAGACAACGGGCCAGGCTTTGCCGACGACCCCCAGACCATGATGGCCACCTTCACCACCACCAAGAGCGAAGGCCTTGGCCTGGGTCTGGCCATCTGCAGTGACCTGGTTAAAGCCCAGGATGGAAGCTTCTCCATTCGCAACAATGAGGATGGTGGCGGTTGCACTGCCGAAATCACTCTGACCAGAGCCAATGAAGCCTGATCACAACTTTAATCCTGTCCCCGGCACACCGGGGACAAAGCTGCTAGCTTGGTAGCTTCAACACCACAGAGAAGAGAGTCCCATGTCCGATTCCAACAAGGCGTTTTTCGACCGCGCCAACGCCCATATCCACCTGGCGAATGACCACAACAAGGATCCCCAGGTACAGGCTGGCGAAGTAAGCGCCTCCTTCATGTGGGCCCTGGCCCGTTACAACGCCTGGTTCGGCGCTTCCGGCTTCAACAGCGCCGAGGAGATGATCGTTCGCAAAGAGGAGATGATGGAGTACTACATCGACGAGTATCGCAAGATGCTGGAAGCCAACATGAAGGACTACATCGAAAACTTCGACGGCTACATGAAGAACCAGGGCTAAGACCCCTCTCTCGAAAAGCGCCCAGTCGGGCGCTTTTTTGTATCAAGAATCATTCTCTTATCTGCCCCGCCAATATTTTGTGGTTTACCACAATAGACAAACCTCAAAACCCCAATCGCTCAAAAATCGAACTGCGAAAGGGATCACAAAGTGTTAACCCATCAGAGTGATATGTGGTTTACCACAATACCGACCCTTGCCTCCCCGTCCGACACTGACCCTGACAACTGAGTATCCCTCCCGCTGACCGCCGCACCCGGTGAGCGGGAAGACCCATCAAAATCCAAAAGGGGAATCATGATGAAACTCGATCGGCGAACCTTTATGAAAGGGGCCGGGGCAAGCACCGCAGGTTGTGCTCTGGCCAGTCTGCTGCCGGGCACCCTGGGCGCCCTTGAGCAGACCGAGCTCAAGGGATCAGCAATTGAGGTGAAGAGCATCTGTGAGATGTGCTCCACCCGCTGCCCTATCTCCGCCCGCATCGTCAATGGCAAGAACGTCTCCATCCTGGGCAACGCCAACGCCAAATCCTTTGGCGGCGCCGTCTGTGCCCGTGGTGGCGCCGGCCACAGCCTGCTGTATGACAAACAGCGCCTGGTGAAGCCTCTGAAGCGCGTCGGTGAACGCGGTGAAGGGAAATGGAAAGAGATCGAGTGGGATGAGGCCTACGCCCTGATTGGCGAGAAACTTGGCGCCCTCAAGGAGAAGTACGGTCCGGAATGTGTTTCCTTCTCCTCCAAGTCAGGCTCCAACCATAAGCACCTGTTCCACCTGGCCAAGGCGTTTGGCAGCCCCAACACCTTCAACCATGGCACCACCTGTCCCACCGCCTACAAGATTGCCGCCTTTGCCATCTTCGGCACCAAGCTGAAGCGGGATCTGGGCAACTCCAAGTACATCATCAACTTTGGCCACAACATCTACGAAGGGATCAACATGTCCGAGACCCGCGGCATGATGAAGGCCCAGGCGGACCGTGGCGCCAAGCTGGTGGTGTTCGAACCTCGCTTCTCCGTGGTTGCCGACAAGGGCGACGAGTGGCACGCCATCAAGCCTGGCACCGACGTCACCGTGGCTCTGGCCCTGTGTCATGTGCTGATCAAGGACAACCTCTACGACAAGGCCTTCATCGAGCGCCACGTGGTGGGCTTCGAAGAGTTTGCCAAAGAGATGGCTGCCTACACCCCTGAGTGGGCCGAGTCCATCAGTGATGTGCCCGCCGAAGATATCCGCCGCATCGCCCACGAATACGCCGCCGCCGCGCCTCATGCGGTTGTGGACTTCGGCCACCGCGCCACCTTCACCACCGAAGAGTTCGAGCTGCGCCGGGCCATCTTCGCCGCCAACGTGCTCATCGGCAACATCGAGCGTAAAGGCGGCATCTACGCCGGTAAGAAGGCCAAAACCTACAACAAATTCGCCGGCGCCGATGTCACTCCCGGCCTGGCCAAGCCCAAAGTGGACGTGCCCAAGCCTACCGCCAAGCGCATCGACATGGTGGACAAGCAGTTCGCCATGCTGTGGTCCAACGGCGGCATCTACCAGAGCATCCTCGACTCCGCCCTGGACGGTGTGCCCTACAAGACCCGTGGCTGGGTGATGAGCCGCACCAACCCCATGCAGACCATGACCGACCGTGCCCGGGTGGTCAAAGCGATGAACGCCATGGACTTCATCGTCTGCTGTGACGTCTACGTCAGCGAAACCGCGGCCTACGCCGACGTGATCCTGCCTGAGTCCACCTACCTGGAACGCTCCGAGGAGATCTTCGACAAGTCCGGTAAGAACCCGGCCTACTACGTGCGCCAGCCCGTGGTTGAGACCATTGGCGATACCCGCCCCTCCTGGCTGATCTGGAAACAGGTCGCCGACGCCCTGGGCCTGGGCCAGTACTTCCCTTGGGACAACATCGAAACCCTGCAACTGCTGCAGGTGAAGAAGGACGCCAAGCTGCTCAATCGCATCAAACAGGAGGGCTACGTCAGTTTCGGCAAGCCTCTGATGTTGCGCGAGCCGGAGATGGTGGCCAACTTCGCCGCCCAGTACGACACCGCCCGTCCCCTGGACGCCGATGGCACCTACGCCAGCGCCATGAAGTTCAAGACCCCCAGCGGCAAGATTGAGCTGACCTCCGCCAAGGTGGAAGAGATGGCCCCGGGTCGTGGTGTCATCAAGTACCGCGAAGTGAACCTGAAGAAGGCCGACGAGCTGTTCTTCATCCAGGGCAAGACCGCCATCCACACCAATGGTGCCACCCATAACGTGCCCTATCTGGCCAACCTGATGTCCGACAACGCCGTGTGGATTCACCCGCTGACCGCCGGCCTGCTGGGGATCAAGAGTGGCGACGCCATCCGCCTGCACAACGACATCGGCAGCGAAGAGGGCACCGCCCTGGTCACCCCGGGCATTCGCCCCGACACCGTGTTTGCCTACATGGGCTTTGGCTCCAAGAACAAAGAGCTGGCACGAGCCTATGGCAAGGGCGTCCACTGCGGCAACTTGCTGCCTCACGTAACCTCTCCGGTTGTGGGTATGAACCTGCACACCACCGGGGTCAAAGTGGAAAAGATCTAATCGGAGATGGTCATGAAAAAACGTTATGTAATGGTGCACGATGAAAACAAGTGCATCGGCTGCCAGGCCTGCAACGTGGCCTGCCGCAGTGAGAACAGCATCCCAGACTCGGTGACCCGGCTGCAGGTGCGCATCGAAGGCCCGGTGGGCAACTTCCCCAACCTGGCATTCAAATACCACCGCGTCTCCTGCCAGCAGTGTGAAGACGCCCCCTGCGTCAAGGTGTGCCCCACCGGCGCCGCCTACGTAGGCGACGATGGCATCATCACCATCAACGACAAGAAGTGCGTTGGCTGTCAGTACTGCATCGCCGCCTGCCCCTACAAGGTGCGCTTCATCAACCCGGAAACCCGGGTGCCGGACAAGTGCAACTTCTGTAAGGACACCCGCCTGTCACGGGGCGAGCAGCCTGCCTGTGTCACCGTCTGTCCCACCGATGCTCTGGTATTCGGCGACGCCGCCGATCCAAGCAGTGAAGTGAGCCGTCTGCTGGACACCCAGCCTAACTATCAAGACAAGGTCCACCTGGGTACCAAGCCCCGTGTGTACCGCATTCCCGGCAAGAAGGGAGGGATCAACGCATGAATGTACTCTGGGGATCCATGGAACAATACGATCCGGTAGTGTGGAACTGGATCATCGCGGTCTACCTGTTTATGGCCGGCCTCTCCGCTGGCTCCATGCTGGTAGCCATCGGCCTGCGCTGGTACAAGCAGAGCCGCGGCCTGCCGGTAGAGGGTTTGCCGGTGATCAAGGCCTCTGCGGTCATCGGTCCGCTGGCCATCGTGGCGGGTATGGGACTGCTGGTGCTTGATCTGACCAAGCCCTGGGAGTTCTACATCATCCTGCTGAACTACAACCTCACTTCGGTGATGGCCTGGGGTGTGCTGCTGCTGCTGGCTTACATCCCTCTGGTGTTCATCTACTCTGCCCTGGTGTTTGAGAAGTCCCTGGTGTCGGCCATGCCATCGCTGAAGGGGATCATGGGTGTATTTCGAGCCATCGAAGGTGGCCTGAACAAGCTGATCTTCGCTTTGGCCATCGGCGTCGGTGTCTACACCGGATTCCTGCTGTCGGCCCTGATCAGCTACCCCATCCTGAACACCGCGGTGCTGCCCGGTCTGTTCCTCGCCTCCTCTCTGAGCGTAGGCTCTGCGGGTAACATTCTGGTGGCCACCCTGTTCTTCAGCAAGAAGTCCTCCGACTGCATCGAGCAGGTACACCGCATCGAGTACCCGGTGGCCTTCAACGAGGCGATGCTGCTGGTGCTGCTGTTCGTCGGCCTGAACTTCTCCGGCCCCGCCGCTCAGGCTGCCCTGGCCGCCATCAGCGACGGCACCTGGGCCCAGGTGTTCTGGGTGGGAGTGGTCGGCGTCGGTCTGGGTGTTCCAGTGCTCTCCAGCGTGTTTGCGCCCAAGTCCTGGAAGCACAGCAAGCCCTTCCTGGTGACCGTCGCCAGCTGCACCATCATCGGTGTGCTCGCCCTGCGTCACTTCGTGGTGTACGCCGGCCAGATGTACACCAGTTAATCTTCATCCTTGCATAAGCAAAGGGGAGGCTCATGCCTCCCCTTTTTTGGGCTGTGTCTGCGTTAATTGTTGAGGTTCTATAATTAGGGTAACTCTTTGATAGAGAGGGCCCGTTATGGATAGTTCAGCTTTTGCCCGTATCCTGCGTTCCCTGCCTGAGCTTACGCCCAGTCAACGAGAACAGCTCCTTACTCATGTGCGCTTCGATGCTCCTGCCGTCGTGGCGCTACTCATTGAAAACCATCCTAAAGACTGTCCACATTGCCACGAGGAAGCTCTACGCCCTTGGGGCTCAAGCCATGGTCTGCCTCGATTTCGGTGCCGTGCCTGTGGCAAAACCTCTAACCCATTGACTGGCACACCATTGGCACGATTGCGCATGCGCGAACGCTGGTTGGAGTACGCACTTTGCTTAAACGATGGCTTGACCGTTCGCCGAGCTGCAGCCCAATGCCAAGTTAATAAAAACACTGCGTTTTTGTGGCGACATCGATTTCTGAAATTGATAGCTGACATGCGCCCTGAAAAGGAGCACGGCATTGTTGAAGCCGATGAAACCTTCTTTTTGAAATCGTACAAAGGGCAACGCAACCTCCCTGGCCAGCGCGTCAGCGTGGTGGTGTCAGCAAGACCAAAGGCGGTGGTAGTGAAGACCAGGTATCGGTCCTAATAGTGCGCGATAGGTCGGGTAAGACGGCGGACTACATGCTGAAAAAACTGGATGCAGCACATGTCACGACGGCTTTGGACTCGATTCTGGACAAGGATGCCTGTCTGTGTACTGACCGTGCTGGCGTTTATCTGTCTTACGCAAAATCAAAGAGAATCAGACACGAGCCTATCAAGGCATCAGGCCCGCGCAGGCGAGGTCCCTTCCACATCCAGAACGTAAACGCCTACGACAGCCGGTTGAAAGGGTGGATATCAAGGTTTAGAGGGGTGGCGACCAAGTATTTAGGAAACTACTTGGGCTGGCACAGAATGCTGGACCGGCATAAGTACCGACCCAGCTCTGAGCAGTGCCTGTTCGAAGCTGTTGGGTGGGGTTCAACAGTTACTTAGGACACAGCCCTTTTTTGTATCCGTGCCGCGAACCTCGCCTGAGGATAGAGAGGCCGTGGACAGGCCAAATCTCAACCACGGCCCCCAGGCTTCAGTAAAGGCCCCTCTGGTAATGCACAGAAAAAAATCAGGCTCCCGGACACCATAAAGGTCAAGGCACCCAGCATAAACAGCGCTCAGAAGCCCATCCTGGAGAGAACAGCGGCCGCCACTAGAACGAGCAGAGACGACCGTCAGTACAGAGCAATATTGGTAAACGACTAAGGCGTCAAAAACTCTCTGAGCCAGGCATCCACCACGGGCCGAACATCCTCGGACACCACCACCCCCATGTGACTGAGGCCAGGCAACACCTCAATGTCCGCGTCGACCAGGGGCTCAAGTGTGGGCTGAAACTGCTCGGCCACGAAGGCTTCATCTTCACTGCCTGCCAGCAGCAGCGTCGGCTGACTGATGGCGGCCAGATCCTTGCGATAATCTCTTGGGGCAAAGCCGGTCATCAGCCGGTAGGAGTAGGTCAGGGTTTCAGTGCCATCACGGTAGGGCTCTGGCAAATCAAACGCGATGGCCGGCAGATGAGAAAACCTGTCTAGTCCAATTTTCTCCAGCATGCTCAGGCCGACAATTCTCAGGGTATAGGGTTGGGCCCAGCCCCCGGAGTTGGGCCGAACCGTCGGTGCGTCGTACCTTAAAAAGGGCGCCAATAGCAGATAGCCGTCCACCTGATTGCCATACTGGCTTCCGGCGAAGCGAATCGCCAGGCCGCCGCCCGAGGAGTGTCCTCCGAGCACGATTCTGGCCTCTGGCTGACGTGTGCGGATCTCCGCCAGCAGATCCGCCAGATCATCCTCCAGCTGATCCACATAATCGATGTCTCCACGGCGCTTGGGGCGCTCTCCATGGCCGCGAAGGTCCGGCGTCACCACCTGGGCGGTGCCGCTGTCACTCAGATGACGGGCCATGGGATAGAGGTAGCGACTGTGCCAGCCTGAGCCGTGCAACAGCACCAGTACCAGGTCGGAGTCTGCTGGGTAGTGACGGTAGCTCAAACTGCTTCCGTCTCTGGCGTTATAGTGCTGCAGTTGAGGCAAGCCCCCATAATCCAGCCTGAGCTCATCGAAATGCAGGGTCTCTGCTTCGGAGTCAGTTACCGAGGAGGTGCCAAAGGCCACCAGCAACCCAGCGACTATCAGATAGCCACCGATGAAGGTCGCCACAATTCTCACCGTCATACCCGACATCTCGCTGCCCCCTAGGCGTATGCTTTACGCTAAAGTAACAAGATAACCCCAAGCGAGAAAGACAATGAAGAAACTGGAGTTTTACGTTCCCAAGCCCCACCTTGAATCGGTGCTGGAGGCACTGTTTCATGCTGGAGCCGGACGCATAGGCAACTACGACAGCTGCTGCTGGTACACCAGTGGCATGGGCCAGTTCCGGCCCCTGGAGGGGGCCGACCCTTATGTACACAGCGGCGAGCAGGTTCACCGGGAGGTGGAGTACAAGGTGGAACTGGTGTTTCAGGCGTCGCTGCAGACCGAGGTGATCTCGGCACTGAAGCGGGCCCATCCCTATGAAACCCCGGCGTATCAGGTACTCAGCATAGAGACCTGACCGTAGTTAATGAGCCACACTGCGATAGAGGTGGCGCAACGCTCCCACCAGATCCCGGCGGCTCACCATGCCCACCAGATGGCCGTTATCCACCACGGGAAAATGACGCGGATGCCAGGAACGGCCCTCCCGGGCCCGCTCCTTCATAGGCATATTGCTCAGGGTCACGGCGCTGCCGTTGCCATCGATGGGGTAGAGGGTGTTGGGATCCACGCAGATGCGTTCTGCCAGGGCCAGCAGATCATCTTTGGGGGTCAGCACGGTCACCTTGCGCTGCATCAGCTCGCACACCTGAGCACACTGCTCAGGCTGGTAATCGTGGAGCCAGAGGTCCAGCAAGAGATCATGCTCGCTGAGCACCCCCACCAGACGGCCATGGGCATCGATGACGGGCGCCGCGCCGAGGCGGGCCTCCATCAGTTTATCCAGGGCCTCGCCGGCATCGGTATCGGGGTGAAGCACGACTTCAGGTTCGTGCATGACGTTGGCGACAGTCAGAGATTGGGGCATAGGGCACCTCCTGTTGCAGGCGGCGCCGCAACTTTCAGCTAGGACGCCGCATCCTTTACGACAAATCTCTTTCTATTAACTCTTGTTTTCCCACATATTGGCTCTCATGTGGAGGAATTTATTGATGTGCCCTCCAGTTTTATTCAGTGAAATTTATAAAGCCAGTTAACTGTGGTTCAATGCTTGCAGAACTGGATTAACTTCGAACCGGAGCCATCAAGGTGCGTTTCTCTCTCAAGCAGCTGGCGGTATTCAATGCCGTTGCCGATTTCGGCAGTGTCAGTAAGGCCGCTCAGACCCTCTCTTTGACTCAGTCGGCCACCAGCATGTCCCTGTCTCAGCTTGAGAAGTCCTTGGGAAGGCCGCTGTTTGAGCGCCAGGGCAAACGCATGGTCCTCAGCCACTGGGGCAACTGGTTGCGCCCGCGGGCCAAGCAGCTGCTGCACGATGCCCGCCAGATTGAGCTGGGCCTCTATGACCAGCATCTGATCAGCGGCGAGATCCAGCTCGGCGCCAGTCAGACCGCCGCGGAACACCTGGTCCCAGAGCTCATCAGCCGCATCGACGGCGACTTCCCCGAGATCCGCATCGAACTGACGGTACACAACACCCAGAAGGTGATCGAAGGCGTCCTCAGTTACCAGTACGACATTGGCATCATCGAGGGGCGCTGCGACGACAGCCGCATCTGTCACGAGGTGTGGTGCGACGATCACCTGGTGATCATTGCCGCCAAGCACCACCCCTTCGCCCGCCAGAAGCAGATCAGCGCCGCCCAGCTGGAGCAGGCCAAGTGGGTCCTGCGGGAACAGGGGGCCGGCACCCGGCGCATCTTCGACAGCGCCATCCATGGCCTGGTCTCAGAGCTGGATGTGTGGCGAGAGTATGAGCATGTACCCGTTCTTCGCACCATGGTCACCAAGGGCTACTACCTCAGCTGCCTGCCCTATCTGGATGTGGCGGCCCAGCTGGAGAGCGGCGAACTGGTGGCGCTGGAGGTCCCCGGACTGGACATGACCCGAACGCTCTCCTTCGTCTGGCGTGCCGACTCCGCAGACAATCCGGTCCGTGAGTGCATCCGTCATGAGGCCAAACAGCTGCTCTCGCGCCTGCCCAGCGCCCGATAACCCAGTAAAACCCTTGATAAGGCGCATCAATTTTCCTGATGTGCCACCACCCACTTTTGTGACCAGCATCACATTGCACCACCTCAAAAATGCGCAACAACGCCCAAGAATCCGCCTTTGAACGGCGGGTAACAGAGCCGCGTTCAACTTCCTGGTTAAATCCCCCACTTACTGCAGCACCGACCTTTCACCCCCAGGGTGGCAATGTTAAATTATCTAGCTACTACCAGCCTGCCAACGGAGCACACAGTGAAAGGACAGATCCTACGAGAGATGAAAGTACTTGCGGCCATCGAACCTGAGTTTGAGGTTCAGCGCCGAGTCGCCTTTATCCAGGGGAAACTCAGGGAATCAGGATGTAAGAACATCGTTCTCGGGATCAGCGGCGGCGTGGACTCCAGCGTCACCGGTCGCCTGTGTCAGCTGGCTGTCGATGGCCTCAACGAGGGTAAGGAAACGCCAGAGTATCGCTTCATCGCCGTACGTCTGCCCTACGACGTGCAGAAAGATGAAGATGAGGCGCAGATGGCCTGCCGCTTTATCCAGCCCAGCAAACAGGTAGAGGTGAACATCAAGGCCGGTGCCGACGGCATTCACGCCGAGACCCTGGCCGCCGTGACCGCTGCCGGCATCGATCTGCCCAGTGAAGACAAGGTGGACTTCGCCAAGGGCAACGTCAAAGCCCGGATGCGCATGGTGGCCCAGTACGAAATTGCCGGCCTGGTAGGCGGCCTGGTGGCCGGCACCGATCACAGCGCCGAGAACGTCACCGGCTTCTACACCAAGCACGGCGATGGCGCCTGCGATCTGGTGCCGATCTTTGGCCTGAACAAACGCCAGGTGAGGCAGATGGCCACCTATCTGGGAGCCCCGGAACGTCTGGTGGTCAAGGCACCCACCGCGGATCTGGAGTGCGACCGCCCCGGCCTGGAAGATGAAGTGGCCCTGGGACTGACCTATGACCAGATTGACGACTTCCTCGAGGGCAAACAGGTGTCCCCAGAGGTGGAAGCCCGCATCATCGGCATCTACAAGTCCACCCAGCACAAGCGCCAGCCGATTCCCACCATCTACGACTGATACAGAAAAGCCCGCGGACAGCGGGCTTTTTTCTTCGGCTGTTCAGACCCAGATGGCTACGCGGCCCGGCATAGGGCCCTCTCCTCTCTGCTGTCCAGATAACCGCTAAATCGGGTCAGTGCCAAGGCAATCATGACAATGGCCGCACCCACCCAAGGGGTGTCCATCAGGCTGCCATTGTCCACAATCAGCCCCCCTGCCCAGGCACCGAAGGCGATGCCCAGGTTAAAGGCGGCGATATTCAGGCCAGATGCCACATCCACCGCATCAGGGCGGAATCGCTGAGCCAGTTGCACCACGTACACCTGCAGGCCAGGCACGTTACCGAAGGCGAAGGCACCCCACACCAAGATGGTGATGGCTATGGCCACCGGATGATAGGCGGTCTGACTGAAGATAAGCAGCACGGTGGCCAGGCCGATGAACATCACGGTCAGGGCAGGGATCGGGCCTTTCTTGTCCGCCAGCTTACCGCCCCAGATGTTACCGAAGGCCACAGACACGCCGTAGAGCAGCATCATCGGGGCCACCCAGGCGCTGGGCACCTGAGTCACCTCCTCCAGGATGGGGGTGAGGAAGGTGAACAGCACGAAGTTACCGCCGTAACCGATGGCAGTGATCAGATACACCAGAATCAGGCGCGGCTCGGTCAATACTTTAAGCTGAGCCGAAATAGGCGCCGCCTTACTCTGCTTCAGGCTATTGGGCACCAGAGCCGCACTGCCAATCAAAGCAACTACACCCAAAGCGGCCACCACCAGGAAAGTGGCGCGCCAGCCCCACTCCTGGCCGATGTAGGTACCCAGGGGCACACCAGTCACTAGAGCCACGGTCAGACCGGTGAACATGATGGCGATGGCACTGGCTTCCTTCTCCTTGGGCACCAGGCTGGTGGCAATGGTGGACCCTATGGAGAAGAACACCCCGTGGGCCAGGCCGGTGAGCGCTCGGGCCACAATCAGGGTTTCATAACCCGGAGACTGCCAGGCAACCAGGTTGCCCACAGTAAACAGAGCCATCAGGCTGAGCAGCAAGCTCTTACGGTTCCACTTCTGGGTCAGCGCGGTGAGCACCGGAGCCCCAACCGCCACCCCCAGGGCATAGAGGCTGACCAGCAGGCCAGCGGAAGGCAAGGACACGCCCAGATCCTGGGCAACGGTGGGCACCAGTCCGACAATCACAAACTCGGTAGTGCCGATGGCAAAGGCACTGAGGGTCAGTGCAAACAGCGCAATGGGCATAATCAACTCCACACAACATTCGATTCAGTGAGGACAGTATCCGCCCGAAGACTTTTGTGATAAATATGACAATCAACAAATCATATTTGTGGAATCAACAATGAAAACCCGTTCCGACGATCTGGCGATCTTCCTGGCGGTAGTGGATCAAGGCAGCTTCAGCGGCGCCGCCACCCTACTGAACGAACAGGTGGCCAAGGTGTCCCGCTCTGTCAGCAAACTGGAGAAGCAACTGGGGATCACCCTGCTCAACCGCACCACCCGGCGAGTGGAGCTGACCGACGAGGGCCGCACCTTTGAGACCCGGGTTCGTAAGGGGCTGTGCATCCTTGAGGAGGCGGAAGAGCAGCTGCTGGTGAGTAAGGACAACCCCAGTGGCACCCTGAGAGTGGACGCCGCCAGCCCGCTGCTGATCCATCAGATCGCCAAGCATATGGGAGAATTCCGCGAGCTCTACCCCAACATCAAGGTGGAACTGACCAGCAACGAAGGCTATGTGGATCTGCTGGAGAAGCGCACCGACCTAGCGTTTCGCATCGGCCCTTTGAGCGATTCCACCCTCCATGCCCGCCTGCTGGGCACCAGTGCATTGCACATGCTGGCCTCCCCCGGTTATCTGGATCGTTACGGCGTGCCCGCCACCCCGGAGGAGCTGAGCAAGCACAGGCTGATTGGCTTTACCGATATCCCCTCCCTCAATCGCTGGCCCATCAAGGGACTGAAAGAGGTGGAACTGCATCTCTCCAGCACCAATGGTGAGGTCATTAGGCAGATGGCCCTCAACGATGGCGGCATCACCTGCCTGTCCAACTTCATGGTGAAAGAGGACATCGCCCAGGGACGGCTGATCCCGATACTGACCGGCCTGATCGACCCCATGTCAGACCGCAGACTGGTAAACGCCGTCTACTATCGAAGCTCCTCCATCTCCAGCCGCATCAGCGTATTCCTCGACTTTATCCAGCAACGATTGAAGCTATAGCGAAAAATCAAAAAGCCCGCAGTTACGGGATTTTTACTTCGACGATTCCTCTTAAGCGGCAGGGTAGTCGGTATAGCATTCGGGGCCGTCGAGCAGAACCAAGGACATACTCAGTCGGAGTTAAAGAAAGCGCAGGTCGGTGTGGAAGGGCCGGATTGGCGCCAAAAGCGGTCATTCGTGGCCAATGTCTTACAGCTTTCTGTGACTATCTCCCTATAAAATATCCACTAAAAGATGTACTTTGATCTCTGTATAAGAATCAGTGATTTACACCATATGTCTGGCAGAGATGATGAGCGCTCTCGTTCGTCAATGGCGAAGCTTGCCTTAAACCTAAGTCGCCAAATTATAAATGCATTTAATATCAATAGCATAATGGTTGGCATTCACTAACTGAACATCACTCATTTAGCTCGATTTGTATACAGTCATGAGGCCGTGCCGCCTTTCCAAGAGCTAGATCCGCCTTGCATGCAAAAGAGCTTTGAAGAAAAGCGGTAAAGCGGCCACTAACACGTTGACAATTTAGTGATTCTGGTGAGCCCCGGAACTTCGCCTAATGTGAATAAACGGCAAGATTATAATGAGTGATGGGGGGCGAGTTGACGTAAAATAGGCTGTTATGTGTATAGAGAAAGTAACGGACGACACTGGTTCCGAAGTAAAGTGCAGTATACACGGTAAAACTCAGGCCACTTTTGTATGTAGTCACTTGGCGCGAAATGAGAGTAAGCAGTGGTATTCACTGGATCCGATTGAAGAAGAGCCATTCCCAGATGCTTGGTGCGACAAGTGCCCTGGTCACTTCGAGAAGGAGGGAGAGTGGAATGAGACTTCTGAGGAGGTTGCAGGAGGGTCAGGCTCGATCCTTATCATGTCTACTGGATGTTACTAAACTAAGAAATCTACGTGTACAGTGCACATTATCTAATAAACACATAAAAAGTGCCTTAAGACTCGGATGCAAAGACACTTAGCTTGTGCTCGTACTTCTCTGATTGTAGCCAAGCTACTACTTTGCGCCGATTAGCCGCGGCGTTAAGTGCAGGTGTTTATATCAAAGTTTCAAATAAAGTTAAATTATTTAAGGAAAAGTTAATTATGGATTGGAAGAGCACTTTGAAAGTTGCAGGACCATCAGCGATTGCTGCATGGGTTTTTGTCGAGCTGATTAAAAACTATTTGTCGACTTCTGAAGTTTTTAAAACAAACACGTATTTGAATTTAGTGCTCCTTATCATAATATTCTCTTTTTGTGTAATAATGGGGTGGTTATGGATACGTAGTAGTAATAAAAAAACAAAAGTAGAACCAAAAGAGAAAAAAGTTCAAAACAATGAAATATGTGACAATGAAGTAGCTAATGACTTGTCAGTTGGCAATAAACACACGAGTGTTGTCGACAATAAGATTTCCAAAAACAAAGTGAAGGGTTCTTTAAATATTGGTGGACAATAATGAGTGTGCCAGGTCAAAATGTAGAGTTAACGCCAATTCATTCGAGAGGGATATCTGTTTCTGGCAATGATATTAAACACAATGATATTTCAGGGGACTTAAATATTGGAAGCACGGTGGTTAAGTTACCATCATATGACATTTCAGTAGGAGCAGAATCTCTTAAGGTGTTAATAAAAGAGCATGAAAAGTTAAAGGAAGAAAGTCCCATATACCTTTATGTTCTTGAAGAGCTTCAAAGTAAAATCACAGATAATGAATCTAGAAAAGTGATTGGGTTGGAAAATAAATTAATAAAGGCAAATAAATTAACTTTTTTTGATGAAGCTCTTATATCCAGTCAGAAAGCGTCAAAAATGATATTAAGGTTTCAAAATGTAAAATCATATCAAATTATATTCAATCATGTTTTAAGCCTGATTATAACGAGATTTCGCTCGCATGTGGCTCCTTTAATTAAAGATGGCGTGGATGACTTGACGGTTAAAACAATGATTAACACAGTCATTGTTGAGCCTTTAAATCAAGAAGTGAGCTTAGCTGGAGGCTACATCACTAGTGAGCTAATTGAAGGAATGTTGTATTTCCTTACAGAGAAGTGCCATGTGGAGTGGATATAATGATAATTTATCATCCAGCTCATGATGTAAACCATTGTTCCTATAGGATATTAAATGTCTTATATGCGGTAAAAAGTAATGAATTACATTGTGATATGTTAAAAATTATTAACTTTTACTATGTGTACCCTCATTTATTAAAGGATATGGAAAGCTATCCAAGGCCATTAAACTACCAAGCAAAAAAGATTAGAAATATAAGAGATTCATTTGAGTTAACACCAAATCCTAGTAGTCTTTTTTTTGAAATGAATCCAACGCACGAAACAGCAATTTCTTCTTTACACCAAAGATCTTTAATTAGTATTGAACGAAATATAGTAAGCCTTGAAAGGCAAAAACTACCACATAGCCTAATTCAAGAATTTAAAAATGACAAACTAACAAAAAGTGACCTTTTCAAAATACTTGTTGAGTGTTTACCTAAAGTTAAGCTGGATGGAGATAATGGCCTTAAAGCAAAGAGCGGATTAATGGAATATAAATATGATTAGGTCAATTTTTTTCGTAGAACGTCTAGTAATCATAAAGTCAGGAAAAAGTGTTTATGATGAAGAATTTCACCAAGGAATTAATGTAATTAGAGGTGATCATTCAGTCGGGAAGACAACAATATTAGAGTTGTTGTTTTATGTTCTAGGTGGAGAGATAAAAGAAAACCAATGGTTGTACCCTGCGGATCGTTGTGATGAAATATATTGTCAAGTTAATGTAAACGGGACTTCATTTACAATAAAAAGAGAAATTGAAAAAGGTAAGATACCCCCAACACGCATCAAAGATGGCTCATATAGTGATACAAGTTCAGATAATTTAGGTTGGAAAAAATTTGGGCCAAGAAGAAGTGAATCTGGTGAGCGAGTTTCTTTTTCTCAACAGTTTTTCGATTTATTGGGCTGGGATAACCATAAGTCAGATGATTATGCCAATTTGACGATGCATCAAATCCTTAGGTTCTTATATGTAGATCAAGAAACGGGATCAACTAAAATCTTTCGCGCAGAAGATAACCCTCGAGGGGATAGTGAAGGTATACGAACTGCAATTGCTGAATTTCTATTAGGCTTAGATAATCTTGATACGCACAAATTGAGACAGCAACTTATTCTAGCAGAAAGAGAGTTTGATAAGGTATCAGCGGACTTAAATGCTATGTATAAGGTATTAGGAAATGATTCAGATCTAACTCTTGAAGTTTTAAATTCACAAGTTACTAGTATTTCTGATGAGATTGTGTCTCTACAAGATACAGATGTTGATTTAAAAATCACAACGGAAATTGAAGTTGATTCTGCATCTAATTACAAAGAATTAGAAAATAAAGTCGACCTATTTAGCCGACAACTTCAAGCTTTAAACGTTGAAATACAAGCAACAACTGGAGAAATAGTTGATTGTGAATTATTTAGCGACTCACTTAATTTTAGAAGAAAATCATTGCTAGAATCAAAATCTGCTTATGATTCTATAGGTGCAATCAAATATACACGCTGCCCTTGTTGCTTAGAAGAGATTAATTCTTCGAACGAAGATACCTGCCATTTATGTAATGCTCCAAATAAAGAGTCCCATCATTCGAACAATTATATGCAAATCTTGACGGAGCTTGATTTTCAAATTAAAAGCAACGCGAAAGTGTTAGATGATTACAAAACGCATTTAGAAGGCCTTAAATCTGCACATGTAATTGCAGAGTCTCAGCTAAAAAACGCACAAAGTGAGTTGCTGTCGAGTGCAAAAGTTGTAGACATAGAAACTCAGGGGTTAATTGAGAGATCTAAAAAAATAGGGTATTTAGAATCTGAAATTAAAAACATTGAAAAGCAAATCAAAATAATATCTGACTTAGATAAATATAAATCTAGAAAATCCGATCTAAATAAAAAAATCACAGACCTTCGAGAAAAAATCACATCCGCTGCTGCATCTAGCAAAAACAGAAGGGATAAAGTTAATCGAGGAATCTGTGAAAATATGTTACCAATTCTCCACTCCGATCTGCGAGATAACGGAAAGCCTTATGAGGAAGTTTTTGGGGAAGCGAAGAGTAATGATATTGAAATCGACTTTTCAAAAGATAGAACACTAATAGATGGAAGGGTGAAGTTTTCAGGTAGCTCTAACTACATAAAAAAGAATGCTTTCTATCTTGCAGCTTTACTTGAGTCTTTGTCAGATCCTCTATACCGACTACCAAGATTTTTAATGTTAGA
Source organism: Ferrimonas sp. YFM (assembly GCF_030296015.1). Classification (NCBI taxonomy): domain Bacteria; kingdom Pseudomonadati; phylum Pseudomonadota; class Gammaproteobacteria; order Alteromonadales; family Ferrimonadaceae; genus Ferrimonas; species Ferrimonas sp. YFM. Next base: position 3,475,095 of record NZ_AP027368.1, read on the forward strand.
TGCTATTGAGAATGGTGGTATGAAAGCTTTTAGAAGCCACAATTTCCAACGTTCAATAGTAGAAATGTTTAAAGATAAAAAAGATTTTCAAATAATACTATGTACTTCAATGGCTTTAGATGAATTAAATAATGATGAATATGGTGTTGGCCCTTACTATGTTGGTAATGTAATTGATATTTAATACTGGCAGATAACAAAGTTGTTAAAGCAGACATAAAACAGTAGGCTATGTTCGCCTCGCTCTGATTTCAGCCTGCTATTTTGTGCCGTTTACAACGGCGTTGATATGATTCCCCCTGTCAATAGGCACAGACTTGTCCATGCCGGGCCCTAAAAGGCCGGCTTGGACACCCTGGTGAGAGACCTCTGGCAAGTCAATGTTCGGCGGTTGACCTTGCTGATATTCGCGGGTTTGGTTATCCGCATTACTTGTTTGCGCCGCTGGAGCCTTGCCTCATTCTATGTGCGCGCATGTAAACGCCTAACGCCGTCGAGGGTTGCTCTCACCGCTGCCGCCGGTCTGCATCACCAGGATGGTTTTCCAGATTGTCAGCCTATGTGGACACGTCGCTCCGGTTCAAAACGTTGGGCGATGTCCCACAGGTAGCCCGTGAGCTCTCTGGCCACGGCTGTGACCACTTTGTTGTACTCCTTGCCTCGTGCTTGCAACCGCCGGAAGCGGGCACACAGGCGCAGTTGTACCTCCCAGGAGCGTTGTTGCAGCTTGTGTGAGTGGTGCTGCTGACGTATCTGCATTTCTCGGGAGACTTTGGGGCTAAAGCGATAGGCCCAGGCGGCTTCAATGAGGATGCGCCGAGCGTGGGTATTGCCACATTTGGTGATGTTCCCGCGCCTTTCCCTAGTACCACTTGAACGTTCACTGGGGGTTAGCCCCACGAAGTTCATGAGTTGCCTGGGGTTGGTGAAACGCCGCAGGTCGCCAAGTTCCGCCATCAGGGTGATGGCCGACAGGAAGCGGATTCCTCGCAGCGCCGTGAGTTGCTGTACCAAGGGATACCAGCGCCAGGATTCGGCCAGGGTCTCCATTTCGAGTTCGAGGCGTTGCAGGCGCTCGTAACGCTCGGTGACAGTGTGAATATAGTCCTGAAAGGTTATCTTCTGTGCTGGCTCGGAGAAGTGGATGTCAGCCAGGTGGCGTTTATAGGCGTCGGTCCAATTTTGGCGACCGCTACAGGGGTGGCCATTGCGCAGTAGAAACGACTTGAGCCGCTGACGAGCTTGGCGCAGGTCCAGCATGGCGTCCTCGCGACAGCGAATAAGATCGCGAATGGCCTCGTCTCTGGCGTCAGGTATGTATATGGGGGCAATGTCCCCCGAGCGAGCCAGACGTGCCAAGGTGCACGCGTCGCGTTTGTCGGTCTTCACTTTATCGCCAGGAGCTCTTGGGATGAGAGCAGGTGCAATGACCCAGCAGTCGATATCGCGCTTATTGAGATGGCGGTAGAGCCAGAATCCGCAAGGGCCGGCTTCATAGACAACACAGAGCTTATTGGCCTTGGTCGCCTGCTGCTTCAGCAGTTTGTCGAAGGCCCTAATGTTGGTGGGAACGGTGCCGTAGTAGCGAACGGTGTCACCCATCGAATCGGAAATCAAAGCGACATCAGTGGTTTCCTTGTGCACATCCAGTCCGACGAAAAGTGTGTTAGCTTTAATCATGTCGACCTCCTGTTGTGTTTGATTGCGTGATACAACAAACAGTGTGGCTCTGGTTTTACTAACCCACGATAAAACGCAGGAGGTCGACCCTTGCACAGGGAACCATGATGTCTATCGTTGACCGCTTTGTGGCTCCTGTCTTTTTTAATACCACCACAAATAGCTCAGGATGAAGCGCTGTAACTCTGCCTCAGCATTCACTGAGGCAGATACACTCAGGCCGTGGGGTAGTCGGTATAGCCTTCGGCGCCGCCACCGTAGAAGGTGGCGTGGGCAGCGTAATCCACCGGCGTCAGAGGCAACTGCTCCCGGCAGCGGCGGACAAAGTCCGGGTTGGTGATAAAAGGCTGACCAAAGGCAATCAGATCCGCATACCCGCTGGCCAGCATCGCCTGGCCACTCTCCAGGGTGTACTTGCCCGCCACCATGATGGGGTGGGGGTAACACTTGCGCACCTGGGCACGGAAACTCTCCGGCACTTCGGCGCAGTTGGAGATGTTCTCCGAGAAGTGCAGATAGGCCAGTCCCAGAGGCGCCAGCTGCTCCACCACCTTCAGGGTCAGCGCCACCACTTCAGGGTCCACCCGGCTCTCACCCTCGGTGACAAAGGGCGACAGACGAATGGCGGTGCGATCGCCACCGATCGCCTCGGCCACCGCTTGGGTCACTTCCAACAGGAAGCGTGCCCGGTTCTCCTGGCTGCCGCCGTATTGGTCGTCACGCTGGTTGCTGGTTTGACGCAGGAACTGATCGATCAGGTAACCATGGGCACCATGGAGCTCCACTCCGTCAAAGCCCGCCTCCACGGCATTTTTGGCCGCCTGAACAAAATCGGCGATGGTGGCCTGAATGTCCTCCAGGGTCATCGCCCTGGGCACCGAGGTCTCAATCATGCCAAACCCACCCTCAGGCAGGGGGCCATAGACCTGATCCGGCACCTTGATGGCAGAGGCGGACACCGGCTGCTCTCCGGCAATGCTCTCGTGGGAGCGGCGGCCCACATGCCACAGCTGGATGAAGATCTTACCGCCCTGCCTGTGCACTTCATCGGTCACCAGCTTCCAGCCGTCGATCTGCTCCTGAGTGTAGATCCCCGGGGTCAGGGAGTATCCGCGGCCTACGGCAGAGATGGGGGCGCCTTCGGTGATGATCAGGCCCGCAGTCGCACGCTGACCATAGTACTCGGCCATCAAGGCGTTGGGACGATCGCCAGGCTGGTCGGTTCGGGAGCGGGTCATGGGCGCCATGGCAAAGCGGTTGGCCAGCTCTGCCGAGCCCAGGGTAAAGGGAGTGAAAATCATCTCTGTGTTCCTTACTGCTGCTCTGCAACGGGATAATCGGTGAGGCCGCGGGCACCACCACCAAACAGGGTGTCGGGGTCATGCTGGGCCAAGGGCAACTCCTCCGCCAGCCGCTTGGGCAGGTCCGGATTGGCCACAAAGGGACGACCGAAACCGATCATGTCTGCCCAGCCCTGGGCCAGGGCGGCGTCCGCCTTGGCCTTGTCGTACTTGCCGGCGTAGATCAATACGCCCTCGAAGTTGCGACGTATCGCCTGCTTAAAGGCCAGAGGCATGTCCGGGGCATCGTCCCAGTCCGCCTCGGCGATGTGCAGATAGGCGATGCCGATGCGGTTGAGCAGCTCGGCGGCGGCCACGTAGGTGGTCTGCGGATCCGCGTCCACGGTGCCATTGAGGGTGGTCAGCGGTGCCAGGCGCACGCCGACCCGCTCCGGACCAATGGCCTCGGCCATGGCGGTGACCACCTCACCCAGAAAGCGCAGGCGGTTCTCCAGCGTGCCGCCGTACTCATCGGTGCGGGCATTGGACTCAGAATCGATAAACTGGTTGATCAGATAGCCATTGGCCCCGTGAAGTTCGATGCCGTCGAAACCGGCCGCCACGGCATTGCGCGCCGCCTGGGCGAACTGCTCCACAATCTCTCCAATCTCTTTGACGGAGAGGGCTCTGGGCTCGACCACATCCACGAAGCCGGGCTGAGTGCTGCCGTTGTCCACAAACACCCTGACGTTCAGTGCTTTGATGGCGGAAGCGGACACCGGTTGTTCGCCGCCAATGTTGTCCGGATGGGTCACCCGGCCCACATGCCAGAGCTGGGCAAAGATGGTGCCGCCGGCCTGGTGTACCGCGTCGGTCACCAGACGCCAGCCATCGATCTGCGCCTGGGTATAGATTCCCGGGGTCCAGGCATAGCCCTTGGCCAAGGGGCCAATCTGGGTGCCTTCACTGATGATTAGGCCGGCGCTGGCGCGCTGGGCGTAGTACTGGGCCATCAGTTCGTTGGCCACATCCCCCGGCTGAGTCGCACGGGAGCGGGTCATGGGAGGCATAACGATGCGGTTGGTCAGGGTCTTGCCCGCCAACTCTATGGGTTGAAACAGTGCCATTATTAACTCCTACCAGGGAATGGTTGAACCGTCGAAAACTTGGAAGCTGCCCGAGGTCTCGGGGGTAAGCCGTTCTATCTGAGCCATCATGCCGGCAACGCTCTCAGACGGGGTGAACTTGGCCTGCTCGCCGCCCATGTCGGTCTGCACCCAGCCCGGATGCAGAGCCAGGGTTTTCACCCCCTGCTCTTTCAGGTTGTGAGCCGCCGACACCAGGATCTGATTCAGTGCCGCTTTGGAGGCGCGGTAGCTGTACATGCCGCCAGAACCGTTATCCTCCAGGCTGGCCACCCGGGTCGAGATGCCCACTATGCTTTTGTGTTCGCTGGCGGCCACGTGGTCTTTCAGGGCCTGAATCAACAGGGCCGGCGCCACGGTGTTAATGGTAAGCACCTTAATCCACTCGGATTGGGTCATCTGCCCCAGTTCGGCGCATTGCTCGCCCAGCACGCCGGCGTTCAGGATCAGGTGGTCGATGGTCCGGCCTTCAAGCTCCAGAGCCAGCTCCCAGATCGCCCCTTCATCGGTGACATCCAGGGAAAAAAGCTCAATCTCCGGATTGGCTTCCGTCAACCGGTTCAGGGCCTCGGCCCCTCTGGGATCCCGGCAACAGGCCAGCACCTGCCAGCCCTTGCGGGCATATTGGCGGACAAACTCCAGGCCCAGGCCGCGGTTGGCGCCGGTGATTAGGACAGTATTCATGCACAACTCCTCTCGTTCATGGAGTCGACACTAGCACCCGGGCTCTTTTGCAAATAGAGGAGAAGTGACAAAAGACCTTTGTAAAAACGGAAAAAATCATCTCCGGCGCTCCCTAAAAAAGCCCGCAATCGCGGGCTTTTGGCTTAGGCCTAGTCTGGCAGGGTATGCTCCCCCTGCCACAGCAGCTGCAGGGGTTCCCGCTCCCGAATCAGGTGCAGTTGATCGCTGTCCACCATCACCTCGGCCACCCTGGGGCGGCTGTTGTAGTTAGACGCCATGGTAAAGCCATAGGCTCCGGCGCCACGCACCGCCAGCAGATCCCCTTCAGCCAGGGCCAAACGGCGCCCCTTGCCCAGGAAGTCGCCGGTTTCGCACACCGGGCCGACGATGTCGTACAGTCGCTCCTCGTCCGGACGGGGAATCACAGGCACAATCTGCTGGCTGGCACCATAGAGGCTGGGCCTGAGCAGATCGTTCATGGCGGCATCGACGATGGCAAAATCGCGCTCTTCGCCCTGCTTCAGGTACTCCACCTTGGTCACCAGAATCCCTGCGTTGGCCATGATCGCCCGCCCCGGCTCCAGGATCAGCTTAAGCTGACGCTCGCCCAGGCTGGGCAGCAACGCTTTTACGTACTCGGCGGGACTGGGCGGGGTCTCGTCGGTGTAGGGCACCCCAAGGCCACCGCCGAGGTCCAGATGTTCCAGCTCAATGCCCTGCTCTGCCAACTGGTCCATCAGCCCCAGCAGCCGTTCCAGGGCTTCCACGAAGGGGCGGGCCTCGGTCAATTGGGAGCCGATGTGGCAATCCATGCCGGTCACCTTGAGGTTGGGTAGCTCATCGGCCCGGCGATAGACCGCCACCGCCCGCTCCCAGGGGATACCAAACTTGTTCTGCTTGAGCCCAGTGGAGATGTAGGGGTGACTGTTGGCATCGATGTCAGGGTTGATCCTCAGAGAGACCGGGGCCTGAAGCCCCATCTCGCCAGCCACCCTATCCAGGCGCTCCAGCTCAGCCTCAGACTCCACGTTGAAGCAGAGAATCCCCGCTTCCAGCGCCTGGCGCATCTCTGCCTCGGTTTTCCCCACTCCGGAGAACACCACCTTGGCCGGATCGCCTCCGGCCTGAAGCACCCGGGCCAGCTCACCGCCGGAAACGATGTCGAAGCCAGAGCCCATACGGGCCATCAGGTTGAGGATGGCCAGGTTGGAGTTGGCCTTCACCGCGTAACAGATGAGGTGGTCCCGCCCGCCCATGGCGTCGCTGAAGGCGTGCCAATGGCGCTCGATGGTAGCCCGGGAGTAGAGATAACATGGCGTGCCAAAACGGTCGGCGGCCTCGGCCACCGGCACCGACTCAGCCATCAGCTGTCCGTCACTGTAGTTGAAGTAGTCCATATCAAGCCCTTTCAGTTTGGTAGTGGTGCTCTCCACCCTCCCGGCGGCGCAACAGCCCCACCAGAACCATCAGGCCCAGACAGCTGATCAGCAATCCGGCGGCCACAGAGCCAGTAAAGCCCAGTACCAGATAACCTGCCAGGGCAAGACCTGCCGCCATCACCGCATAGGGCAGCTGAGTAGCCACGTGATCCATATGATGGCAGGCGGAACCGGTAGAGGAGAGGATGGTGGTATCGGAGATGGGTGAGCAGTGGTCGCCGAACACTCCGCCAGCCAGAACCGCAGACAGGGCGGGCACCAGCAGAGCAGGCTCCAGGGCCAGCGCCATGTTGGCGGCAATGGGCAGCATGATGGCAAAGGTGCCGTAGCTGGTGCCGGTGGAAAACGCGGCGGCGGCGGAGATCAGGAACACCAGGGCCGGCAGCAGGGACTGAGGCAGACTCTCTGACGCCAGACCCGCCAGATACTTACCGGTTTCCAGATCGGCAATCACCCCGGCGATGCTCCAGGCCATCAGCAGAATGTAGACCGCAGGCAGCATGGAGTGCATCCCCTTAATGATGGCGCGGCCAATCAGCGCTGGAGATACCCCTTGGGCGATCATTCCCAGGGCGGTGATCACTATGGTGATGCTGCCTGCGGTTACCATGGACCAGGCACCGTCGGCGTTCTCCAAGGCGGCAATCAGGGCGAAAGGTTCACCGGCGGCCTGCAGCGCCATGTCGCCGGAGAACAGCATCAGACCCACCACCAGGCTCACCAGCAGTACCAATGGACCTGCCAGGTTCAGCACTGTGCCACTGCGGGCCTGTTCCAGCCCCAGGTCTTCACCGGCAGGGGTGCCCTTTTGTGCATCCCAGAGTTGGCCAGCCTGGGCCCGGCGCTCCGCCGCCGCCATGGGGCCAATATCCAGGCGGAAGTAGACCACGCAGATCAGCAAGGCCAGGGCGGTCAGGGCATAGAAGTTGAAGGGGATCATCTGGGCAAACAGCGACAGGGCGGTCATCTCGGTCAGCCCATGGCTGGCCAGCAGCGCCGCCAGCAGAGACATGATGTAGGCCCCCCAGGTGGAGATGGGGGAGACCACACACACAGGGGCCGAGGTGGAGTCGATGCAGTAGGCCAGCTTTTCCCGGGAGATGCCGTATTGATCGGTCACCGGCCGGGCGACGTTGCCCACCAGCAGGGCATTGAAATAGTCATCGATGAAAATCACCGCCCCAAGGAACAGGGTCATCAGCTGGGCGTCGCGACGATCACGGATGCGGCGACGGGCCCAACGGGCAAAGGCGCGGGTGCCGCCGGACACGGAGATCAGCGCCATCAGGGTCCCCATGGTCATCAAAAAGCCCAGGGTATACAGATTCCAGCTGGCGAAGCCATCACCGTCCCACACCAGGCCAGTGGATCGGGAGGTCAGTTCAGACAGGATCACCGAGGGAGCGAAATCCGCCAGCATGATGATCCCCAACAGAATTCCCAGACCCAGGGAGAGCAACACTCTGCGCGTCACAATTGCCAGGCCAATGGCGGCCACGGGAGGCAGAATAGAAAGTGCCGAATCGGCGTAACTGATTAAAACCATCGTTTCTCTTTGTCTTATAAGTACGATGGAGGCTGCTGACAGTGGCGATATGCCACGGACGCCACCCACGGGAGAGAAATAGGGGTGACGACGTCCTTCAGTAGCGCTCCACAGTAAATTCAATCCCCAATGTCCGTTTGGGATTTACCATGGCAGTGCTGCACCTGTTAGATACAGCCCCAGCGACCGGGGATGACGCCCCTGCCACTTCGGCATCGACTCCTTTCTCTCGACCTCATCGGGTGTCACCCTGATTCGAGATACTGATAGGCGATGCGCCTCTACTGTTACCCAGTGCGGGTAACGATCTGTGTGTTACAGCCTATAACAGAATCTGTTTCGAACGCCAGTAAAAAGTTAAGAAACCGGCATTTAGACCAGTTTCCCGCCCAAACCCCACAAAACAGTAACTTTTGGCCAGAAGGGATTACATCCTGCTGTTCCAGGCAGGTTGAGCATCCATCAGGGCAAAAAGCGTGATCGGGATCTCGTCACCGTTTGACCATCCCCTTATACTGAGCGCCTTTCACTGACGAGAGCCCATTGATGTCACGCCCCAGCCCAACACTGTTCTCCCGGCCCCAGCATGCCTTGTTCTGGCTCACGGCCCTGGCCTGCCTGCTGCCGGTGATCAGCTCCCCCATGGCGCTGGTGCTGGGCATAGTGGCCGCCAGCCTGGGCGCCATCCCCAAGGGGGTGAACACCGGCGCCCTGGCCAAGAAGCTGCTGGCGTTCTCCATCGTCGGTCTGGGCTTCGGCATTCAGCTGGACCAGGCCATCGATGCCACCCGGGCGGGCCTGGGGATCATCGTCGTCACCATTTTCGGCACCCTGGCCCTGGGCACCCTGATGGCCCGGGCCCTGAAGCTGGACAGCAAGACCGGTCACCTGATCGCCTCGGGCACCGCCATCTGTGGCGGCAGCGCTATTGCGGCGGTGGCCCCGGCCATCGACGCCGACAGCAAACAGGTCTCCCTGGCCCTGGCGACCGTGTTCGTGCTCAACTCCGTCGCCCTGTTCCTGTTTCCCGTGATTGGTCATCTGGTGGGACTGAGCCAGGAGCAGTTCGGCATCTGGAGTGCCATCGCCATCCACGATACCTCCTCAGTGGTCGGCGCCGCCGGAGCCTACGGGGATCAGGCGCTGATCACCGCCACCACCCTGAAGCTGGCACGGGCCCTGTGGATCATTCCTGTGGCCTTTATCAGTGCCCTGGCCTTTCGCAGTCAAAGCCGCAAGCTCAGCGTGCCGATGTTCATTCTCTACTACTGTGTGGCCATAGGTGTGGCCCATCTGCTGCCGCAGATGGCGCCGGTATGGGAGGGGGTCTTCTGGGCCAGCAAGCGTTTGCTGGTGGTCTGTCTGTTCCTGATTGGTTGCGGCATCACTGCCCGCCGACTGAGAGAGGCGGGACCAAAACCGCTGATGTTGGGAGTGGGCCTGTGGCTGGCCATCAGTTCGGTGTCACTCCTTTACCTTCTCGCCTGAGGCGCTCAGCACCACAGCGAGCACGGCAACGAAGCCCAGCAGCTCCAGTGTCGCCCTGATCATTCCATCTGTGGTCAGGGCCACCACCGCCATCAGCGGCAACAGTAACCACAATGCCCCCTGTCTCATCACCCAATCCTCTGCGCATTTTCAGAGGTTCATCATGGTCCCCGGGCCAGCAGCCATCAAACGCCATTTCGACTGTGATATTCCCAAAAGCTATATAAAAGCCAATATTAATAACTTTGTTTTAAATTGACTCTACCCGTTAAGAGCAGCCATCCCGCCTACATGCATAGGCCTGTAAAAAGGGAAACCTACATAGCCAAGCTCATCACAATCTGGAACGGGGCCAGCCTTCACGCATCTTTACCGGGCCCAAATTCAGGGAGTCCTAGCTTAAATCCGCCGCCGGGCTTTACACACCTGGCGGGGATTTTTATAGTAGCCGCCTCTCTGTCCGGAACTGGCCCGCTGTGGGGCCGAAGTAGTTAAAAGGATCCCCAAATGATCAACGTATTTGGCCATAAGAGCCCTGACAGCGATTGCGTCAGCTCTGCCGTGATTGCCGCCCACTGGCTGACCGCCCGTGGCAAAGACGCCACCCCTTTCCGCCTGGGTGAAGTCAGCCGTGAGACTCAGTTCATCTTCGATTTCGCCGGTGCTGAACTGCCTCCGCTGCTGGAGAAGCCTCTGAAAGGCGAGCAGGTATACCTGGTGGACTTCAGCGAAGCCGAGCAGGCTCCCGACGACATCAACGACGCCGACCTGGTGGGCATAGTCGATCACCACCGCCTGGGCACCCTGACCAGCGCCGCACCTCTGGAAGCCTGGCTGATGCCTCTGGGCTCCTCCGCCTCCGTGCTGTTCGAGCTGTTCGCCATCCACCAGGTTGAGATCACCCAGCCCATCGCCCGTCTGATGCTGGGCGCCCTGCTGAGCGACACCGTAGGCCTGAAGTCCCCCACCACCACAGATCGCGATGCCGAGATCGTCGAGCAACTGGCGCCTCTGGCCGGTGTAGACGTGGAGTCCTTCCTGGCCGATCTGCTGGCTGCCAAGACCAACGTCGAAGGCCTGTCCACGGAAGCGCTGCTGGATAAAGACGTGAAGAACTACGAGATCGCCGGCAAGTCCACCACCCTGGGTCAGCTGGAGCTGGCCGACTATGGTCAGGTGGAGCACGCTCTCGAAGAGATGCAGGCGGTGATGAACCAGCGCGTGGCCGACAAGGGCCTGGACCTGGCGGCATTGATGCTGACCAACATCCGTTCTGAAGAGACCCGTCTGCTGGTTGCCGGTCCTCTGGCCGACACCCTCAAGACCGCCAATGGCGACAGCCTGACCTTCGCCGGCTTCCTGAGCCGCAAGAAGCAGATGCTGCCCTGGGTGACCCAGGTACTGGCCGGCTAAGCCGACCAAAAAACAGAAAACCGGCCATCTGGCCGGTTTTTTTGTGCCAAAGCCTCAGGCGATGGAGGGCTAACCTCCTTGGATGGTGAAGGTCTTATAGCTGTAGTTGCCGTTGGGCAGCTTGGTGGCCAGGCCATACTCGCCATTGGTCAGCAGGGTATAGACTGCCGGGTCGCCCAGCTTAACCTTCTCGGGCGTATTGAGCTTCCATTCGTGGGCTATCTCTTCCAGGCGTCCCTCATACGCCTGACCACCCAGCAAAGAGGTGAGCGCCCAGTAGGTGTACTCGGTCACCATGCAGCTGTAGTCACAGGTGCTGTCGTCATAAGTGTACCAGGCCCCTTCCGGGTATTTAGCCGGAATAGAGGTAAAGCGCCCGCCCCTGGCCTGGTCCATAGCATCGGCGATCTGGCTCTCCGGTTTTTCCCCGAAGATCTTGGGGTACACCTGGGCATAGCCCACGTGGGTGATCAGGTGCAGCACCTCCTCCAATGACGCATCGAAACCGGCGGCACTGGAACCGCCAGGGTAGACCTCGCTGCCATAGAGATCCTGAATATTGTCCTGTTTGCCGTCACCCAGCTTATCGCCCAGCGCCTCCATGTCGGATTCCTTGGGCAGCATCACCAGGGTGGCCTTGCTGGCCACCAGCTTCTCCACCACCGCTTCGTTATCCACCAGGCCATTTTCGTCGTTGTCCAGGTACTGAGCCATCACCTGGGCAGCATGCAACATCTTGGTGCGATCGATGTTGGCTGTGGCGCGAATGGTTACCCCGAACACATCGATGGAGAGGGGAAGGGCTTTCTCCAGTGCCGATTCACCCGTGGTCGGCGGCGTGGTGCCACCACTGCCGGTGTTGTTATTGCTGTTGCCACTGCTGCCGTTACAGCCTGCCAGGACCAGGGCGGTCGCCAGGGCCAGAAGGGTCGGTTGCTTCACTGGGGCTCCTTAGGGTCTTAGGTGGGGTCAGTGACTGAGACTAACTTGCCGCCAACTGCCCGGGGGTAAGGGGGTGCAACCAGGGGTAAGCAACTGTAAGAGTGGGAGATTGGCTCTGTTTCACCATAAGCAGATTAAATAGTTATTTAACCAAAGCGACTATTTATCTGCACCAAGTTGGTGATAAAGTAATCTGTTCATCCCGAAAAAATAGGAAGTAGAAGTATGAAGCTGGAGTCCCTTGCACTGCACCACGGCTACGAGTCGGAAGCCACCACTAAGGCGGCAGCGGTCCCCATCTACCAGACCACCTCCTACACCTTCGACGACACCCAGCATGGTGCCGACCTGTTTGATCTCAAGGTGGCGGGCAACATCTACACCCGAATCATGAACCCCACCACAGACGTGCTGGAAAAGCGGGTGGCCGCCATGGAGGGGGGCATCGGTGCCCTGGCCCTGGCCTCGGGCATGGCCGCCATCACCTACGCCATCCAAACCCTGTGTGAAGTGGGCTCCAACATCGTCAGCACCAGTCAACTCTACGGCGGCACCTACAACCTATTCGCCCACACCCTGCCCAAGCAGGGCATCGAAGTGCGCATGGTCGATGCCAATGACTTCGATGGCTTCGACGCCGCCATCGACGCCAACACCAAGGCGATCTTCTGTGAGTCCATCGGCAATCCGGCGGGCAACGTAGTGAATCTGCGCGCCCTGGCGGACATCGCCGACAAGCATGGGGTACCACTGATTGTGGACAACACCGTGGCCACCCCCTTCCTGTGCCGCCCCTTCGAGCATGGCGCCCACATCGTCATCCACTCCCTCACCAAGTACATCGGCGGCCACGGCACCGCGGTGGGGGGCATCGTGGTGGACTCAGGCAAATTTGACTGGGTGGCCAACAAGGAGCGATTCCCCATTCTCAATGAACCCGATCCCTCCTACCACGGGGTGGTCTACACACAAGCTCTGGGCGACGCCGCCTTTATCGGCCGCTGCCGGGTGGTACCCCTGCGCAACACCGGCGCCGCCATCTCCCCCCACAACGCCTTCCTGATTCTGCAGGGGCTGGAGACTCTGGGGCTGCGGATGGAGCGTCACTGCTACAACGCCAAGAAGCTGGCCGCTTACCTGTCCGATCACTTCAAGGTGAAGTGGGTCAACTACGCCGCCCTGCCCGCCAGCCCCCATTTCGACAACTGCCAACGCTTCTGCGGTGGTCAGGCGTCAGGCATCCTCAGCTTCGGCATCCGCGGTGGCCGCGAGGCGGGCGCCCAGTTTATCGATGCCCTGCAGATGGTGCTGAGGCTGGTGAACATCGGAGATGCCAAGTCTCTGGCCTGCCACCCAGCCACCACCACCCACAGGCAGCTCAACGAAGAGGAGCTGGCCAAGGCGGGTGTGAGTGAAGATCTGGTCAGGTTGTCGGTGGGGATCGAGAACATCGACGACATCATCGCCGATATCTCCCAGGCACTGGAGAAGGTGGAGTAACAACGCCTTTCGCAAACAACAAAGGGGCCGCAAGGCCCCTTTCAGCTTCTGCGCCTCACCCTGGGGTGACGCTCGGTAGCCAGTTCATGAAAGATGTCATCCAGATAACCGCACAACTCCGACTCATCCATGCCCGGTGGAAACACCACCTCGTGCACCCGGCTGAGCAGGCCAGTGTCAGATTCACGAAACAGCTGCCACTCCTCCCCGATGCGCGTCGCCACCATGGGGGTACCAAACAGATCAATCTTAACCATTCTTCCCTCCTAAGAAGTAGAATGGCCGAACGCCATTCAAAAGAAAAGGGGCCAGTCGGCCCCTTTCTGTTTATCGCGCCCTGTTATTACAGGTGATATTTCACGATAAAGGAGTAGGTGCTCTGATCGATGCCCTTCACGCCGTACTTGTTCTGCCAGTAATCATACTCGATACCGATGAACAGGCTGTTGGCCTTGGACTCGCCAAACAGTGAGCGACCCAGGTCATACTTGATCTGGGGATTGAAGTGCAGGTTCTCTTCGTAGGCGGCGTTGTCGGAGGAGAATACCCAGTCGATGTAGCCATCAACCACCAGGGCGGCGTTGCCCACGGGGATGTCGACACGGTAAACCGGAGTCAGCTGCCAACCTTCGCTCAGGTTGTTGCCACTCTGAGGGTCACGCTTGTAGGTGTTCAGCTGCAGGTAGGTGAAGCCAGGCACCTTCAGGTCCACACCCACACCATAGAGCAGGGCTTCTACGGGACCGCGACCAAACTCCTGGGTCAGTGCCAGGGAGAGATCGGTCACAGGGCCAGCCGCCAGCTCTTTGCTAAAGATCTTGCCGAAGCTGAAACGGGGAGAGATCTCGCCATAGGTGGCAGACTCGTCGGTACCGTTAAAGTCGATCATGTCGTAGAAGGCGAACCAGTCGCCGTAGCTGAAGCCACCGGCGGTTTCCAGGGTCACTGTGGTCTGACGGTGGGAAGGGGCCAGATCGTAGTCTTCGCCGTGAAGCAGAGTGGCACTGGCGTCCCACCATTGGATTGGGTTTTGGGCAAGGGCGGGCATGGACGCAAGCAGGGCCAGCGCCAGGGTAGTCTTTCTCATTGTAGGGTTACCTTAATACAGCAGGCAGGGTGGGCCCCGCCATTTTCTTTATAGTTAGGGGTTTCCCCATGGGAAGGGAGGCCTTTCCATGGAAAAACCCGGGCAATATAGAGAACAACACTCAACAATTCAAAAACTTTGGTAACCAGCGCTTAATATATAAACACCGGCTCAAGAAAGGGGCGATTTTGTGGCCTGGATCTCATCAGGCCAACGGAGGGATCAGGCGGTGGTATCCAGCAGGTTGCCGAGCATCTCATCACTGCGGCGCAGCACGCTGGCACCGGCGGCGCTGTAGAGCGGTGCCTGGGTGGCGGACAACAGAGCACTCTCCACCGAGGGCTTGGCAGAGACCGGCTTGAGGTTCTCTTGCTGGGCGCTACCGCTGTCCACCTGGGCAGTGGCGATGGTGTGCGCGTCCCGATCCAGTTGGGCCTGGCTCTGTTGAATCAGCTGGCTGCCGTTGTGAATGGCTGACATGGACATGGGAGACTCCTGCTGTTTGGATTCTCAGACTACCTTTATGGTCGCCAAAGAACAAGAATCAACTCAAAGCTTCCCAAGAGTGACAAATTAAATGAAATGGCATAGTCACATATTGACAACTTATTTTGGTTGTGAACAAAGGCCCGGTCTTAACCTAAGCTGAACCAAATTTGGATTTCTGCATAAGCGGAGATCTTTCTTGCGGATTTCATCCCGGAAAAATAGGCTTTGCCATAGAGATAAACAGCAACAAAAACCCCTGCCCCGCCCCTGGCACCCGCAGCCAAGGTCAAATAATATCAAAGAGTTGCACGATAATCTCATTCGACCCGCCATCATTCAGACCGTACATTTGACTGTCACTTCCCCCAGTACAACCAGCAACTTTACACTGGGCGTTTCTCTTACAATTTGTCGCACATTGTTGTCTTGTTATACAGGTGGAAAGTATGAGATAAATACCATCTTATTCTTTTCTCTTTGCTTATTTAGTCCGTCCCCGGGCTAGCACAGTCTATTCTAAAATTAGGAGTCCAGATGCGGCATTCGCTGAAGCTGGCCACGGCGGTGGCCGTAGCCCTGTCTCTGTCTGCCTGTGGCACAGAAGAGCCCGCAGCCAAAAACCCTGGCGGTCAACAAGCCGCTCAGGTCAATGTGGTGACCGTCACCCCCCACGCCCAAGCCATCAGTGTCGAACTGCCCGGCCGCAGCCGCGCCTATCTGAACGCCGAAGTGCGCCCTCAGGTCAGCGGCGTGATCACCGCACGCAGCTTTGTCGAAGGCGGCATGGTGGAAGCGGGCCAATCCCTGTATCAAATTGATGCGGCGCCCTATGAAGCGGCACTGATCAGCGCCAAAGCTGAGCTGGAGCGGGCCAAGGCCAGTGAACTGTCCACCCGCGCCACCTACAACCGCTACAAGGAACTGATCCACACCAGCTCCATCTCCAAGCAGGATCTGGATCTGGCTCAGGCTGCCTGGATGGAAGCCAAGGCCAGTGTAGAGATGGCCAAAGCCGCCATCAATCAGGCCGAGATCAACCTGGATTACACCAAGGTTGAAGCGCCCATCTCCGGACACATCAGCCGCTCTGCGGTGACCCCCGGCGCCCTGGTGACAGCTAACCAGGGGCAGGCACTGGCACAGATCTCCCAGCTGGATCCCATCAATGTGGACATCGTTCAGTCCAGCACCGAGATGCTCAAACTCAAGTCTCAGCTGGCCTCAGGCAAGCTGATGCAGTCCGACACCACCGAAGTGACCCTGATTCTGGAAGATGGCAGCGAGTACGCCCACCAGGGCACCCTGAAGTTCGCCGAAGTGACGGTGGATGAGGGCACCGGCTCCGTCAGCCTGCGCGCCGAGTTTCCCAACCCGGATGGCCTGCTGCTACCGGGCATGTTCGTCCGCACCCGCATGGTAGTGGGGACCGATCCTCAGGCACTGATGGTGCCCCAGAAGGCGGTGACTCGTAACCCCAAAGGGGAAGGCATGGCCATGGTGGTCAATGCGGACAACCAGGTGGAGGCTCGGATGATCACCACGGCCCAGGCCATTGATCATCAGTGGCGCGTTACCGCCGGCCTCAAGCCCGGCGATAAGGTGATCACCGAAGGGCTGCAGAAGATCCGTCCCGGCGCCACCGTCGTGGCCCAGGAGATCACCCAGATGGCATCCAAATAACCGGGAGAGTTCATGGCTCGTTTCTTTATCGATCGCCCCATCTTTGCCTGGGTGATCGCCATTATCGTGATGCTGGCCGGCACCCTGGCCATCACCACCTTGCCGGTGTCCCAGTACCCCAACATCGCGCCGCCCACCATCGAGATCAGCGCCAACTACCCCGGCGCCTCGGCCAAGACGGTGGAAGACACGGTCACCCAGGTGATCGAACAGCGGATGACCGGTCTGGATCACCTGCGTTACATCGCGTCTCAGAGCGACAGCTTTGGTAACGCCACCATTACCCTGACCTTCAACGCCGAGGCGGATGCGGATATCGCCCAGGTGCAGGTACAGAACAAGTTACAGCTGGCGATGCCACTGCTGCCTCAGGAGGTGCAAGCCCAGGGGATCAGTGTCAACAAGTCCTCCAGCGGCTTCTTGATGGTACTGGGCTTCGTGTCCCAGGATGGCTCCATGGACAAGGCGGACATCGCCGATTACGTGGCCGCCAACATCCAGGACCCCATGAGCCGGGTGCCCGGCGTGGGTGACATCACCCTGTTCGGCTCCCAGTACGCCATGCGCATCTGGCTGGATCCCCTGAAGCTGAACCAGTTCAACCTGACCACCAGCGACGTGGTGGCGGCCATCCGTGAGCAGAACGCCCAGGTGTCCGCCGGCCAGCTCGGCGGCGCCCCCTCGGTGGCCGCTCAGGAGCTGAACGCCACCATTTCGGCCCAGTCCAGGCTGCAGACTCCCGAGGAGTTCCGCAACATCGTGCTCAAGTCCGACATGGACGGTGCCAAGGTGTTCCTCGGTGACGTGGGCCGGGTAGAGATCGGCGCCGAGAGCTACTCGGTGACCTCCTTCTACAATGGTCAACCCGCCTCCGGTCTGGCGATTCAGCTGGCCACCGGCGCCAACGCCCTGGCCACCGCAGAGGCGGTGATGGCCAAGATGGATGAGATGCGTCCCTACTTCCCCGAAGGCTTGGATGTGGTGCTGCCGTTTGACACCACCCCCTTCGTCGGCAAGTCCATCGAAGGTGTGGTGCACACCCTGCTGGAAGCCATCGTACTGGTGTTCCTGATCATGTACCTGTTCCTGCAGAACTTCCGCGCCACCCTGATCCCCATGATTGCGGTGCCCGTGGTACTGCTGGGGACCTTCGGCATCCTGGCCGCCACCGGCTTCTCCATCAACACCCTGACCATGTTCGCCATGGTACTGGCCATCGGCCTGTTGGTGGATGACGCCATCGTGGTGGTGGAAAACGTGGAACGGGTGATGTCCGAAGAGGGCTGTTCGCCCCTGGAAGCCACCCGCAAGTCCATGGATCAGATCACCGGCGCCCTGGTGGGTATCGGCCTGACCCTGTCTGCGGTGTTCGTGCCCATGGCCTTTATGTCTGGCTCAACCGGGGTGATCTACCGTCAGTTCTCCATCACCATTGTGTCCGCCATGGCGCTGTCGGTGCTGGTGGCGGTGATCCTGACCCCGGCCCTGTGCGCCACCATGCTCAAGCCAGTGAAAAAGGGACACGCCTACACCGACAAAGGCTTCTTCGGCTGGTTCAACCGCAGCTTCAATCGCTGGACTGACCGTTATGAGGGCAGCGTTGGCGGCATCCTCAAACGCACCGGCCGGGTATTCGGCATCTACCTGATGCTGGTGGTGGCCACGGGCTGGATCTTCCTGCGCATGCCCACCGCCTTCCTCCCCGACGAGGATCAGGGGGTGATGTTTGTCCAGGCGATTCTGCCCGCCAACGCCACCCAGGAAAGCACCCAGAATGTGCTGGATCAGGTGAACGACTACCTGCTGGAGCAAGAGGGCGAGTCTGTGGAGTCGGTGTTTACCGTATCCGGCTTCAGCTTCGCCGGCATGGGCCAGAACATGGGCCTGGCCTTCGTCAACATGAAGCCCTGGGATGAGCGCACCGCGCCGGGGACCGATGTGCAGTCCGTCGCCGGCCGAGCCATGGGCGCCTTCTCCCAGATCAAGGAAGCCCTGGTGTTTGCTTTTGTGCCGCCTGCGGTATTGGAGCTGGGCACCGCCAACGGTTTCGATCTCTATCTGCAGGATAAGGGCGGCAAGGGTCACGACGCCCTGATTCAGGCCCGCAACCAACTGTTGGGAATGGCCGCTCAGGAGCCCAGCCTGGTGGGGGTTCGCCCCAATGGCCAGGAGGACGCCCCTCAATACCAGTTAGACATCGACCACGGCAAACTGCGCGCCCTGGGACTGAACATCACCGAGGTGAACAGTGCCCTGGCTACCGCCTGGGGTGGCGCCTACGTCAATGACTTCATCGACCGCGGCCGGGTGAAGAAGGTGTTCGTCCAGGGTGAGGCGGAATACCGCATGCAGCCTGGGGACCTGGATACCTGGTATGTGCGCAACAACCAGGGTGAGATGGTGCCCTTCTCCGCCTTTGCCACCGGCCACTGGGAGTATGGCTCCCCCCGCCTTGAGCGTTTCGGCGGTCTGCCGGCGGTGAACATCCAGGGGGCCACCGCGCCCGGTATCAGTACCGGTGACGCCATGGAGACCATGGAGCGTCTGGCCGGTCAGTTGCCTCCGGGCTTTGGCATCGAGTGGAACGGCCTCTCCTATGAGGAGCGCCTCTCCGGCAACCAGGCTCCGGCCCTGTACGCCCTCTCCATCCTGGTGGTGTTCCTGGTGCTGGCGGCGCTGTATGAAAGCTGGTCTGTGCCCTTCGCGGTGATTCTGGTGGTGCCCCTGGGGATCATTGGCGCCCTGCTGGCCACCTATGGCCGCGGGCTGTCCAACGACGTGTTCTTCCAGGTGGGTCTGCTCACCACAGTGGGTCTGGCCACCAAGAACGCCATCCTCATCGTGGAGTTCGCCAAGGAGTACTACGAGAAGGGCGCCGGTCTCATCGAGGCCACCCTGCACGCGGTGCGAGTGCGTCTGCGTCCGATTCTGATGACCTCCCTGGCCTTCGGCCTGGGCGTGGTGCCCCTGGCCATCAGTACCGGCGTGGGCTCCGGTGCCCAGAACGCCATCGGTACCGGCGTACTGGGGGGCATGATGAGCTCCACCTTCCTGGGGATCTTCTTCGTGCCGCTGTTCTTCGTGATAGTGGAGCGTATCTTCAGTCCCAAGGAGCGCAAACAGCCTGAGGCGACACCTCAGCCGGCAGAAGCCGAATCCTAGAACGACAAAAGCCCCGCAGAGCGGGGCTTTTTCTTTGGCGAATGCATCAGACCAGTTGCGCTTCCAGCTGGGCCACCAGTTCTGGCTGCAGCTGCAGCTGATTGGCCAGCTCCTTAAGATAGGCCTGCTCCATGAAGTTCTGTTCATCCACCATGATCACCGACGCCAGATAGACCTCGGCGGCCTCCTCCGGGCTGGACACCGCAGCGGCCACTTCGGTGGGATCCAGGGGCTTATCCAGCTCCTGTTGGACAAAGTGGCTCACCTCGGCAGAGGCGCCCATGGCGTGCACCGCCTTGAAGATGCGCCCCTTCTCCTCGTCATCCACATGACCGTCTGACTTGGCGGCGGCGATCATCGCCTTGAGTACCACCATGGAGTGCTGTTCTGTGGGGGCGGGCAGCGCCTGAGGCTGGGGCACCGCCTGGGGCTGAGCAGTTGGCTGAGCGCTCTGCGGGCTTTCCGCCTGGCCCCCCTGATTGGCCTGCCAGTCATTGAACACCTTATACGCCAGGGCCCCCAGGGCGGCGGCCCCCCCGAGTTTGGCGGCCTTCTTGCCCATCTTGCGCCCCTTCTTGGAGCCCACCAGCATGGTCAGCAAGCTGCCACCGACGGCGCCGCCAATGGCTCCCTTGGTCATGTCGGACATGCCTCCCTGACCACTGCCCTGACTCAGCCCGCTCTTAGCCTGCTTGGCCATGTCACCGCCACTGGCCATCACTTGATTAAGTAACCCTTTGAAATCCATCCATTCCCTCCAGATCTCTTTGCCTCCCCTCGCGGGGAGCGGCATTCGCTATGCCCATACCGTTGTTTTTCTGAACGTTTCCAGCATAGACGAGGCCAGAGTCTCTGTTAAGCCTGCCTTTGTAACCAGACATTGGCACTGCGCAGGGGTGACCCTGTAGCCATTCCTTTGCCGAGTTGAGAACAGAAAGTAGCAAACTTAATACCGCTTTTGTGAAGCCGCGCATCCTTTGCCCTTTTCCTTGGCCATGAAAATGATTCACCATTGGCAACCAATATGCGGCCCAGGGCCGTGCCGGAAGGACTGGAGTGGGGAGGTATCGTCTTTCATGCGGGTATTACTGCTGGTCACGGCCTTTAATGGCCTGTCTCAACGTATCTATGGTGAACTCAAAGCCCAGGGGCATACCCTGAGCGTGGTGCTCGGTGGCAATGAATCCGAAGTGCGTGACGCCGTGGAGCAGTTCGAGCCCGAGTTGATCCTCTGCCCCTTCCTGAAGCACCGCATCCCCGACGACATCTGGCAGCAGCGGCTGTGCATCATTATCCATCCTGGCATTCAGGGTGACCGCGGCCCCTCCTCCCTGGACTGGGCCATCATCGATCGGCAAACCGAATGGGGGGTAACCGCCCTGCAGGCGGATGCCGAGATGGACGCCGGTGATATCTGGTCCACGGGCAACTTCCCCATGCGGGAGGCCTCCAAGGCCAGCCTCTACCGCCGCGACGTCACCGCCATGGCCTCCAGACTGGTTCAGGAGCTGATGGCCAGGGTGGCGGACAAAGGGTTTTCTCCCGAGCCTCTGGATTACAGCGACCCAAAGGTCAAGGGCGAGCTCAAGCCGCTGATGAAGCAGCCGATGCGCAGCATCGACTGGCTGGCCGATGACAGCGACACCATCCTCCGCAAGATTCGCGCCGCCGACAGCTTCCCCGGCGTGCTCACCGAACTCTATGGAGAACTGGTCTACCTCTATGGTGCCCATCCCGAGTCGACACTGGGGGGCGCCCTGCCCAAGACGCCCCTGGCCACCCGTGACGGCGCCCTGTGCATCGCCACCACAGACGGCGCCATCTGGGTCAGCCATATGAAGCTCAAGAGCGATACCCCGCAGTTCAAGCTGCCGTCGGCCTGGGTATTGAAGGCCCACCTGGATGGGGTGCCCGAACTGGCACCACCGCTGCTACCGGAGATGACCGCTCCTGGGTTTCAGGAGATCCGCTACCGGGAAGCGGATGGGGTCGGCTATCTGCATTTTGACTTTCACAACGGCGCCATGGGCACCAGTCAGTGCCGCCGCCTACTGCATGCCTATCAGGCGGCCTGCCGGCGTGACACCCGGGTGCTGGTACTTATGGGGGGAGAGGATTTCTGGAGCAATGGCATCCACCTCAATCACATCGAAGCGGCCGACAACCCTGCCGACGAGTCCTGGCGCAACATCAACGCCATCAACGATCTGGTCAAAGCGATCCTGCTGACCGACGACAAGCTCACCGTGGCTGCTCTGGGCGCCAACGCCGGGGCCGGCGGCGCCATGATGGCGCTGGCCTGCGATCAGGTGGTGGCCAGAGAGGGGATTGTTCTCAACCCCCACTACCAGAGCATGGGGCTCTACGGCTCCGAGTACTGGACCTACTCCCTGCCCAAGCGGGTTGGCGAAGCCAGGGCTCGCCAGCTCACCCAGGCCTGTCTGCCGGTGGGGACCACCCAGGCCCTCAAAATGGGACTGGTGGACAAGGTCCTCGAAGAGGCGGCCTCTTGCTATGAACGCCAGCTCAGCGACTACTGCCTGACCCTGGCCAGCGATCAGGAGTTTCACAGCAGGTTGAAGGCCAAGGCGAGGACCCGAGCCCGCGATGAAGCCCGCCACCCCCTGGCGGAATACCGCCGTCATGAACTGACCAAGATGCACCACTGCTTCTACGAGCCGGACAGCCACTACCACAGACTGCGCAAGGAGTTTGTCTACAAGGTGTGCCCCTGCTCGACCCCACAGAGACTGATTTACACCGATCCTAGGGTGAAACGCACCGGCTAGCCCCGCCATCCGGCCCTCGCGGCACAGGGCCGGTACCACTCTGATAAATCCCGGGCGACTCAGGATAAATTATTGATATAAAATAGGGATAATTAAGGACCTGATGGACATTTTCGAGGATCCCATGACTCAAGGACGTACCCTCACTCCCGAGGATCTCAAGGCCCGGGCAATCCGCTTCTACGAACGTTATGGCAAGGATATGGAGCAGATCAGCGATCTGCTCAACATTCGGTTAAGCCAACTGGCCCAGGCCTACACCCTGGAGAACGCCCTGCCTCAGGAGGCCATCACCATCACCACCCGGGTTAAAAGCCTGGGCAGCTTCCTGAAAAAGCTGGAGAAACGTGGCTGGCCCCAGTTCTACTACCCCACCGAAGTGATTCAGGACTTGATTGGCGCCCGGGTGGTGTGCTGGTTTGTGGATGACTGTCGCGGCATGGAAAAATTCATCGCCGGCTCCAAGCACCTCACCATCCATGAAGAGATTGAAGACTACATCGACGAGCCCAAGCCATCGGGTTACCGCTCCATCCATCTGCTGGCAGACGTCGGCTATGACAGAGTGCACCGCAGCGGACGAGAGGTGGAGATTCAGGATGGGTCCATGGTGTGTGAGATTCAGATTCGCACCATGCTTCAGGATGCCTGGGGCCAGATTACCCACGAGTTCCACTACAAGGCTCAAAGCGCCGGGGTAAACAACCGTTTCTATGAGCGGATCCTGGCGGAGATCGCCAGTCGCCTGAGTAACGAGGACAACTCCCTGCTGACCCTGAGAGATGCCTACCAGGATCTGGCCAAGGAGCAGATCAAACCCTCCTCCCATGAAGGGATCAAGGGCGCAGATTAAGCCGGGCCGCTACCAGCGGATATCGATGGGCGTCCCCACGGGCACCAAAGCCATAAACTCGTCCATCTCGTCATTGGTCAGGGCGATGCAACCATCGGTCCAGTTGAACCATTGGGTCAGCGGCGCCAGCCACCCCAGGCCATTGCGCTGGCCATGCACCATGATCAGGCCTCCCGGGGAGACGCCGCGCTCTGCGGCACTCTGCCGGTCCTGCTCATTGGGATAGCTGATGTGCATCGCCCGATAGAAGCTGGAGTCCTCTTTGGCATAGTCGAGTATGTAGCGCCCCTCCGGGGTCTTCTCATCGCCCTCCTGCTGCTTATGCCCCTGAGGATTGGCGCCAAAGGCCACGGCGTAACTGCGCACCACCTCGCCCTGGCCCACCAGCTCCATACGCCCCTCTGACTTATCTACCCTGACCAGGTCCACCTGGGCCAGGGTGGGAGGGCTCACCAGCGCCATCAACAGCACAATGTTTTTAAAATTCACACCCTTTCCTTCCGTTCCAATGTCGAAGTCAGCATGCCGGGGCCGGAACTGAAACGCAATAAACAAAGGGCCACCCTCAGGTGGCCCTATCTGCGAAGAGACCTTTACCAGATCATCTCCACAAATTCAGGATGGTCGACGAAGGGGTTACGGTTGCCCTGATGCTCAAACGCCGCCTGGTTGCGATCCCGCTCCTTCTGACTCACAGGATCATCCAGATGCCACTGCTTCAGCAGGGCCAGCAGCCAGGGTTCGAACACCCGGTCCGCGCTGCCGTCCAGCACCAGATCGGAGTTGCTGCTGTTGCTTTCCCAGCCGGCAACCTTGTCCTGGTAACGGGTGGCCATATAGAAGTAGGCACGGGCCAGATCGCCCTTGAACTCATCGATGGGTTCAAACAGGGTGCGACCACTGGCATCGGTGCCCAATTTGGAGCCATTGCCTGAGGTATAGCTGGCGCTGACCACCTCGCCATAGGGGTAGTTGCTGCGCTTGGCATTCACATAACCATCGGTGGCAAAGATGTGGTGCACATCGGAGTTCATCGGCTCCACCTTGCCGCCAAACCAGCTCTTGGGGAAGGAGTGCTCGCGGTTGTAGCAGTCGCCCTCGCGGCTGTAGCTGCCACATTGGTCCTGACCGGCGCTGAAGTGGACGCTGTCACCGGACGTAGGCTTCTCCGAGTAGATGTCCAGGATGGAGCCATCGTTCTCGTAATAGTTGTCCAGCTCATTGGCCTGGTAGAATTGCCACAGGGCGCTGTACCCTTGGGAGGAGTGTCCCTTGATGATGTTGTGCAGTTCATTCTTGAGGGAGTAACCGGTCATGCCTTCGGCACTCAGGTAGTAGGCTTCCAGGTTGGTGGCACCGCCGTTGTCACCACCACCGTTGTCACCTCCGCCGGCGCCCACGGTAAAGCTGCTGCTCTGGCTGTAGGTGAACTGGCTCCCCTGCACCACCACCTGTCCACCGATCTCGATGCTGTAACCGGCACTGCCCAGGAGTCCGTCACCATAGCTGTCGTTGATGGTAAAGCGGTAATCCCCGTCGGCCAGGCAGAAAGTCTCTGTCACCTGTTCATTGTTGCCATAACCGTTGCCACTGTAGAGCTCAGTGCCCTGGGCATCGGCCAGATTCCAGGAGGTTTCGCTGCCATAACCATCTGTGGTCAGGGACAGAGTTGCCTCGGTATCCTCGCAGCCGGGCACGGGAGTCGAATCATTGCGTGGACGGAAATTATCCACATAAACGGTCTCGTTGCCGTCGAAGCCGCTTTCATCATAGAAGCGCAACCCGACCTCTATGTTGCCTGTGCTGCTGGGGGTATAGCTGTGGCTCAGCGTCTGCCACTGACCGGTCAGTGCAGGATTGGAGTAACCCTGGTAGGCGCCCACATAGAGTCGTGCCTTGACGTTACCTTCGGTGTGGTAGAGATCCACCGACACCTCAATGGGCACCCCGGCGGTCACGGGAATGGACTGCCTGAAATCGGTATTACTCTGAGTTCCGGTCAACACCTCCACCTGAGCGGAGCTGTTGCCGGTGGTGGCATAAGCAGTCGACTGACTGAGACGAATGCCACTGTCTATGGTGGTCCATCCCTGCGGCGTTCCACCGCTCCAAGTTTCAAAATCGCCATTGTCTATCTGTGCCTGAGCGGCACCGGACAGCAGTAGTAGAGCCCCGGAAAGGCCGATTAGCTGTTTCATCCTGTTTCCTCGCGTCATGACGCCACCTGAAGGTGGCTTGTTGTTGTTTCCCTGCCGGTGCAACACACCGGCTGACAGCTGCACTCGTAAACGTGTGCAGCTCGGATACTGACCAAATGATGTAATATTTCAATCATTAATCGAGAAAAGACTGTTCAAAATCAACTTTTTTGATTAACAAACGAAACATAAGCACAACAGATGCACACCTGGCACGCCCATCCTTCCAGTGGGAGCGCACCACAATGCAACACAGTAAAGTGACAGGATTTTTATCGACTGATTACGGGGCCTGAAAGGGGAT
Organism: Ferrimonas sp. YFM; assembly: GCF_030296015.1. Lineage (NCBI taxonomy): Bacteria > Pseudomonadati > Pseudomonadota > Gammaproteobacteria > Alteromonadales > Ferrimonadaceae > Ferrimonas > Ferrimonas sp. YFM. The sequence goes on from NZ_AP027368.1 coordinate 3,500,774, forward strand.
CAGGCCAGGGAGGCAAGCACCCGGGAAACTTGGGCCTTGGGGGTCTTGGACAGCTTCTTCAACTGAGCAAAGCGAGGGGCACTCACTCCCCAGTCTCCTTGCAGATCCGCCAGCATCGCCATCCACAGATCCGCAGTCATCTGGGCATCGGCCAGGGCGCGGTGGAACACGCCATCATGGGGAATGGATTTGAAGGTCACCAGGGAGCCCAACTTGTGGTTGGGCGCTTCGGGATAGAGGCGGCGGGCCAGCAGCATGGAGCAGACAAAGTCTCCGGCATAGTCCCGGCCAACGGCCGCCAGCTCGGCGTCCAGGAAGCGTTGGTCGAACGACGCGTTGTGTGCCACCATGTTGCAACCGTCGATGAAGTCGGCAAAGCCATCCATCACCTCATCGCACCCCGGCGCACCCGCCAACATGGCGTTGGTGATGCCGGTATAGCCTTCGATGAAGCCACTGACCCGAAACCCTGGGTTCATCAGCTGCTGGAACCGGTCGACCACCTGCCCCTGGTGCAGCTTGACCGCCCCGATCTCTATGGCTCTGTCCCCCTGATTGGGAGAGAGGCCGGTGGTTTCAAAATCGAGCACCACCAGGGTATCGGCAGGCGTTTGGGTCAAGGCAGACATAGGTGTTCCAGTAGCAGTTTGGGGGCCAAGCTTACCCTAAGGCCTGCTGGGTTTACAGCTCAGAGGCGCACCAAGGGCAGCAATGTGACGCCCGCTTCAGACAGCTGGCCATACAAGGCCTCCACACGCTCTGAGGTGGTTTCGGCCAGACTCTGGCCCCGTTCGCCGACGCCGTGGTGCTGATAGCGATTGAGACGGAGCGCCGGGGGACTGGGCAGCGAGTGGTAGAGCTCGATGAGTGCCGTCAGTTCGTCGTCACCGTCGTTGACGCCCTCCACCACCAGCCAGCGAAGCTCCGCCAGCTTGTTCGCCTGGGCCAGCAATTTAGCGCTGGCCAGCACCTGCTGGTTATCCCGGCCGGTCAGGCGCTTGTGGATGGCCGAATCCATCCCCTTGATGTCCAGCATCATCCCATCCACCCGCTCCAGCAAGGCCGGCCAGTGGCCCGCCGCCAGCAGGCCGTTGGAGTCGATCAACCGCCCCAGGTGGGCAGTGCGGCGATCCTGGTCCAGGGCATCACACAGCCTGACCAGAAACTGACGCTGCAAGGTGGCTTCGCCGCCGGAGAAGGTGACGCCATCGAGCAGAGGAGCATGACGGGCAATGCGCTCCACCAGAGAGGCCACATCGAAGCTCACCGCATTGGGGTTGCCACTTCTGGGGCAGTGAGGCAGGCAGAGATCGCAGCTTTGACACTGGCTTTCGTCACACAATTTGCGCTTACGCTGGCCAGAGCCCCGCTCAAGGGACAGGGCACCGTTGGGGCAGTGTTCGATGCAGTCGCCGCAATGGTTGCACTGGCCTATGGTCTGGGGGTTGTGACAGCCGGGGCAGTCCATGTTGCACCCCTGGAAGAACACCACCAGGCGGCTGCCCGGACCATCCACACAGCTGAAGGGCAGGATGCGGCTCACCATCCCGGGCCGGGGAGCCACTGGGGTCAGGGCTCTTATTTCCACAGGGAAACCGGGTGCTGCTCCTGACTGACCACCCTGGCCTGACGCTCAAGAATTTTCACCACGTCCACCGCCTCTGCACCCAGACAGGTGGAGTTATGCCGCTCCGCCTGATGGCGGAACTTGTCGATGTCGGAGCGCTTCACCATGTAACCGGTGACCCGGACCAAGTCGTTGTCCGACAGGTTGGCGGTGAACATCTTCAGGCCCATGCCAAAGCCGCCGCTGACCAGCCGCTCCAGGGCGCCGGGGTTGTGACGTATGGTCGGGTCCAGGCCAAAGATGTCGCTGATGCCGCCATCGAAGTATTGATGCATCGGGGCACAGGCGAGGATATGACTCAGGGGATCCGGCTCACTGCCCACGGGGATGCGGGTGCCGGCGGTCTCCTCCTTGTCGCAGGAGATGCCGGACTGGGAGTGCAGCCTCATCAGGCCGCCTTCACAGTGGATCATCTCCAGATGGTCCACCTGGCGACGATAGGCGGCGACAATGCGCTCACCCAGTGCGGTGGCTTCCCGGTCCAGGCCAAAACGACCTGGCAAGCCCTTAGCATCCATCAACAGATTCACCAGTTCCGCCAGCCCATAGATGCCAAACATGGCGGTAAAGCGGTCCAAGGAAACCAACCCCTCCTTACACAGGAAGTGATGGTCAAAGAAACCGGACTCCACCACCAGGAAACGGATGCGATGGGTCATGGCACTGGCCATCAGCTCTGAGCAGCGGGGCACCACGTTGTCGATGTAATCCTGCTCACTGCCGTCACACAGCTCATAGGAGCGCAGCAGATTCAGCCGCAGCAGGGTGTGAGAACCGCCCCCAAGGGGCAGGGCGTTGTAACAACTGACCACCCCGTAGCCCTTATCAAACTCGGCGTCGATCGCCTCATGGTTGGCCACATGGGGCTTGTTGCAGGCGATGATGTTGTCGGTGACCCGGCGCAGCAGGTCATCCGGGGTCACCCCCTGCTGGTAACGGAAGGTCAGGTTGGGCACCGACTGGGCCAGCTTGGCATCCACCTTGAGAATCATCCGTCCGACCCGGCTGTCCTCGGGCCCCAGGTTGGCGTGCACAAAAGAGTCCGGCAGGGTGCGATCCAACCGTTGCCAGAACAGGGTCAGGGCTTTCTCCAGGTCGGCATCGTTCACCCCTTCCACATAGGGCTCCAGCAGCTGGTCCAGGTGACCGAGGAACACCGGATAACCGGTCACCGACGGCACATTGAGGTAGAGGATGGAGAGGAAGTTCAGCGCCTCATCCAGATCCTGCGGCGGTGCCATCTCGAGAAACTCACTGCCCTGGGTCATCGCCCTGGCGTAATCCGGCAAGACGTACCTGGGCTTGAATGGGCTCTGACTCTCAAACATGTCATGGAGAATGCCACGCTCGAACGCCTGTTCCACCTCTTCGCCATAGGGATTTCTGGGCAGCAGAGACTCCGCCAGCTGGGCCAGGGCCAGCTGTTTCTGCGGCAGGGTGAGATTGGGATTGGTGATGTGGCCGAGCACGGCCTGCTGTAACTCTTCTATCTGGGACATGGGCGATCAACCACCGGGCCGCGTCGGGCCAAAACTTCAACTGCCCCCATTCTCTCCCCTGAAAGCTGAAATTGGGCGGACCCAGATCACAAATCCGCGTCGGACCAGACCTGCCTGGGTAGCTTAGGCCGGGGATTTGCCCTTGGTTTTTCTGCCCTTAACGCTTCGGTTGCCTCTGCCTGAACTGCGGGCCCCCTTTCTGCCGCGCCGACTGGGGGCCGACACCCCTCGCAGGGACTCCGGCAGGTGCTGCCGGGCACCGGACACCAGCGCCTGAAGCTGTTCGGTCAAAGGACCCATAAACCCCTGATAACTGAGCTGACGCTCCCGTATCGACTCCAGTGCCGACTCCCAGCGGGCGGTCATATCCGGGGTGGTGGCACTCTCGGGCAAACTGGCGATCAGCGCCCTGCCCGCCTCCGTGGCCCGAATCTGCTTACCCTGGCGGGTAAGGAACCCACGTTTGAACAGCAACTCGATGATGCCGGCCCGGGTGGCCTCGGTGCCCAGTCCATCGGTCTCCTTGAGGATGCTCTTGAGCGCCTTGTCGGTCACATGGGCGGCGATGTTGGTCATGGCCGCCAGCAAAGTGGCGTCGGTAAAGTGCTTAGGAGGCTGAGTCTGCTTCTCCACCACCTCGCCACGCTGGCAATGAAGAGACTGACCCTCACTCAGTTGAGGCAGATTGGCACTCTCCTCGTCATCACTCTTCTCCTTCTGGGGGAACAACGCCTTCCAGCCCATCTCCACCGGCACCTTGGCGGCGGCCCGGAACAGGCCGGTGCCTATGGTGACTTCCACCTTGGTTTCATCGAAACGGTAATCGGGGTAGAACTGCAGCAGATACTGGCGGGCAATCAGCTCATAGAGCTTTCTCTCGTCCGCAGAGAGGCCTCCGGCGCCGCGCTTGTCTGTGGGGATCACCGCATGGTGGGCATCCACCTTGGCGTCGTTCCACGCCTTGCCCCGTCGGCTGGTGTCCGCCCCCTCAACTGCCTGGGACAGGGCGTCGCTGTTGGCGGCGATGGCGGCGGTGACCCGGGGAGCGTCCCCATGCTGCTGACTGGGCAGGTGACGGCTGTCGGACCTGGGGTAGGTGATAAGCTGGTGCCGCTCATACAAGGCCTGAGCCAGGTCCAGCACCCGTTGGGCACTGAAGCCAAAGCGTTTGGCCGCATCGATCTGCAGGGCGGACAGGTTGTAGGGCAACGGTGCCCCCTGACTCTTGCGCTTTTTCGACAACGAGGAAACGCTGCCGGGCTGGTCGGTGATGCGCCCGGCCACATTCTCCGCCAGTCCCCGTGCCAGCACCCTGCCCTCCTCATCCATGTAGGGTTTGCACGCCTCACTGGGTACCCATTTGGCGGTGAACGCCTCGCCCGCCTCGGTAGTGAGATGAGCCAGCACTTCATAAAAGGGCTTGGAAACGAAAGACTCGATGGCCAGATCCCGGCGCACCACCAGCCCCAGCAGGGGCGTCTGCACCCGCCCTACGGAGAGCACACCTGAGTAGTTCACCTTGCGCCCCTGCAGGGTGTAGGCCCGGGTCAGGTTGATGCCATAGAGCCAGTCGGCCCGGGAGCGGGCCAGGGCGGAGACCGACAGGGAAACAAAGTCGCGATTGCTGCGCAGTTGCCCCAGGGCCCGGGTGACCGCCGCCGGGGTCAGGTCGCTGACCAGCAGTCGTTTCATCCCCTGGCGCTTGGTTTGAGCCACTTTGCAGTGGTGCACCACCTCATCCACCAGCAGCTGCCCCTCCCGATCCGGATCGCCGGCGTGCACCAGCTCATCTGCTTGTTTCATCAGCTTGCGCAACACCGTCAGCTGCTTATGACACCCTTTTCGGGTCTTGAGCTGCCAGTCGGCGGGAACGATGGGCAGGTGTTGTTCCTGCCAGGAGCGCCAGCTTTCGTCATAATCACCGGGCTCTGCCTGCTCCAGCAGGTGACCGACACACCAACTGACACAATCGCCATTGCCCAGCTCAATGTAGCCCTCATGCTTCTTATGGGGCTTGGGCAGCACGGCGGCGATGGCCCGCCCCAGGCTGGGTTTTTCGGCGATGTAGAGTCTCATGGCGCTCACTCACTGTATAGATAAACAGTAGTGTAGCGAAAGCGGGCCCCGGTGTGAACCGGGGAGAGGGATCAGCTCAGGCGACGAATCTGCAGGTTGGCGTCCAGACACTTCTTGCAGGAGAGTTTGCTCTTGATGCCCCGGGCGATGTACTCGGAGACCATGCTGTCCAGAGTTTCGTACTGCTCCCGGGTAGCGGGCTGTGTCCAGTTGAAGGCGTTGACTATGGTCAGTATCCCCTCCATCTGAGCCTGACTCCGCTGGGCTTCGACCAGCTTCTCAATCAGCTTGCTCTCGTAGGCGGTGGACTGACCGTAGAGCTGGAAGTAGATCATCTGTGCCAGCAGGAGCAGGCGTTCATCGCTCTCCTCCAGTACCCCGGAATCCCTGGCCTCGACGGCGAGCATGTGGATCAGATCGAAGAACCGATTGCACCTGAGCTTGAACCTGTCCACCTTTTCGCAACTGGCCAGCGGCCACACCTTGGAGTTCACCGACACCGCCCGAAGAGACATAAAACTGCTGCTCTTCATCACCGTCTGGTAGGTGGTGACTATGGGCACCAGGAAACGCTCCTGAGGGGTAAGCTCAGGGTGAGTATCGAGAATATCCGGAATGTTGTTGGAGGTGGCACTGCGCAAAAACAGACACAGCAACACATCCTCCTTACTTTCGAAGAACTTGTAGACCGAACCCGTTGAGGTATTGGCCACCTTGGCAATATCGGAGAACTTGAAAGAAATAATTCCCTGTTCTTCAATTAGTTGCTCAGCTGCATCCAACAATATCTGGCATTTGTTTTCCGCCTGGGGGGTGTTGGGGCATTGCATATTTTATTTCTTCTACAGACCCATTTTCGCAAACGTTACCTTTTCAACAGAATTTTTGTTGTGACTGTCTTCAACAATCAAGCTAACCCAGGTCAGTTTTTGAATTTAGCTCATTAATATTTGCCTATCTCGGTCACAGAGAAAATTTGTTCAGGATCTGGATCATGAAACAAATTTTCAGCCCAAAACCGATGTGAGTCAGCTCTCAATTTCCCGCCTTCTCCCTCTTCATAGTGAACCTCAATCGCAAGCAGGCTCCAGTATCCTCGCTGACTTCCATTTTTAAGAGGCAAGGAAAATTCGGTGCCCCCTTGCTGGCGCGATTCAACCCGTTCGCCATTCCAACAGGTGAGAAAACTATGACAACCGACATCAATAAACGCAGCACGCTGAAAATGCTGGGTGCCATGACCCTGACCGGCGCCGCTGCCCCATTCGCTGCACAGGCCGGCTCCTGTGACCACTCCAAGGTCCAGTGGGACGACACCTATGAGGTGATCTGCGTAGGGTCCGGCTTTACCGGGCTGGCCGCCGCCATCGAAGCCAAACGCAAGGGCGCCCGCTCGGTACTGGTGATTGAGAAGATGCCCTATTGCGGCGGCAATGGCGTCATCAACGCAGGTCAGGCCTGCTTCGCCGACACTCCGCTGCAGAAAAAGCTGGGCATCAAGGACTCCGCAGAGCTGATGGTCAATGACCAGCTCAAGGCAGGGCGCGGCATCGCCAGCCGCGAGCTGCTGGAGCACAACGCCAAGCTGGGGCCTTACGCCTTCCAGATGACCAAGGAGTGCGGTGCCGTTTACCTAGATTTCTGCCAACAGCCCGGCGGTCACTCAGCCCCTCGCAGCCACCAGGTGGTGGAACGCTCAGGAGCTGGCATCATCCGTCCCATGCTGGCTGAATGTGAGCGTCAGGGCATCACGGTGCTGACCCGCACCAAGTTTGACGATCTGCTGTTCGATGACGCAGGCCATGTCATCGGTGTCCAGGTCACCAAGGGGCACTACCATGACCGCCCTGCCCTGGGTAAGCCTGCCAAGCTGCGTGCCGCTAAGGGCGTGGTGATGGCTACCGGCGGCTTTACTCAGAACATCCGTCTGCGCATGGCTCAGGACCCCACCCTGACCGAAGAGGTGGTCTCCACCAATGCCCCCGGCGCCACCGGCGATGGCCTGGTCGCCATGATGAAGGCGGGGGCCAACCCGGTTCACCTGGCCCACATTCAGTCCGGTCCCTGGGCCTCCCCGGATGAAGGCGGTTTTGGCTACGCGCCCAATTACGCCATCTTCAACTTCCCCCACTCCATCGCCATCGACCTGATGACCGGCCGCCGCTTTATGAGCGAACTGGCAGACCGAAAAACCCGGGCCGATGCCGAGCTGCAGCGCCGTGATGCCAAAGGCAACCCTCTGCCAGCGATTCTGCTGACCTCCAAGAAGCACTCCAGCCAAAACCAGCACAGCCTGGATAACGTGCTGGAAGCCAAGGTGGGGTGGGAATTTGACTCGCTGGAAGCCGTTGCCAAGCACTTCGACATCCCTCTGGAGCCTCTTAAGGCCCAGGTGAAGGAGTGGAACGGCTATGTGTCTGCAGGCAAGGACACCCAGTTCGGCAAGCCGATGAACCTGACCAAGGGTAAGGAGATGTCAGCCCCCTACACCGTTATTCGTCTCTGGCCCAAGGTGCATTACTGCATGGGCGGCGTTCAGATCAACACCAAAGCCGAGGTGATCGCCGCGGCCTCCGGCGAGCCCATTCCCGGTCTGTACGCCGGCGGCGAAGTTGCCGGTGGCGTGCACGGCGTCAGCCGCCTGGGTGGCTGCTCCATTCCCGACTGCCTGGCCATGGGTATCACCGCGGCCCGCTCCATCATGACTGCGTGAGGTACTCCATGAAACTGAAAACGACTCTGGCCATCGCCTTGGCCTTCTCCATGCTGGGCGGTGCCCAGGCGGCGACCCTGACCAAGATGGGCGCCAAACAGGGCCGCAGCTTCCATGAATTCAACTACGAGGACGGCTGCAAGAGCTGCCACGATCAGGGGATGCGCAAGCCTCCCTCAGATCAGAGCTGTCAGCAGTGCCATGACTTACCAGAACTGATTGAGGCCACTGCCAACAAGGAGAAGCAGTGGAAAAACCCTCACAACAACATGCACTACGGTGACAAGGTCCCTTGTATCGAGTGCCACGGCGAGCACAAATCCAAAAAGCCCTTGTGCAGTAACTGCCATAACTTTGATTTCAAAAACTTTAATGAAAACTAAGTTATAACTTCTAAAAAGGCTCCGCAACGGAGCCTTTTTTGTTTTCACCTTTCCTAATAAATGCGCTCACACCAGTTTGATTGACCAAAATTGAATCAGCATCAAGAAATAAACTAAGCATCATTAAACCCCCAGTTTCTGCTCAAAGCCCACCCCGCACAAAAGCGCAATAAAACACCACGAAGATCACGAACTTTCAGACTGCCCGGCGAACTTATTCACCCGCAAATCTCACTTTTGAGTCCTTTACGAGGCGGATCATGAAACTTTGTTTCTACCAAAAACCAACGTGATCCACTGCGCATTTTATTTACCCCTGCGGCTGAATAATGTCCCTGTCCAAAACAAACACCAAGGAAAAGATGATGAAAAAAACTATTGCAGTTGCCGTTTCCTCTATATTTTTGGCTACTCCATTTATTGCCAATGCCAAGGACCATTCTCCTATTCCAACTCCTCTGGTCAGCTCCACACACGCCCCTGTTTGGGAAATTCCAGAGGAGTGTCGCGATCCTCTGGCTGAGAAATACATCGCCGGTCTGGAGTCCGGTAAATACACCCTGGCCAACATCCCTGCCGATGACACCATCGCCAAAGACAAGCGCCACTGGCTGACCTTCGATGAGAGCGGCAAGAACGTGGTTGAGTGTAAAGATGGCGACATCAAGAACTCTCCCTCCAACTACTGCTGGAAAGAGCTGTCTGACGCCCCCTCCGTCATGGGTATTGTGTCCATGGGCAAAACCGACCACGCCCCTCACTACCACCCTCAGGGCGAGTGCTACTACATCGCCAGCGGTAAGACCGAGACCCTGGCTCAGAACCAGATGCAGTCCATCGAGAAGGGGCAGTACTTCTGGATCAACGACTACGCCATCCACAACATCCCCAACCTGAACAGCGAAAAGCTGACCATCTTCTACTGGTACCCAGGTGACGCCAACTGGGGCAGCTTCAAGTACCGCTGGATCGATGACGTGAAGAACCACCAGCCTGCGGAAGCCGCGTTCCACAAGGTGGATGAAATTCGTAAAGCGGCCTGGGGCTACGGCCCATACGGCACCAACGAAGAGAAGTAAAACAGGGGTTTCATGACAATGTTTAAACGTACTCAAACAGCACTGGTGATCACCGCTCTGTTGGCCGGTGCCTCCAGCATGGCCGTTCAGGCCGAAGATGGCATCGACTTCGGTGGCGCAGTGCGCGTTAACTACGGCCTGAAGATGTACAGCGACGCCTCCAAGGATAAGGGCGGCGACCTGAACTTCGACATTCTGGCGCTGAAGTTTAACGGCAAGAAGGGCGACTGGGGTCTGGCGGCAGAGTACCGCTTCAACTCCTCCACCAACTTCATCAAGTACGGCTATGCCTACTATGATATGGCGCCGGAGTGGCAGCTGCAGTTTGGTGTGACCAAGGTACCCTTCGGCAACCCAGGCTTTATCTCCAACAGCTGGTGGTTTGGCCTGCCTTACTACCTGGGCTTTGAAGATGACTACGACGTAGGCGCCAAGGCCGTCTACAACAGTGGCGCCTGGCAGACCGACATCGCCTTCTTCAAAAACGGCGAGTACAGCTCCAGCAACAACAAGGCTTACACCCCTGACCTGTTCAGCGGCATGGTCAACGGCACCCAGTACAACAACGAAGAGATCAACCAAATTAACCTTCGCCAGGTCTACACCTACAATGAGGGTGACCTGACGGTTAAGGCGGGTGGCTCCGCTGAGTTTGGCCAGATCTACAACAGCAAGACCACAGACACCGGTGACCGCTACGGTGTGGCTGTCCACCTGGACGCCACCTACCAGGGATGGAATCTGCAGCTGCAAGCGATGCAGTACGAGTTCGATGCAGAGAACCCTGCCGGCATGGATGGCAACAAGATCGGTGTCGCCGGTGCCGGATGGCAGTGGGAAGTGGCCTCCAAGGGGCAGATCTACTCCCTGAACATTGCCAAGACCATCCCCACCAGCTTCGGCAGCATCAAGGTCTACAACGACTTTGGCATGCTGACACCGGACGTGGATGACGCCAGCTTTGATGACAGCTTCCAGAACGTGACCGGTATGGCCATCGCCGCGGGTCCCATCTACATCATGGCGGACTTCATCCAGGGCAAGAACATGACCTTCTCCACCGAGTTGGACGATCATGTTGGCCTGCCCCAGGCTGGCGACAGCTGGGATCAACGCATCAACATCAACCTGGGTTACTACTTCTAACCCCTTGGGCACCGGGGTGACTGACACCACCCCGGTCCTATTTATCTATGTGTTTTCATTCCTGACCTTGCCGGCTGACATCAGCCGGCTTTTTTATGGGCACAAAAAACCCCGCCGAGGCGGGGATTTGGCCAACTCAGTTAACTTTGGAATTGGCGATCAGCACCTTCACCACCTCCTCATGCTGAGGAGAGATATCGTGACGAACATAGAAGTTGATGGGGCCTTCCACATCGCCCTTGGTGGGTCCCTGACAGACCTCCAGCTCAGGGTTGCTCTCAATCATCTTCTGCGGGAGCAAGCCAATGCCGATCCCTTTCTGGATCAATTCTTGTGAAAAGTCCGGCGTATCTATGGTCATCACCCGATAAAAGTCATCGGTCTGATTCAGTGCCAAAGTCAAATCATGCCAGTGATCCCAGACTCTGGAGTGCGTGATGGTGGGAACCGGTGACGAAAATGTCACCCGCTTAGATTTTGCCCAGTTAAAATAGAGCACATCCAAAATTTGCCGCTTTCGATACTTAGGCTGATTATCAAACAGTCCTTCGGTGATCACTATGTCCGCCTCGCCCTTCTCCATCAAGTGCTTCACCAAGGAAAGCTCCCCGGTCTTAATGTGCAGAAATGAGGAATTAAGCATCTCAGGGTCAATGATTGGCGCCACGTATTTCAAATAGAGTCTGGGCTGGGTGACAATGGTCAATGGAGACTTATCGACAAGCTGCTGAGATAAGTTTAGAAAGTTTTTATAGTTATCAATCACATCGATAGCGACCGGATACAAGATCCGACCATTCTCTGACAGGGTCACCTTGCCTTGTCGTCGCTGAAACAGCTCAACCCCAAGATCGGACTCCAGTTTTTTAACAAGATTACTGATATTTGGCTGAGATGTATCCAGTAACTCCGCAGCCTTAGAAAAGCTGTCAAATTCAGCCGAATAATAAAATGCCAATATTGTTTTTATATTCATCGCTCTCACTATCTCCCCGGCAATAGTTTTCTAAAGCAGTGTAAACCCTTCTCTCCTATGAATGATCTTGAATTTCCGATTCTGTGATAACGATTTAATCTGATGGCGATTAAGGAACTGCGGTTTCAGCCCTGTTATTGACGCGCCAACCCTCCCTAAGCGTTTCCTGATAAATTTGCCAGACGCTTTTATCACAAAACATCTGATAAAATACATTTTCTGTTTGGCCCAATTTTTGTGACCTGAGTCGGCGTGGGTATAGCAATTTATTATGTCGAGCTATCCCGGAGCTTGTTCACGTTCGGTTTCAGCATTTTTTTCTATGATTTTCTTACCCCCTATTTAACTCCAATACCTGCTACAGCTCAGGTATTTGGGTCCACCTAAGGAACTGTAATGAAACGTAGAGATCTACTGAAAGCCGCAGCATTAATACCGGCTGCCGCTGCAGTAACCGCTGCTCCGACACAGGCATCTCCTATGACCAGAAAGTTTGATGAAGAATACGACCTTGTGATCGTAGGCAGTGGTTTTGCGGGATTGGCTGCGGCTTACTCTGCAAATAAAAATGGATTAAACAAGATCCTTGTTATAGAAAAGATGGGTGCCTTCGGAGGCAACTCGGCAATCTGTGGTGGCATTGCCTGTATGCCTGATACCCCGCTGCAGAAAAAACACGGCATCGAAGACTCACCGGAGCTTCTGGTGAAAGATATGCTCAAGGTCGGCCGTGGATTCAACCACCCCGAACTCTGTGAAGCGATGGCGAAAGGCGCCAGCACCGCCTATGAGATGTTGATGGAGTGTGGTGTTGAGTTCAAAGACAAGCTGATTCGTCTGGGTGGACACAGCGCTCCCCGAGGCCACATCCCAACCAATGCCTCCGGAGGCGGCATTGTCGTCCCCATGCACAAATACCTGCTGAACAAAGGGGTTAAATTCCAGAATCGCACCAATGTCTCCGCCATCATTCGCGACGATGCAAACAACGTTTGCGGTGTAGAGGTTCAAACAGATTTCGACCCCAATACAGGGAGCGCCAAAGGAGAGATGACCTACGGATCCCGCCACGGCATTGTGATCGCGACAGGTGGCTGGGGCAACGACAAGAAATTCGTTAAGACCACCATGCCTGCCTACGCAAACTTGAAGGCGAGCGCCCAGCCAGGGGCCACGGCAGAGATGATTAAGTCACTGCTGTCATTAGGGTCACTGCCCATCATGCTGGACATGTACCAGTTGGGTCCTTGGGGTTCCCCGGATGAGCGTCCGGCAGGCCCCGGCTCCTTCTTCGCAGATTACGCCTTCAGTGAGGGGATTGCCGTGGATCCCATGACGGGTAAGCGCTTTGTCAACGAGCTGTCATCTCGTCGCACCCGCTCCGAAGCTGAGCTGGAGGTAATGAAGAAAGGCACCAAAGCAAAACCAAACTACCCCTTTACCTTCTGTGGTGAGGAGACCACAAAGCGCTCGGAAGGCTTCCGCGCTGCCTACCGAGACGGAGCAGTGCGAAAGTCAGACTCGGTCGCAGAGCTGGCTAAGCTGCATGGTGTCGATGAGACACAGTTGGCCCAAACCATCGCAGAGTGGAACGAGATCGTAGAGGGCAAGCCGGATCCCTTTAATAAACCCCTGGACGTAAGAACACAACTCAAGCCGCCCTTCTACTCATTCAGGTTGTCACCTGTACTGCACTACTGCATGGGCGGAGTCGCCATTACGGCAGACGCCCAGGTCGTGGATGTGACCACCTGTGAACCGATCAATGGGTTGTTTGCCGCGGGTGAGATTACCGGAGGCGTTCACGGAATGGATCGCTTGGGAGGTTGCTCCTCCGTAGACGGTCTGGTCTTTGGTCAAATTGCCGGCAGGGCCGCTGCAAAATATAAGGCGAATGTGTAATGAAAAGCTCCATAGTCGTTGCCGCTATCACTGTACTGCTGTCATGGGGAGCCTTAGCCGCGCCCAAGACGATGAAACCCCACCACGCCGACGCCATGGGCGGCAATATGACTTGTCGCACTTGTCACACCGCCAAAGGTAAATTCCAGCGTCCCAGCGCAGAAACCTGCATCGAGTGCCATGGCGGCATGAGCGAGATCCCTATTCAAGCCAACCGCTGGGATAAAGATCCACACGGCTCTCACCACTATGAGGATCTGCTGGAGTGCACCCTGTGCCACTCAGAGCATCAATCATCGAGAGCAATCTGCTCAGACTGCCATGTGGTCGAATTCTCTAATCTAAAATAGAGCTGTTTGTAATAAATCAGAATCGAAATTAATAGTGGCTGGAAAGTTGCCTTAGGGTTATTAAATTAACATGGCAACCACCAGCCATTTTCATTTCCAGCCATCTTTTCATTTAGCCACCCCATACCGAACCCTGCCTCAGCAAGCACTAATTAGACTGACTTAATCGACTGTCAAGCCCTTTCTAAACTGATCACTGCGACTCTCTAAAAAAATAAAACCTGACATCACAAAAAGGCCATTCAAAAAAACATATTTTTCACCAAGCCTTGTTTTGTGACGTAAATCCAGCTCGGCATAGCAAATTCTTATACCCAGCTATCCCGGAGCTTCTTCACGTTCATTCTTAATATTTTTCCCTATGATTTATCCACACCTAAACGATACAAAGAACCAATGGAGTTCCTGATGAAACACGTATTATCAACGAGCATTTGTGCTCTTTCTCTGGCGGTATCCTTCGGCATCCAAGCCGAAACCTTTCAACTGACTGGCCAGGATCTGACTGTCGACCAACTCTGGGAAGCCGCGGCCAAAGGCAATGACGTTACCCTGAGCCGTGCCGCCTGGAAACGAGTGGAAGACTCCTATCAAACCACCATCGACGCCGCGAAGAAGGGCATCGAAATCTACGGCCTGACCACCAACTTTGGCGACCTCAAAGATCAGGAAGTAGTCAAAGGCGACATCGAAGCCGAGCCTAACCGCACTAAGTCCATTGAGTTCAACAAGCGTCAGTTGCGTATTCAGGCCGCCGCAATGGAACCCTACTTCGAAGATCGCATCGTTAAGATGGGTATGATCATCCGTCTGAACCAGATGGCAGCCGGCCTGACCGGTATGACCACCGAAACCGCCAAGTACTATCAGACCTTCATCAACAACGATGTCATCCCCATGGTACCTGGTCGCGGTTCCCCTGGCGTGAACGACCTGAACTGGGCCACTCACATAGGCCTGGCGATGATCGGTGAGTGGGATGTTCACTACAAGGGCAAGAAAGTGCCTGCCACCAAGGCGATGGCCGACCTGGGCATCAAGCCTCTGGAACCCTTCGGCCTGGATGGCATCTCCATCCTGTCCAACAGCAACATCTCCATGGCCATCACCGTGGAAGCGATCCAGCAATCCCAGCACCTGCTGGATATCTCTCCCTACATCGTGGCTACCTCGCTGGAGTGTCTGAACGGTAACGTCTCTCCCTTCCTGTGGCACTCCATCGAAGGCAAAGGGATGCCCCAGGGGCACGTGGCTGCAGAGCCGATCCTTAAAGCTCTAGAGGGCTCCTTCCTGTGGCAGCCCAATGAAGAGCGCTACCTGCAGGATCCGCTGACCTTCCGCTCCTCCCACTGGACGCTGGCCGCCGCTCACGAAGAGCTGGACCAGCTGAGAGATCTGGTTGAGAAACAGCTTAACCACACCTCTGATAACCCCATGGTGACTATCGAAGGCCGCACCGACATGTGGTACTCCGACACCCCAGTGGTGAAGTCCCTGATGGTCGATCCCAAGAAGGGCAGCTACGTTAACTCCAACTCCGCCTTCGATAACACTCAAATCGCGATTCAGGTTGAGTCTCTGGCCACAGCCATGGCTCACGTGATTCACAACTCCGGTTGGCGCAGCCTGCAGGTGGGCATGGACCATCGTACTCACCTGCCCAAGTACCTGGTGGCCAAGTCCAACAAGGGGGGTGACGGTTTCGCCAACATCATCCAGGCGATCTCCGGCTACTACGCCGAAGCCGCAGGCTTGACCAACAACGTCACCCTGTACGGTCTGCCGACCTCCAACATCATTGAGGAGACCTACAACAACGTGAACGTCACCGCCGAGCGTCTGAAGCAGATGAACGACATCGCCTATGAGGTGTTCTCCTACGAGATTCTGCACATGACCCAAGGTGCCCAGATGCGTCGCGACGAGCAGGGTTACAAGCTGGGTAAAGGCACCAGTGCTCTGCTGAAGGAATACCGCAAAGTCGTGCCCTTTGTAGACAAGGATCGCCCATTCACCAAAGACGTAAACAACGGCGTCAAGTTCCTCAAGCAGCTTGATGTAACTACCCTGCTGTAACACCCATCAACGGCGAGCAGATGACCTCTCTCTCTGCTCGCCGTTTTCCTGTATTAATCGACACTAAGAAAAATGATCAGGAGTTTATTCGGGCCAGATAAATTCAAACCCTGAACGACTCCACGCGTCGGAAGCAGACGAAAATTTAAACCTGCGAAAATATCAGAACATGTACTAACCATTGATTCCTTATTCGGCCTCATTGTTTAAGGCATCTAAAAAACACAGTGGTTAATAGAGCATTATTAGTCACCCGCATTTAAGCAACGCCCCAATTGCCAGAAGCGTTTAATAACTCAGCACGCAATATCACCAAACATTGCCTCTGCGATTTTTTAAAGCTTCTCCATACAAACAAGAGTTAAATCATCTAGCATAATATAGGTGTTTTCATGACAACGTTGAATAAAATCACAGCTGCGCTCTTTGCACTTTCTACTCTGACTTGCGCTGGCTCTTATGCCAATGACGCCGAAGATGGCATTGCCATCGGCGGCACCGTCAGAGCCAACTACCAATACAAAGAGTACAGCGACCAATCCAAAGACAAAGCTGGCGACCTTAAATTCGATGTCTTAGCCATTAAATTCAATGGCTCCCTCAATGGTATCGGCCTGGCTTCCGAGTATCGCTTCTACGAAGGCTATCATATGCTGCTGAATGCCTATGCATATGGTGAAATCGGCGAACAGATACAGGCCACCATTGGACTCACCAAGGTCCCCTTTGGCAATCCCGGCTACATCTCCAATAGCTTCTGGTTTGGTCTGCCCTACTATCTGGGCTTTGAAGACGACCACGATATGGGGGCCACCCTTCAATTCAGCCATGGCAACTGGACCACCGATCTGGGCGCCTTTAAGAACGCCGAATACAGCCCTTCAAACAGCCAGCGTTACTCCACCGACATCTACGAGGGCACCATCAACGGCACTCAATACAATAACGAGGAGACCAACCAGCTCAACCTGCGTGAAACTTACCTGATAGAGCATGCCTCAGGTCAATCCATTGTGGGGGCATCGGTAGAGTGGGGACAGATCTACAACACAGAGACCGGTGACAATGGCGACCGCTATGCCCTGGCTCTGCACCTGGACAGTTCCATCAATGACTGGAA
Source organism: Ferrimonas sp. YFM (assembly GCF_030296015.1). Classification (NCBI taxonomy): domain Bacteria; kingdom Pseudomonadati; phylum Pseudomonadota; class Gammaproteobacteria; order Alteromonadales; family Ferrimonadaceae; genus Ferrimonas; species Ferrimonas sp. YFM. The sequence goes on from NZ_AP027368.1 coordinate 3,517,721, forward strand.
TCTGCAGCTTCAGGCCATTCAGTATGAGTACGATGCCGCCGATGCCAGTAACCCCAACAAGATCGCCCTGTCAGCCTTTGACTGGCAGTATGAAGTGGCCTCCAAGGGCCAGATCTACTCCCTGAATATTGCCAAGACCATCCCAACCAGTTTTGGCAGCATCAAGGTCTACAACGACTTTGGCATGATGACCCCCGATGTGGATGACAGCAGTTACGACGACAGCCTGATGAATGTCCTTGGTATGGGCATCTCTGCGGGCCCGACCTACACCTATGTCGACCTGATTTCCGGCAAAAACATGTACGCCGCAGGCATCAATGACCATATTGGCCTGCCTCAGGCCGATGATGGCTGGGATCACCGCATCAACATCAACCTGGGGTACTACTTTTAATCAGCTTTAAGCTTAGGCAGTTGTAAAAGACGAGTTCATTTCATTATCGACCGCGACCTTGCCGGCTGACATCAGCCGGCTTTTTTTGTGTCCATTAAAAAACCCCGCCGAGGCGGGGTTTTGTTGTCAGCTCAGTCGGTATCGACCAATCAGGTCCTGCAGTTCGTCGGCCTGAGAGGCGATCTGCTGGCCGACCTGCTGAGCCTCGGAAGCGTTGCGCTCCACCGATTCGCCCACCTCCTTGACCCGCAGCACATTCTGGCTAATCTCTTCACTGACACGGCTCTGCTCTTCGGCGGCCGCAGCAATCTCCATATTCATCTGGCTCAGTTGTCCCACCTCTTCGGTCACCAGGCTGAGCATCTCGTCCACTTCGGTGGCCTGACTGGCACACACGTCGGCAAACTGCTGGCCGTGCTCAATGGAGGTAACCGCTTCCTGGCTCTCCTTCTGCAGACGCTCGATCATGGTCTGAATCTGCTGAGTCGACTCCTGGGTGCGGGATGCCAGAGAGCGCACCTCATCCGCCACCACGGCAAAGCCGCGTCCCTGCTCTCCTGCCCTGGCCGCCTCTATGGCCGCGTTCAGTGCCAGCAGGTTGGTCTGTTCGGCGATGGTACGAATTACATCCAGAATGGCTCCGATCTCCTGGCTCTCATGCTCGAGGCGCTGCATCACCTGCCCCGAGTGGCTGACCGCCCCCTGAAGCTCGATGATGTTCTGCTTGGTCTCGTTGAGATTGCGTTTGCTCTCTCCAAGGCGGCCGTTGGTCTCAGCCACATTGCTGGCGGCGACCTGGGCACTGGAACTGACCTGAGAGATGGACGCCACCATCTCGGTCATGGCACTGGCCATCTGGTCAGTTTGTGAATTCTGATCATGGATGTCGCTGGCGGTTTCCCCCATCTCCCGCTGCAGGGTGTGGGACTGGCTGGTCAGCAGAGCAGACACCTGGTGCAACTGATTGAGTATCGACACCTGTTGTTGCTGAAGCTCCTTGGCATCACCGGCCAGTTGGCCAAGCTCATCCCGCTGCTCCAGACTGAGCCGAGCGGCGAAGTTACCCGATGCCAGCTCACGCAGAAATCCACCGACGCTGCGCATGGGGCGAATGATGAAGCTGTTGCTCACCATGGCACCCACCACCAGAGCCAGGGCAAAGGCCAGGGCAAGGGCCACCATGGCCAGCATCAGTTGCTGATCCGCATGCAACTGGTGCTCCTCTACCGCCCGCTCCTGGGCCTGCTCCATCGCCTCCACCAGGGCCTCGAGACTCTGTGCCGGTGCTCTGTCTATGCCTCTGACCAGGGTGTCCGTGCCAGCGGCATCATAGTCGTTGGCCAGCTGATAGGCCCGACCTTCACGGTATTTTTCACCCAACACCCTGTGCGCCTGGATAAAGGCGTCCAGCTTGCTGGCCAACCCGGCATCCAGCTCCCTGAGCATTGTCAGAGTCGCCTCGGCATGATGTTGCACCTTGGCTTCCGCTTTAAGGTACTTACCCCAGTACTTCTCCCTGTCCTTCTCCTGATAGGTGCGAACCAGGACGTTCTTCCACTCCTGCACCTGAGCTTTGAATTCCACTTCCAGGGTGAGCACCTGCTCCCTGGCCACCACGTCCTGCTGCAATACCTGCTGGTAATAGCCCACCACAGTAACCTGGCTATAGAGGGCAAAACCTGCCCCAAGGAGCAAAAGCAGCATGCCTACCAGATTGGCAAACATCAGTTTCTTGCTAATGCTGAGATGACGGAGAAGCTTCATATATCGGCCCTTAAATGTTGCTGAGACTCTTGTAATCCGTACGCGGGAACCCCGCTTTACTGGGGTTAGCGGCAGGGTATCATCAAGCTGTAATGGTATTTTCGGGCCACCTATTCACAGCGTCACACATCCGCCAACATCGGGTTATGACCCTGTAAAAACAGAGCAAATACACTATTTCTTCATGTTCTTGTACCCATCTGATTTATCTGGCCAATTTCTTACAGGTTTCAGCGACCGGTTAAATTTGAACCAGATCACACTCCGCAACACTCGCCCACAGCTAAAGATCTCAAATTAATTGCAGTTAATGGCAAAAAAACCTCCCCTGATTAGATCCAGCGCATTGACCCGGGCCAGTCCCCTCCATACCTTAGGAGGACAGACCAGCGCCGATGGAGAGGCGTTGGCCGGTAGTAGCCGATGACCACATGGAGTACACCCGCATGGCCCGCTTGTCCCTGATTGACGCATCCTTTGTCCTATTTGAAACACGCGCTACCCCCATGCACGTCGGTGGGCTGATTGAGGTGGAGCCGGACAGCCCGGATTACGCCGACCGATTGTTTGACCACCTGATGGCCGCCGAGCAGGTCCATGCCCCCTTCAATCGGGTACTCCACTTTGGGCCTGGCCTGTGGCCAAGCTGGCGACGCCGCTCCCGGCTGAACCTGAGCCAGCACCTGTTCCGCCATCACCTCGATGACCATGGGGGCGAGCATCAGCTGCAACGCCTGCTGGAATCCATTCACAGTCAACAGATGGACAGGCGAAAGCCGCTGTGGGAATGTCATCTGATTGAGGGACTGCCCAAGGGAATGGTCGCCGTCTATGTGAAGATTCATCACGCCTGTGCCGACGGCATGAAGCTCAGTGCCCTGATGCAGCAGATGCTCAGCGCCGATCCCAAGTCCGCGGTCAGCCCCGCGTTCTGGCAGTTCTCCAAGCAGCGTCACCGCAGCCCAAACCCAACATTGAAGTTGGCTTATGACTTTGCCCACACCCTCTATCACCAGGTTCAGGAGCTGCCCAACCTGGCCAAGCTCACCGGCAAACTGTTCTCCAGAGCCTTCTACCCCAGCATCAGCCGGCTGCCTATCCCCTTTACCGCGGAACGGACCCTGTTTAATCAGGGGCCTGACAGTGAACGGGTCATCGCCTGGGGAGGACTGCCCCTGAGCTCAATCCGCCGCATCAGCCAGTTTACCGGCGCCTCCATCAACGAGGTGGTACTTGCGGTCTGTGACGCCGCCCTGCACCAGTACCTGATCGAACACCAGCACCCCAGTGACAAGCCCCTGGTCGCCATCATGCCGGTGAACATGAAAGGAGAGGGCGACACCCGCGACAACCACTTCTCCCCCGCCCTGATAGAGCTGGGCAGGAGGCAGAACCAGCCCACGGAGCGCCTCAAGGAGATCATGATCTCCAGCCGGCAGATCAAACACGAAGCCAAGAGCTTCTCCCCCACCGCCTTCATGAACCTGTCGGTGGTCACCAATGCCCTGATGCTGTTGATTGGCCGCCTGGGCCTGGACACCAAGCTGCCCGCCATCAGCAACCTGATCATCTCCAATGTGCCCGGGCCCAAAGAACAGCGTTATCTGTATGGGGCGGCCATACGCGCCATTACTCCTTTCTCACTGCTGCTGCCGGGGCAAAGCCTGAACATCACCATGTTCAGCTATGACGGCCAGCTCAATATCGGCATCGCCGCCTGTCACAGTGCCCTGGCGGATGCCGATAAGCTGATCCCCTACATCAACAAGGCCCTGACGGCCCTGGAACTGGATCTGCTGAACGTGACCCTGGAGCTGGCCAACAGGGAGAAAGACTTGAGACTTCAGTAATCTGGCTTTGCAAGCCGGAGGCCAAGCGAGATAGATTAGACAGAGTTGATCCGCAAGGGCATCCTTTCGAGCCCCTGCCCCTCTTATACACAGGAAGTGTCCCATGAGATCCGCTCTGTTTGCCGCCCTGCTGTGGCTGCTGCTCACCCAGCCAGGATTGGCCGCCCCCGAACGCCACTGGCAAACTCTGGAAACCGACTTATACCGCATCCACTTTACCCCGGAACATGAGCACTGGGCCCGCCAGCTCGCCGCCGATGCCGACAGATTGCAACAGGCGGTTGGGGAGTCCATCGGCCACCAACTGCCCGGCAAGGTCGACCTGGTCATCCGCGATCCCCTCAACCTGGCCAATGGCTTTGCCCTGCCGGTGATCGGCCAGAGTCGCACCGTGTTCTACACCACGCCACCGCTCTCCAACTCGGTGCTGTCCCACATGCCCCAATGGTCAACCCTGTTGCTGGTGCACGAGCAGGCGCACCTGAATCATCTGTCCAGGGAATCCCGCTCCCCCATGACCCAGCTGTGGCAGTCTCTCTATGTGGACTTTCTGCAGGTGCCCCGCTGGGTGTCGGAGGGGTACGCCACGGTGATCGAGCATCAGTACGACGGCAAGGGGCGCCCCGCCAACGCCCTGGTGCAGAGCATCCTGATGCAGTGGGCCCGCGAGGGCTATCTCCCCAGCTATCAGCAACTGTCCGGGGATGAGGAGAGCTACCTGGGCATGAGCATGGCCTACCTGATGGGCTCCAGCTACCTGTTGTGGTTGCAGCATGAGCACGGGGAGGAGAGCCTGAAGCAGGTATGGACCCGGATGGTGGCCAGGGAGCCACGCAGCTTCGAGCAGGCCTTCAAAGGCGTATTCGGTCAGGGACCGGAGCGGTTGTATCGCCGCTTCGTCGCCGAAACCTCCTACAAGGCGATGACCCAGGAGTTCGCAGCCCAGGAAGAAACCGCCAATCTTTGGCTGAAACACCACTGGCAGCTGTCTGCCCCCAGCCTGTCGCCCTCCGGTGACAAACTGGCCCTGGTTGAGGGGGACCGCAAGGGCTACAACCAGACGCTGGTGATCTACAGCAACCAGACCAACGACGCCGCCCGGGCCAAGTGGCTGGAACGGCGACAGGCGCGCCTCGACGCCGATCCTCAGGATATCCCCGACAGGGAACCCGAGCAGTTCAATCCCGAGGTGCTCCACTCCCTGCCCCGCAGCGACGGCATGATGACCGACCCTGTCTGGCTGGGTGACGAGGAGATACTCTTCAGCCAACTGACCCCGGGGGCGCAGGGGGAGTGGCACTTTGATCTCTATCGGTGGAACCTGGACACTCAGGAGGTCACCCGGCTGACCCAACAGCAGAACCTGGTGCGACCCTTCCCCCACCCGCAAGGAGGCAAACTGCTGGCCCTGCAGCTCAAGGGAGGGCGAAGCAGCGTGGTGGAACTGGATCTGGCTTCTGGCAACCTCACCACCCGGGTCGTCGCGGCGGACAACGAGATCCTCGACTTTCCCGGTTATCGCCCAGGGAGCGGACAGCTGAGCTACCTGAAACACAGCCGGGGTCAGTGGGACCTGTACCTGTCCGATGACCAACAGCAGGCCCCTTTAGGCCTGGCCCAGGCCAACGGCGGCAACTTCCTCAGCTACCCGAGCTGGCTGAGCCAGGACACCCTGCTGCTTAGCCTGGGCGATAACAAGGGCGTTGCCAACTACCGCTTTGCGGTCAGCAACCGCTCACTGACCCGGCTCACCAGCTATCGCCAGGTGGCGACCGCGCCCCGCAGCGACGGCGAGTCTCTCTACTTCATTGCCACCACCAGTCAGGGCCAGAGCCTCTATCGCCAGCCACTGAGCATCGACGCCCTGGCCCAAACCACCCTGGCGCCCGTCGAGGCTATGCCGGCGCAGCCAGCGCCCATCCAGGATCCGCGCCCGGCCACAGACTATGGCATTGGCCCACAGTATGCCTCTCTGGCACTGGGCACCCAGCTGACCCCCTGGCAACAGGCGCTGGAATTCGGCATTAAGGGGGGCGATCCGGTCAACAGGCTGCGTTGGCAGTTTCTGGCCCAGGGCGACCTCTCCGGCGTCCAGCAGGGCATCCTGGGTTCGCTGAGGTGGCAGGGCTGGCCCATCAGCCTCAATGCCGACCTGCTGGCTCTGGAGCAGGATTTCGATGAGTTGTCAGAGAGTCAGACCCCGCAACTGGATGAGCGGCGACTGGTGGCCCACCTGGGTGGACAGTGGCAAAGACGTTTCGACACGGCACTGAGTCTGCAGCTGGGGGGCGGGGCAACCCTGGGACAGGTGGAAGCACGCAGCAGTGGTGTGGACACCGACCTCAGCACCGCCTATCTGGGCGCCAGTCTGGCCGGTCATTGGCGCAGGGGGCCCCTGTCCCTCGGCAGTCAGCTTCAGGGCAGGCACACCTGGGGGCAAAGCCTGGATCACTGGCAGCGCAGCGACAGTCAGCTCACCCTGTCCCTTGGGTGGCAGGATTGGACCCTGTCCGGTCAGGGCGCGCTGTGGGATCTGGGCGGAACGCCCTCCCCCTTCGACCAGCTGAGACTGGGGGGCATACCCAGCAGCCTCACCCCTCACTGGCTCCCCTGGGGACAGGTGATGGAGCCGACCCTGCCCCTTTCCGCCCTGACCGGTGAGCGGCTGGAGCGCCTGGGTATCAGCCTGGGCAATGCCCCACTGCAACTCTTCTATCGAAGCTATCAGATGGACGCAGGAGAGCGACTGCCGGTGGCCGGGGTCAATCTGGAACTGGAGGGACTCTCTCCCTACATCTTCGACGCCCTGCCCGAGTTCGATGGCCTGCAACTGCAGATGGGCGCCGGCTGGGCAGGAGACAACGGCGTGGAAGACCCCATAGGCTGGAGCGCCTGGTTGAGCCTCTACTACCAGCTTTAACTGAGTTGGCAGCAGGCCCCCACTTGGGTATGGTGGGGGCCTGATTCCCCATCCACAGCTTCCCCATGAGCCCTGAACAACTGCTAGAGCAACTCTTCATCCTGCCCACCCGGGAACTGAACGCCCTTGGGGTGTCCACCGTGGTGCTCAGCCTGCTGCATCATGAAGGGGAGCAGGCGCAACTGATGGAAGGAACCCTGGATGGCAGCCCCCATCACTGGGTCATCTGGCAGGACCGCCTGGTGGACTTTCGTTACCCTGGCATCCAAACCCCGGAAGCCGGCATCCGTCCCGTCAGTGAGTGCTCACACTACCGCGGGAACCGGGCAGGTGTCGCCCCCATTCCCAAAGTGATGCTGCCCGCGTTCTGTGGTGGCGACCACGCCCACTTCGATCATCTGGCCGGTAAGAGTGAGGCATAAAAAAACCGCCGTGGAGGCGGTTTTTTCGTTCGGCATCTGAGCTTAGATGTCGATAACGTCAAACTCAACCAGAGGGTTGACGTCGGCATCGTAGTCAATGCCCTCGACACCAAAGCCGAACAGCTTGAGGAACTCTTCCTTGTACTCGACGTAGTCGGTCAGCTCTTTGAGGTTGTCGTCGGTCAGCTGGGCCCACAGATCGCGGCAGTGCTTCTGAATGTCGTCACGCAGCTCCCAGTCGTCCAGGCGCAGGCGGTTCTCTTCATCCACCTCGGCAGCAGAGCCGTCCGCCTTGTAGAGGCGCTCACTGAACATGCGGTAGATCTGCTCCATGCAGCCCTCATGCACACCCTCTTCCCGCATCTTCTTGAACACCATGGCGATGTACAGAGGCATAACCGGAATGGCGGAGGAGGCCTGGGTCACCACGGACTTGAGCACCGCCACATTGGCGCTGCCGCCATTGGCCTTGAGCTTGGCATCCAGGGCGTGGGCCGCACGGTCCAGATCCTTCTTGGCGTCGCCCAGGGCACCGTGCCAGTAGATGGGCCAGGTGATCTCGGTGCCGATGTAGCTGTAGGCCACGGTCTTACAACCATCGGCCAGCACACCGGCGTCGTTCAGGGCGTTGATCCACAGCTCCCAGTCCTCACCACCCATTACGGTCTTGGTGGCGGCGATCTCCTCCTCGGTGGCAGGCTCGATGGAGGCTTCGAACAGGGCGTCCTTGTTGGTGTCTACGGCGGTGGCGGTGTAGGTTTCGCCCTTGGGCTTGAGTACGGAGCGCACCACTTCACCGGTATCGGGCATCTTGCGAACCGGAGAGGCCAGAGAGTAGACCACCATATCCACCTGACCCAGGTCGGCTTTGATGAGGTCGATGGTTTTCTGCTTGGCCTCGTGGCTGAAGGCGTCACCGTTGAGGCTCTTGGCGTACAGGCCGGCTTCGTGGGCCAGCTTGTCGAAAGCCGCGGCGTTGTGCCAGCCGGCGGTACCAGGCTTCTTCTCGGTAGCGGGCTTCTCAAAGAACACACCGATGGTGGCCGCACCACAGCCAAAGGCGGAGGCGATGCGGGAGGAGAGGCCATAGCCACTGGAGGAACCGATCACCAGTACCCGCTTAGGGCCTTCGGCGATGGCGCCCTTGGCCTGGGTGTAGGCGATCTGCTCACGTACATTCTGCTCACAGCCAACCGGGTGAGTGGTGGTACAGATGAAACCGCGAATCTTTGGCTTGATGATCATCAATAATTCCCTTGTCTGGTGCCTGCATTTTGGCAGGAGTTCGGCCCCAAGTTTAGGCCCGTTCTAAAAATTTTCCGGAAAGCTTATCCAAAAGCGTCGACTACGGAAAGGAAAAAACCGCAGATCCGACCATCGGCACAGATAGCAAAAAGGCGCGGACAAGCCGCGCCTTTCACACAATCAGCCGAGGCTTATTGAGCAGCGTAATAGCTGATCTCCGCACTGGCGCGCAGGGCAGCAATCAGAGACTGATAGTTCTCCTGCCCCATGACACCGGCCAGACGCAGCTTCAGCGCATCGGCGGCGGCGCGCTCGGCGTCACCGTCGCTGACCTTGTCCAGGGCCACGATGGCGTAGTCACCACTGCTCAGCTTGATGCTGCCCAGGGTCGGCTTGCCGGCGGGGCGAGCCAGGGTAAACACCTGAGACACCAGCTGAGGGTCAACGCCAGGCTTGCCCATGCGGCCCAGGCCAGTCTCGGTCACCATCCCTTCCAGGGCGGCACCGGACTCCAGCTCCGCCAGCTTGGCGGCGGCGGCAGCCTCGGCCAGCTTGGAGGCCTCTTCTGCCTTCAGCTGAGCCAGGATCTGGTCGCGCACCTCATCCAGGGGCTGAGTGCCGGCGGCGTGATAATCCTTGGCACGCACCACGATGACGTGGCCACTGCCCAGCTCAATCACGTCGCTGTTCATCTGGTCCAGAACCACGGCGTCAGAGAAGGCCGCATTCAGGACTTTCGGGTTGCTGAAGGGCTCTTGGGCATTAAAGCGGTTAAACAGTTCGGTGCTCTGAACCGCCTTGCCCACTTCGGCAGAAGCATCGCTCAGGCTCTCAGGGAACTGGAAGGCCGCATCCACCAGACGCTGCTGCATGTCGTAGAAAGCTTCCTGCGCCTTCTCCAGCTTCACGGTCTCGGCAATCTCAGCCTTCACGTCCTCAAAAGGTGCGGCGACATCGGTCTCAATGTCTTTGGCCTGGATGATCTGGAAGCCGAAATCGGATTCCACAATCTCAGACACCGCGCCCTTTTCCAGGGCAAACAGGGCATCATCGAACGCCTGGTCCATCATGCCGCGCTGGAACCAGTCCAGCTCACCGCCGTTCTCGGCGGAGAAGTCTTCCGACACCTCTTTGGCCACATCGGCAAAGGCTTCGCCGGCCTGGATGCGGGCCAGAGCCTGTTCCGCCTTGGCACGGTCTTCCACCAGAATCATCGCCGCCAGACGACGCTCAGGCTTCTGGTACAGGTTCAGATGGCTGTCGTAGTAGGCCAGCAGCTCGTCGTCGCTGACGTCCACGTCTTTGGCCAGATCTGCAGCGCTCAGTTCGATGTACTCCAGGCTTACCTGCTCTGGGGTGGCAAAGCGATCCAGGTTGGTGTCATAGAAGATCTGCACCTGCTCGTCGCTCACGCTCACCTGCTCCAGGTAGCCGGACTTGGCGATGGTCAGGTAACGGATATCCCGCAGCTGTTGCTGCAGAGCCAGCAGATCCTGAGCCTGCTCAGAAGTGACAATCTCGCTGCCGAACAGGGTGCTCAGCAGTTGCTGACGCACCAGATCCTGGCCGATGGTGGCCGCCAGACGATCCGGGGTCATGTTGATCTGGCGAAGTACCGCCTGGTAACGGTCATTGTCGAAGGCACCGTCTACCTGAAACTCTGGGGTCTCTACAATGGCTTGCTTGATCTGCTCATCGGATACGCGCAGACCCAGCGCACGGGCCTTCTGGTCGATGAGGCGCTCGGAGACCATACGCTCCAGCACGGAGCGCTCTACATTGGCCATCCAGGCAGGGTCGGCAGCCAGGGTGTCAAACATCTCGCCCATCTGGTTACGCAAGCGGTTCTGCTCATTCTGCAGCGCAACGCTCAGGTCGTAGCGGGTGATGTCTTCACCATTGACGTTGGCGGCGTTGGCCTGGCCGTTGGAGCCCAGGTAGCTGTAGATTCCGGACAGTGCAAATGAAAGAATCACGGCACCCAGGATGATCTTGGCGGCGCCTCCCTGCGATCCTTCACGAATTTTTTCTAACATCAGACGTCTCTTTTCGAACGAGCTGGAAGGGGTTGTATCCCAGTATAAGGGTACAAAACAAAAAAAAGCGCATCGGGGATGCGCCTTTGTATAGCTGGCGGAGTGGACGGGACTCGAACCCGCGACCCCCGGCGTGACAGGCCGGTATTCTAACCAACTGAACTACCACTCCGAAACTAAAAAACGCTCAGAAAGTTCGGAGCGTCTTCAGGTAACTTAGTTTACCGCGTCTTTCAGCGCTTTACCGGCCTTGAATGCAGGGATCTTCGCAGCTGCGATCTTGATCTCTTGGCCAGTTTGAGGGTTGCGACCGGTGCGCTCGGCACGCTCGCGAACTTCGAAAGTACCGAAACCGACCAGGGAGATCTTGTCGCCCTCTTTCAGAGTGTCGGTGATTGCTTCAATGAAGGAATCCAGAGCGCGGCTAGCCGCTGCTTTGGAAATATCAGCACCAGAAGCGATTTGATCGATCAGTTGAGATTTGTTCATTTCATCCCCTTCAATTCTAATTTTGCGCCGCTGCCATTCCATACGCTAGCGCGGTCTGCGGAGAGTTTTATATCAAGCCTAATTTCAAAGTTCAAGCGTTCAAAGTGCCGCATGACATGGAAACCAGGATACCGCTCAAAGCCAGTCATGCCGCGCCCTATAGCGCACTGAGCCTTGGTTCAAACCATACACTACACAGCGAAAACGAGATTGCAAAGCCCTTTTTGCGGTTTTTGCCCCAAAATCAAAAATGCGCCTTAAAAAAGGCGCATTTTGGGGGGTGTTTAGCCACTTTTAGGCCACAGATTCAAACCCTTCCGGTGGATTTTCCAGGGCCAAGCTCAAAACTTCATCAATCCATTGGACCGGATGGATGGCCAAATCCTTCTTCACGTTATCCGGAATCTCCTCCAGATCCCGTGCATTCTCTTTTGGAATAAGCACAGTTTTGATGCCACCACGGTGTGCGGCCAGCAGTTTTTCCTTCAGGCCACCGATGGGCAGAACTTCACCCCTCAGGGTGATCTCACCTGTCATGGCCACGTCGGCGCGCACCGGATTGCCGGTCAAACTGGAGACCAGAGAGGTGCACATGGCGATACCCGCAGAGGGACCGTCTTTCGGGGTTGCCCCCTCAGGCACGTGCACATGGATGTCCCGCTTCTCATAGAAGTCCGGATTGATGCGCAGCTTCTCGGCACGGGAGCGCACCACGGTCATCGCCGCCTGGATAGACTCCTGCATCACATCCCCAAGGGAGCCGGTGTAGGTGAGCTTGCCCTTACCGGCCACTGAGGTGGCTTCGATGGTCAGCAGATCGCCGCCCACCTCGGTCCAGGCCAGGCCAACCACCTGTCCCACCTGATTGTTCTCTTCCGCCTTGCCATAATCAAAGCGCTGAACACCCAGGAAGTCTTTGAGGTTGTCGCCATTGACGGTTACCGACTTCTGCGACTTGTCCAACAGCAGCTGCTTCACCGCCTTGCGACAGATCTTGGAGATCTCCCGCTCCAGGCTACGCACGCCGGCCTCCCGGGTGTAGTAGCGGATGATGCCGATGATGGCGTCATCTTCTACGGTCACCTCACCAGGCTTGAGGCCATTGCGCTTGATCTGCTTGGAAAGCAGGTGCTGCTTGGCAATGTTGAGCTTCTCATCCTCGGTGTAACCGGACAGACGAATCACCTCCATCCTGTCCAGCAGAGGACCGGGGATGTTCATGGAGTTGGAGGTGGCCACAAACATCACGTCGGACAGGTCGTAATCCACTTCCAGGTAGTGATCGTTGAAGGCGTTGTTCTGCTCAGGATCCAGCACCTCCAGCAGCGCCGACGCCGGGTCACCGCGCATGTCGGAGCTCATCTTGTCGATCTCGTCCAGCAGGAACAGCGGGTTGCGCACTTCGACCTTGGCCATCTTCTGGATCAGCTTGCCGGGCAGCGAGCCGATGTAGGTACGACGGTGACCGCGGATCTCCGCTTCATCACGCACCCCACCCAGGGCCATACGCACGTACTTACGGCCGGTGGCCCGGGCGATGGATTGACCCAGAGAGGTCTTACCCACCCCTGGAGGCCCCACCAGGCAAAGGATAGGCCCTTTCAGCTGTCTGACCCTGGATTGCACCGCCAGGTACTCCAGGATCCGCTCTTTCACCTTCTCCAGACCATAGTGGTCCGCATCCAGCACGTCCTGGGCCCGGGCGATGTCCTTCTTCACCTTGCTGCGCTTGGTCCAGGGCACGCTCACCATCCAGTCGATGTAGCTGCGCACCACGGTGGCCTCGGCAGACATGGGGGACATCATCTTCAGCTTGTTCAGTTCGGCTTCCGCCTTCTCCTGAGCTTCCTGAGGCATACCCGCCTCGGCAATCTTCTTGGAGAGGGCTTCGAACTCATCGGGCACGTCATCCAGCTCACCGAGTTCTTTCTGAATCGCCTTCATCTGCTCATTCAGATAGTACTCGCGCTGGCTCTTCTCCATCTGTTTCTTGACGCGGGAGCGGATCTTCTTCTCCACCTGGAGAATGTCGATCTCCGACTCCATCATCGCCATCAGGTACTCGAGGCGCTCGGCGACGTTGTCCATCTCCAGGACCGCCTGCTTCTCCTCCAGCTTCAGCGGCATGTGGGCAGCCATGGTGTCTGCCAGACGCGCCGCTTCATCGATGCCGTTGAGGGAGGTGAGCACCTCGGGGGGAATCTTCTTGTTGAGTTTGATGTAGCCTTCAAACTGACCGATGGCGGTGCGCACCAGCACCTCCTCCTCGCGCTCCTCCATCCGCTCTGTTTCCACAAAGCGAGCGTCGGCCACCAGGAAGGGTTCCTCATCGGTAAACTGCTCGATTCGAGCACGTTGACTGCCCTCGACCAGCACCTTGACGGTACCGTCGGGCAGTTTCAGCAGCTGCAGAATCGACGCCACAGTACCAAGCTGGTAGACATCATCAACTGAGGGGTCGTCCTGCTCAGCCTCCTTCTGGGCGACCAGCAGGACCTGCTTGTCCTGCTCCATGGCCGCTTCGAGGCAGTTGATCGACTTCTGCCGGCCAACAAACAGGGGGATCACCATATGGGGGTAGACCACCACATCCCGTAATGGCAAAACCGGGATCTGGACGAGGTCGGAGCGCTCTATTGTCATGGCTCTATTCCATTTCAGCTACCGGCCTGCTCCAAACGCAGGCCATCCGTAATTCAGTATATGGGGGCATTTCTGACAGTTTCAATTGTTTATTTGAATTCGAACCAATAAAAAAGGAGCCAAATAGGCTCCTTTTTTCAACACACTAGCGAAATCACTCTGATGAAGCCGCCTGGGCATCCGAGCCATCGTAGATAAGGATGGGATCGGACTCCCCCTTAATCACAGACTCGTCGATCACCACCTTGCTGACGTTCTCCGCAGAGGGGAGATCGTACATGGTATCCAGCAGCACCCCTTCCACGATGGAGCGCAGACCGCGAGCACCGGTCTTGCGGGCCATCGCTTTCTTGGCAATGGCACGCAGGGCGTCGTCACGGAACTCCAGACCCACGTCTTCCAGGGCAAACAGGGCGCCATACTGCTTGGTCAGCGAGTTCTTCGGCTCCTGAAGAATCTCAATCAGAGCGGCCTCGTCCAGTTCACCGAGAGTCGCCACCACGGGCAGACGACCGATGAACTCAGGGATCAGGCCGTATTTCACCAGATCCTCAGGCTCCACCTGCTGGAAGGTTTCGGTCAGAGACTGGTTGTCGTTCTTTCCGCGAACCTCGGCACCAAAACCGATGCCGGTGCCGGTCAGAGCACGCTGCTCAATCACCTTGTCCAGGCCGGCGAAGGCGCCGCCACAGATAAACAGGATCTTGGAGGTGTCCACCTGCAGGAACTCCTGCTGGGGATGCTTGCGGCCACCCTGAGGCGGCACCGCGGCAACGGTGCCTTCAATCAGCTTCAGCAGCGCCTGCTGCACACCCTCACCGGACACATCTCGGGTGATGGAGGGGTTGTCAGACTTACGGGAGATCTTGTCAATCTCATCGATGTAGACAATGCCGCGCTGCGCCTTCTCTACATCATAATCGCACTTCTGCAGCAGCTTCTGGATGATGTTCTCCACATCCTCACCCACATAACCGGCTTCGGTCAGGGTGGTGGCGTCTGCCATGGTGAAGGGCACGTCCAGGAAGCGGGCCAGGGTTTCGGCCAGCAAGGTCTTACCTGAGCCGGTAGGACCGATCAGCAGGATGTTGCTCTTGCCCAGTTCCACTTCGGCGTTATCGCCGCCGTGGCGCAGGCGCTTGTAGTGGTTGTATACCGCCACCGCCAGCACCTTCTTCGCCTGGCCCTGACCAATCACATAGTCGTCCAGGTGAGAGCGGATCTCGTGAGGAGTGGGCAGGCGATCACTGTCCCGCTTGGGCACCAGCTCCTTGACCTCTTCACGAATGATGTCGTTACAGAGATCCACACACTCATCACAGATATAAACAGAAGGACCGGCAATCAGCTTGCGTACTTCGTGCTGGCTCTTTCCGCAGAAGGAGCAGTACAGCAGCTTGCTGTTTTCGCCATCGCCCTTGGAGATATCACTCATTCAGCTACCTCATCGCTGTGCCCGCCGAAGGGAAAGTCCACCTTAGTGTACGTCACCTCCGGCTGCTTTGCTTTACTCTGCGCCGCGCTTGGTCAGTACGGAATCGACCAGTCCGTACTCGACGGCTTCGTTGGCACTCATGAAGTTATCCCGGTCGGTATCACGCTCGATGACCTCAAGAGGCTGACCGGTGTGCTCAGCCAACAGGCTGTTCAGTTTTTGTTTGATGCCGATGATCTCCTGGGCATGGATGGCTATGTCGGACGCTTGGCCCTGGAAGCCGCCCAGAGGCTGGTGGATCATCACCCGGGAGTTGGGCAGTACATGTCGCTTGCCCTTGGCCCCGCCGGCCAGCAGGAAGGCACCCATGGACGCGGCCTGCCCCATGCACACTGTGCTGACGTCAGGCTTGATGAACTGCATGGTGTCATAGATGGACATACCTGCAGTCACCGACCCACCGGGAGAGTTGATGTACAGATAGATGTCCTTGTCCGGGTTTTCGGACTCCAGGAACAGCAGTTGCGCCACCACCAGGTTGGCCATGTGATCTTCTACCGGACCGGTAAGAAAGATCACACGCTCCTTCAGCAGGCGCGAATAGATGTCGTATGAACGTTCACCCTTGGCGGTCTGCTCAACCACCATAGGGACCAAAGCGTTGAGAGGAGATTCGAGCAAATGCTGCATATTCAATCCGTTTCCTAACAAAATGGCTCGCATGAGAACAACCCCATACGAGCCATAATATGATCGGCCACAGGGGCCAAGTCAAATCAACTTAGGCAGCAGGCTGCTGTTGATTCATGAACTCTTGGAAGTTCACTTCCTTCTCAGAAACTTTAGCATCAGCCATCAGAGCTTCTACAGCCTGCTCTTCCAGGGCAACGTTGCGCATGTTCTGCATCATTTCCTGGTTGTTGTTGTAGTACTCAACAACTTCCTTAGGATCTTCGTAAGCGGAGGCCATGGACTCGATCAGAGCGGTCACGCGCTCCTCTTCCACTTTCAGCTCTTTCTGCTTGATCACTTCACCCAGCAGCAGACCGATGCGAACGCGGCGCTCGGCTTGCTCGGTGAACAGCTCAGCAGGCAGCTCAGGCATGTTGTTGCCCTGCATGCCGCCGAAGCGCTGCATGGCTTGCTGACGCAGAACGTTGATCTCACCTTCAACCAGAGGCTTAGGCACGTCGATCTCGTTGGCCTTCAGCAGACCGTCCAGAGCTTGCTCCTTCACCTTGGCTTTCAGGGCCTGGCTCAGCTCGCGCTCCATGTTCTTGCGGATCTCTGCTTTCAGAGCGTCCATACCACCTTCGGTGATGCCGAACTTGGTTACGAACTCATCGTTCAGCTCAGGCAGAACCTGGGCTTCAACGGAGTGCAGCTTGATGGCGAACTGAGCGGCTTTGCCCTTCAGGTTCTCGGCGTGGTACTCCTCAGGGAAGGTCACGTCGATGGTGAACTCGTCACCGGCTTTCTTGCCCATCAGGCCGTCTTCGAAGCCAGGGATCATGCGGCCGGAGCCCAGAACCAGCTCGAAACCTTCGGACTTGCCGCCGTCGAAGGCTTCGCCGTCGATGGAACCTTCAAAGTCCAGCTTGACCTTGTCGTCGTTGGCCGCTTCGCGCTCAACGGCGTCGAAAGTAGCGTGCTGCTTACGCAGGGTCTCGATCATGTTGTCTACGTCGGCATCAGTCACGTCGCAAACAGGCTTCTCGATTTCGATGTCGTTCAGGCCAGCCAGCTCAACCTCTGGGTAGACTTCGAACAGGGCGTTGAACTGCAGGTCTTCACCTTCGTTGTCAGCAACAACCTCGAAACGAGGGGCGCCGGCAGGGTTCAGCTTCTGCTCAACGATGGCTTCGAAGAACTTCTGCTGCATCAGCTCACCCAGGGTCTCCTGACGGATGGCAGCGCCGTAGCGCTTCTTGAATACAGACACAGGCACTTTACCGGGACGGAAACCGTCCAGACGTACGCGCTTGGCTTCGGCCTTCATCTTCTCAGTTACTTTAGGCTCGAATTCGGCGCTCTCAACGGTAATGGTCAGGCGGCGCTCCAGGCCTTCCAGGGTTTCAAAAGAAACTTGCATTAGGTTACCTCAAGTACTCGTGTTCTTTGTGGCCGGTCGTTTATCCCGACCGGCGAAAAATCGTGGCGCGGCCCTATTTCCAAACCGCGCAATTCAGGTGTGAATCAACGACTTTAGACCTCGAAGCCCGATGCGTGTCATGGCTCCAAAATCGGCCGAGGTTTCCCGTCGGCGCCTGTCACATCCTGCCTAAGCCAATAGTAGGACGCGCCATTATAGCCATAGGTCTATGCGGAGTCGAGACAGCATTGTCAATGGCTGGAGAAGATTTTCGTCAGCTCACTGTTTAACGCGCTTTTCCGGGCAAATTCTGAGGCAGATCAATAGCAGGGCCGGGCTCGGTGGCACTCCCAGGCCCCAGCAACCACACTTAGGGTAAGACACTGTCCATGCCGGGGGAGGAGGTCCATGCGAGCCCAATACTGCCACATCGGCAATCAGATGATTGAAGTCGCGGTCATCGACGACGTAATGACCATAAAAGGCCACGGCAGTCTGTCCGACGTCACGGTGGACATTCCCTATGCCGAAGCGCTCGAGGCAGCCAAAGCCTATGTGGAGCAACATGGAGGTGACCTGCCCCAACTGTATCGGGCCGGCTGGATGGCGGAGGAAAACCGCTACGAAGAGAAAGGGATCTACTCCAGCAACCCTGACCTTCAGGTCTGGCAGGACCGCAAAGCCACAGAGCAAACGAAATAGCCCGCAGGAACAAGCACCGTTCTTAAACGAAAAAAGCCCCTGAAAATCAGGGGCTTTTTTCTGAATGATGGGGTGGCTGATGGGATTTGAACCCACGACAACCGGAATCACAATCCGGGACTCTACCAACTGAGCTACAGCCACCACTGTTATGGCGCACCCGGCAGGATTCGAACCTGCGACCAGCTGCTTAGAAGGCAGCTGCTCTATCCAACTGAGCTACGGGCGCAAGAAAATGACCTATCCGGTGCATTTTTTGAGAAATCGGCAAACCAGCCAACAACTCCAAAAAGTGGTCGGTGATAGAGGATTCGAACCTCTGACCCTCTGGTCCCAAACCAGATGCGCTACCAGGCTGCGCTAATCACCGACTGTTTGTTGTGTCGGGTTACCCCTCGACAACGGGGGCGAATATTAGCGGCGGTGGCTTCCAAGGTCAAACACTTTTTTATGCATCCATTTCCAATTGGACAATCCCTGTACTCCAACCACACTAATTTCATGACACAGCGCACTTTAGCTGGCAAAATGCGCAGCGGCGTCAACCTATTCAGCTACATAGGAAGTCTGTAGAGATGACAGCAACACTAATAGACGGCAAAGCCATTGCCGCGTCCGTTCGTCAGAACATCGCCTCACAAGTTCAATCCCGTACCCAACAGGGCCTGCGCGCCCCCGGACTGGCCGTTATCCTGGTCGGCAGCGACCCCGCTTCCCAGGTCTATGTCGGCAACAAGCGCAAAGCCTGCGAGCAGGTGGGCTTCGTCTCCCGAAGCTTCGACCTGCCCGCCGATACCACGCAAGCCGACCTGCTGGCTCAAATTGACCTCCTCAATAACGACCCCAGCATCGACGGCATTCTGGTGCAGCTTCCCCTGCCCGAACACATCGACAGTGCCACCGTCATCGAGCGCATTCGCCCCGATAAGGATGTGGACGGCTTTCACCCCTATAACGTTGGCCGCCTGGCCCAGCGCATCCCGGTGCTGCGCCCCTGTACCCCTCTGGGGATCACCCACCTCATCGAGTCCACCGGCGTGAAAACCCACGGCCTGCATGCGGTGATCGTTGGCGCCTCCAACATCGTCGGCCGCCCCATGACCCTGGAACTGCTGCTCGGTGGTTGCACCACCACCACCTGTCACAGATTCACCAAGGACCTGCGCCACCATGTGGAGCAGGCGGATCTGCTGGTGGTGGCCGTGGGCAAGCCCAACTTCATTCCCGGCGAGTGGATCAAGCCCGGTGCCATCGTCATCGATGTCGGCATCAACCGCCTGGAGGATGGTCGTCTGGTCGGAGACGTGGAGTTCGATGCGGCCAAAGAGCGCGCCGGACACATCACCCCGGTGCCTGGTGGCGTGGGCCCCATGACCATCGCCTGCCTGCTGCAAAACACCCTGTTTGCCTGCGAGCAGTACCACAGCTAGGCCGCTCTGGTTTAGACCACCCAACAAAAAAGCCCGCAAATGCGGGCTTTTCTTTTCCAGGCAGGCGTTACTTGCGGCGCCAGGTGGTGCCGCCGGCACCATCTTCCAGCACAATGCCCATGGCGGTCAGGGCATCCCGGGCTTCGTCGGCCTTACCCCAGTCCTTAGCGGCACGGGCATCGTTGCGCTGCTTGATCAGAGCTTCGATGGTCGCCACCTCATCCTCATCACCGCCCCCTTGCAGGAACTGCTCCGGTTGCTGCTGCAAAATGCCCAGCACCTCGCCAATCCCCTTCAGGGTCGCCGCCAGATCTGCGGCCAGCTCAGGGTTGTTCTCTTTGGCGATGTTGAGCTCACGGGCCAAGTCAAACAGCACGGATACCGCTTCAGGCGTATTGAGGTCGTCGTTCATCGCCTCGCGGAAGGTGGTCAGATAGCTCTCCAACACCTGCCCGTCCTCCGGGGCGCCACGCAGGGCTGTATAGAGTCGCTCCATGGCGGCGTGCGCCTGGTCCAGATTCTCTTCGGAATAGTTCAGCTGGCTGCGGTAGTGACTGGAGAGCAGGAAGTAGCGCACCGACTCACCCTGATACACCTTCAGCACATCCCGGATGGTGAAGAAGTTACCCAGAGATTTGGACATCTTCTCCTTGTTCACCTGAACCATGCCGGAGTGCATCCAGTAGTTCACATAGTTGTTGTCGTTGGCGCAGCAGCTCTGAGCCACCTCATTCTCATGGTGAGGGAACATCAGGTCCGAACCACCGCCATGGATGTCAAACACCTTGCCCAGGTGCTTCTCGTTCATGGCAGAACACTCAATGTGCCAGCCAGGGCGGCCTTTGCCCCATGGGGAATCCCAGGAGGGCTCACCGGGTTTGGCGCTCTTCCACAGGGCAAAGTCCATGGGGTTGCGCTTGGCCTCCTCCACGTCCACCCGGGCACCAGCCTGCAGCTGCTCCAGATCCTGCTTGGAGAGTTTGCCGTACTCGCCGAAGGTGTTCACCTCAAACCAGACATCACCATTGTCAGAGACATAGGCATGCTCCTTGTCCACCAGTCGCTGAATGATGTCGATGATCTCAGCCATGTGGCCGGTCACCGTTGGGGTGATGTCCGGACGCAGCAGGCCCAGGGCATCGAAGTCTTGGTACATCGCCTGGGTGAAACGCTCCACCAGGGCGTCGCAGCTCTCACCGTTTTCTGCGGCACGACGGATGATCTTGTCGTCGACGTCGGTGATGTTGCGGACGTAGTTTACCTCCATGCCCAGGGAGCGCAGGTAACGAACGGCGATATCGAACGCGACGTAGGTGCGACCGTGACCGATGTGACAGTAGTCATAGATGGTGACCCCACACACATACATGCCCACCTTGTTGGGGACGATAGGGGTAAAGGTCTCTTTCTGTCTGGTCAGCGTATTAAAAATCTTTAGCATTGCACCGCTCGTTATACTGTTTGACGTTAAGCGAAAATCAAAGGCGATAGTTTATCACGACTTCACCTGCTGAAAACGGGCTTTTTGAGCCTGGGGGAACTACCCCTTTTCTCACACCTTTTGCTTAAGGTAAAATTTGTAAACCATTCATAATGAGGTCCCTATTATGGTGACACTGACCACCAACTTCGGCGATATCAAGCTGGAACTTTTTACCGACAAGGCCCCTAAAACCGTTGAGAACTTCCTGAACTACGTGAAGCAGGGTTTCTACGACAACACCATCTTCCACCGCGTCATCGACGGCTTCATGGTTCAAGGTGGTGGTTTCACCGCAGACATGCAGCAAAAACCAACCGGTGCCGGCGTTGAGAATGAAGCCAACAACGGCATCTCCAACAAGGTGGGCACCATCGCCATGGCCCGCACCCCAGATCCACACTCCGCCACTGCCCAGTTCTTCATCAACGTGAACGACAACACCTTCCTGGACTTCAAAAACGAGTCCATGCAGGGTTGGGGCTACTGCGTATTCGGCCAGGTGGTTGAAGGCATGGATGTGGTTGAGAAGATCAAGGCGGTAAAAACCGGCAACCACGGCATGCACCAGGACGTTCCCCTGGAATCTGTGGTTATCGAGAGCGCCAAGCTTGAAGACTGATAACCTTCAGAGGGTCGCCGTCGGCGGCCCTCGCACCCTGTTTATCGGCGACCTGCACCTGAGTGCCGAGCGTCCCGACATCACCCGGGCCTTCGCCCGCTTCCTCGACACCGAACTGCCCGGCGCCGACGCCCTCTATATCCTGGGTGATCTGTTCGAGGCCTGGATCGGGGATGACGACCTGACCCCCTTCAATCGCGACATCGCCGCCCTACTCCACCAGGCCAGCGCCCACGCGCCCATCTTCTACCTCCACGGCAATCGCGACTTCCTGGTGGGACCGGACTTTGCCAAGCGCGCCGGCATCACCCTGCTGCCTGAGGTGGAAACCCTAACCCTCTACGGCACCCCCACGGTGATCCTCCATGGTGACAGCCTGTGTACCGCCGATCTGGAGTATCAGAAATTTCGCCGCCTCAGAAACCGCCCCTGGTTCCGGCTGCTGATGCTTTCCCTGCCCCTGCGCATGCGCCGTGCCCTGGCCCGTCGAGCCCGAGCACGCAGCAAGGCGGCCAATGCAGACAAGGACATGACCATCATGGACGTCACGCCTTCTGCCGTCGGCCACCTGCTCGATGCGACCCAGGCCCAGCGGATGATCCACGGTCACACCCACAGGCCCGCCATCCATCCCCTGTCCGGCAACCGCCAGCGAGTGGTGGTAGGAGACTGGTATCAGCAAGACAGCGTGCTGCTGGTGACTCCCGAGGAGTGCAAACTCTCCAGCCAGGCCCTGCCTAAATCTTAACCACCTGTAATCGCGAAGATTATTCTCAAGCTTTCCCCGTCCGGCTCGGCCTTGAGCCGGATAAAAGCGTGATCTTATTCAAACTTCTCCTTGACTCGCGCCCGGCAATCCCTAATAACTAGTCAGGAAGTAGTTGTATCGTCTGATGTTTCGACGACCATCATTGTTTGAGGTTCAAGCAGGGGATAATAACTATGATACTCAATCATTTATGGGGACTTTATGCCCATCCACGCCAGGAATGGCAGAGCATCGAGCAAACCCACGAGGGGATGGGCGCCAGCCTGACCCACATCTTTGTCATCGCACTGATCCCAGCCATTTGCGGCTTTTTTGCCAGCAGTTACATCGGCTGGAGCATCGGCGCCGGTGATCCCATCAAGCTGACCCAGGCCAGCGCCGCCAAGATGGCCGTCGCCATGTACGGTGCACTGATCGCCGGCGTGTTCCTGCTGGCCTACCTGGCTCACTGGATGGCCAAAACCTTCGGCGCCAAACCCAGCTTCACCCAGGCGGTCGAGCTCTCGGCCTACACCGCCACACCGCTGTTTATGGTCGGCTTTGCCACCCTCTATCCCGAGCTGTGGTTTGTGATGGTTGTGGGCCTGGCGGGCATCGCCTACTCGGTCTATCTGCTCTATTCCGGGGTCCCCATCATCATGAACATTCCCGAAGAGCGCGGATTCATCTACGCCAGCTCTCTGGTGACCTGCGGCCTGGTGCTGCTGGTGGCCATCCTCGCCTCCTCGGTGATCCTGTGGAATGTGGGGTTCGGCCCCTCCTACATCAGTTAACCGGTCAGTCGCAGAGAATAAAAAAACGCGCCATCAGGCGCGTTTTTTATCTCACAACTCTCCGCCCTAGGGGTGGCAGACGTTGTGGATCTCCAGGTTGCTGCTCTGCTCGGAGTCGCGCTTAGCCTTGGCGTCATCGCTGCGATCCTGATTGAGCTGATCCAGATAGGCCTGGTCCACATCCTGAGTCACGTACTGACCATTGAATACTGAAGTATCGAAGCGGCTCACCGTTGGATTCTCTTCACTCACGGCCGCCACCAGATCCGGCAGGTCCTGATAGATCAGGCCATCGGCACCAATGATCTTGCACACCTCCTCCACATCCCGGCCATGGGCGATCAGCTCCTGGGAGCTGGGCATGTCGATGCCGTACACGTTGGGGAAACGGATCTCAGGGGCCGCCGACGCAAAGTACACCTTGCGGGCGCCGGACTCGCGAGCCATCTCGATGATCTGCTCGGAGGTGGTTCCCCTGACTACGGAGTCATCCACCAGCAGGACATTCTTGCCTTTGAACTCCTGAGCGATGGCGTTGAGTTTGCGGCGCACCGACTTCTTGCGCTCCTCCTGGCCCGGCATGATAAAGGTCCGGCCCACGTAACGGTTCTTCACGAAACCCTGACGATAGGGAAGGTCCAGCTCGTTGGCAATCTGCAAGGCGATGTCGCAGGAGGTCTCCGGAATGGGGATCACCACGTCGATGTCATGATCTTCCCACTCCCGGGCGATCTTGGCCCCCAGCTTGCGGCCCATGTTCACCCGGCTGGCGTAGACAGAGATGCCGTCGATGGTGGAGTCGGGGCGAGCGAAGTAGACAAACTCGAAGATACAGGGGTTCAGCTGCGGGGCTTCGGCGCACTGCTTGGTAAACAGCTGACCTTGGCAATCCACATACACCGCCTCTCCGGGAGCCACATCACGGATGTACTCAAAGCCCACCGCATCCAGAGCCACACTCTCCGAAGCCACCATATACTCATGGCCCTTGCCGGAGCTGCGCTTACCCAGCACCAGGGGGCGAATACCATTGGGATCCCGGAACGCCACCAGCCCCTGGCCAACAATCAGGGCCACACAGGCGTAGGCGCCGCGAACCGTGGCGTGCAGCTTGGTCACCGCCTCAAACACCTGCTCAGGGGTCAGCTCATAACCAGGTTGTTGCTGAATCTCATGGGCCAGCACGTTCAGCAACAACTCGGAGTCTGAGTTGGTGTTGATGTGGCGGCGCATCTGAGCCATCTGTTCGCTGAGTTGGTGGGCGTTGGTGAGGTTGCCGTTGTGGGCGAGGGTGATTCCGAAGGGGGAGTTGACGTAGAAGGGTTGGGCTTCCGAGGAGCTGGAAGAGCCGGCGGTGGGATAGCGTACGTGGCCTATTCCCACATTCCCTTGTAACCGCAACATGTGCTTGCTCTGGAACACATCCTTCACCAAGCCATTTGCTTTGCGCAGGCGGAAGGCTTCGCCATCCACTGTCACGATACCGGCGGCGTCCTGCCCCCGGTGCTGCAACACAGTCAACGCATCATAAATGGTTTGGTTAACGGAGGAATGAGCAACGATTCCGACGATACCACACATTATGTTTGGTCCTTAGTTGGTAAGAAGTTCATAGTTTGTAGGGTCATTCTGTTTTTATATTTTTGGTAAAAAACTGGAGCTTTGCTCCAAATATTGGAAGAACCATTGGATGACGACCTTGAACTCGGGGATCAGCAGGGAGTCCCGCCACCAGTCCGAGGAGGCCGCCGGAGTAAAACTGTCAAGGAAAAACAGGGCCGCAGCCACCACCAGGGCACCACGGGCGGCACCGAATACCACCCCAAGCAGGCGATCGGTGCCTGTAAGGCCGGTGCGATCCACCATCTGGCCCACCAGGTAGTTCAACAGTCCGCCGAGAATCAGGGTGGCCACAAAGAGCACGGCAATGGAGGCGCCATTGCGCAGCATGGGATCATCTATCTGGGTCAGGTAGACCGCCAGATCTTCATAGAAGCGGCTTGAAATCAGGAAAGCAAGCAACCACACCACCAGTGACATCGCCTCTCTGGCGAAACCACGAACCAGACTAATCAGGACCGACAGGCCCACTACGCCCAAAATGGCGTAGTCTATCCATACCATCACAGCGAGCATCGCCTCCTAGTGTTTCTTGCGCGGCAATTCTAACAGAGGGGCCAGGGTTTCTCACCTAAAATCGCCCTTGTGGGGAATCCACTAAAAAGCCCGCATGATGCGGGCTTTTACTTCGATTATGACTATATATCTGTGGCCTTATAGGGCACCAGAGCCCCCTTGAGATCCGTGGCCTTGGCCAGACGAAGCTGCTCCTTCTCCAGCTTGGACTTGGAGACATCCGGACCCACAAACACCCGATTTATCTTGCCTTCAACCGGCCGCGACGGAACGCTGTAGGCCCGAAACCCCTTCTCCCGGAGTTCGTTCACCAACTTGGTGACATTCTTGGCATTTCGAAAACTGCCCACCTGCAAGGTCCAGCCGGTTTTCACCCCGCTGCTCTTGGCCGCAGGCTTGGGCTCGCTTTTCACCGAGGCAGTCTGAACCGGCTCAGCTTTCTTGGTGGTGTCGGCCGGGGAGGCGGACGCCACAGGCTCAGCAACCGACTCAGCCTGGCCACCTTCTGGCTCCAGGGTGATCTCTTCGAACGCCCGCTCGGGTACCCCTTGAGGCAACGCCACCGGTCCCAGAGGGATGGTGGCGAAGTTTTCCTCCAGGCGGCGCTTTTCACCATCCAGCAGATTAGGCAGGAAAATCACCGCCAGCGCGGTCAATACCAGGGTGCCTACAATGCGGTTTTTCAGCTGATCCGACAACAGTTACTCTCCCTCAAACAGACTCTGGGCCTGGGCCACAGTGTAAAAGGAGCCAAACACAATGACCAGATCCAAATCCGAGGCCTGTTCACAGGCGCGCTTCAGCGCCTGCTCGACCGAGGCGTCCACCCCGCCGATACCCACGACCTTGGCGATGCGACCACCATCGGCGCCCCTGGGCACCTCCAGAGGCGCGGCAAACCAGCGGTCGACCACAGGCAGCAGCGGCGCAAGAGACGCCTCAATCTCCTTGTCGTCCAACATGGCACACACCGCCAGCACCCTGCCCTCCCCCTTGAGCTGGAGCAAACGCTGGGCCAGGTGGCGGGCGGCATGGGGGTTGTGCGCCACATCGGCGTAGACTCTCGGAGCCTGACTGAGCAGCTGCAGTCGACCAGGCAGAGACGCCTTGGCCAGCCCATCCCGCAGATTGGCATCGGAAAGTTCGGGTTTAAGCTGCTCCAGAGCCGCCAATGCGGTCACCGCGTTGATGGCAGGGAGAGAGGGAATGGGCAGGTTGTCCACCTGACGCACCGCCCCTTTGAACTGCCAGCGGTCACCTTTGAAGTCACCGTAAAAATCGGTGTCGGTGCACAGCAGTGGGGTGCCCAGCTCATCGGCCACCTCGGTGACGGAGCGCGGCAGATCCGGCTCGCCGATGATGGCCGGGACTCCAGGGCGGAAGATGCCAGCTTTCTCCCGGCCCACCGATTCCCGGGTATCCCCCAGGTACTCCTGGTGGTCCAGGTCGATGGAGGTGATCACCGCCAGATCCGCATCGATGAGGTTGGTGGCATCCAGGCGCCCCCCCAGGCCGACTTCCAGCAGCACCACGTCCGGACGATACCGGTCAAACAGATAGAGGGCCCCCAGGGCAGAGAACTCGAAGAAGGTCAGCTGAACATCGCCCCGAGCCAGCTCTATGGCGGCAAAGGCGTCCAGATGAGCCTGATCGTCCAGCTCCTGGCCATTGATGCGGACACGCTCGTTGTATCTGTGCAGATGAGGCGAGCTGAACACCCCGGTGGTGGCCCCACCCTCAAGCAGGATCGATTCCATCATGGCGCAGGTGGAGCCCTTGCCATTGGTGCCGGCAACGGTGACGACGGTGGAGTGTGGCAGAGCGTCCAACCCCATCAGGGCGGCGACCTTAGCCAGGCGGCTGAGGCCCATGTCGATGTCGGCGGGATGCACCAACAAGATATGATTAAGCCAGTCCACAAGGGACTGGCTTTCAAATCGGGTAGCGCCGGGCATTACTCAGTCTCTTGGGGGGGAGCCTGGGTAAACTTCCCAATCACTCGGGCCAGGGTGTCACGCATCTCGCGACGATCGACGATCATGTCGATGGCCCCCTTCTCAAGCAAAAACTCACTGCGCTGGAACCCTTCAGGCAGCTGCTCGCGAACGGTCTGCTCGATCACCCGCGGACCGGCAAAACCGATCAGAGCCTTGGGTTCGCCGACATTGATGTCACCCAACATCGCCAGGGAAGCGGATACGCCTCCCATGGTGGGATCGGTCAGAACCGAGATGTAGGGCAGGCCGCGCTCACTCATCTTGGCCAGGGCCGCAGAGGTCTTGGCCATCTGCATCAGGGAGAACAGCGCCTCCTGCATACGGGCACCGCCACTGGCGGAGAAGCACACCAGGGGCAGGTTCTTGTCCAGGCACACCTCAACGGCACGCACGAAGCGAGCCCCGACCACGGAGGCCATGGAGCCGCCCATAAAGGAAAACTCGAAGGAGCAGGCAACAACATGCATCCCCTTCAGCTTGCCCTCAGCCGCCACCAGGGCATCTTTCTCGCCACTGGCGCGCTCGCCCTGGGCGATACGGTCTTTGTACTTCTTGGAGTCGCGGAACTTGAGGATGTCCTGCGGCTCAAGATCGGCACCGATCTCTCTCAGGGTGCCCTCGTCGAAAAACTTTTCCAGCCGAGCACGGGCTCCGATACGCATGTGGTGATCGCACTTGGGACACACCTCCAGGTTGCGCTCCAGTTCGGCGCGGTAGAGGATCTGGTCACACTGCTCACATTTGCTCCATACCCCTTCTGGTACGGAGTGGCGACGGGCCGCGACTGTTTTACTTTTAGGCAGGATTTTCTCTAACCAACTCATCGTCGCTAGTCCTGTTTTCTGAATGGCCTGATTAGGCTGTTATCTGCTTCAATCAGGCTATTAAGTCGATAATAATAGCCTGTTTTCGAATTCTGTTTCTGGCACTTGGGTGCAAACTGGCTAAATTAAACCACAAAGGTCACACTGGCGATACCGAAAACTGGTCTAACCCGATAATTCTCGGGGAAATTGCGGCAATCTTCAGGGTTTTTTAGCCGATCTCCCTACAACGGGTCGGGAAGGAACAGAGGGCCGGGTTCAGTCTTTGGCAGACCAAACTCTTGCGGGTAGTCCACCTCGACCAGATACAGGCCTTCCGCCTTGGCGGTGGCCGCGGCCAGATTACGATCCTTGCCCGCCAGCAGCTCGGCGATCCACTCCACCGGCTGCTCCCCTTTGCCCACTTCCATCAGCGAACCGATGATGTTGCGCACCATATGGTGAACAAAGGCATTGGCTTTGATATCCATGATGACGAATTGGTTCCGTCGGCTGACGCTCAGGTGGTGAACATTGCGCCAGGGCGACTTGGACTGACACTGTACCGCCCTGAAGGCACTGAAGTCGTTCTCCCCCAGCAGCAACTGACCCGCCTGGTGCATCAGCACCTCATCCAGGTCGTGATAATAGTGGCTCACTCCCCGCCCCAGGATCGCCGGACGATACCTGTGGTTATAGATGATGTAGCGGTAGCGGCGGGCGGTGGCGGAGAACCGCGCATGAAACTCGTCACTCACCGGTTTGGCCCAGCGCACGGCAATGTCGCCTGGCAGGTTGGCGTTCAGCCCCAGGGTCCAGGCCCGCTCGGGACGAACCGCATCGGTATCAAAGTGCACCACCTGACCGGTACCATGAACACCTGCGTCGGTACGACCGGCACAGCTGACCTCCACAGGGTGATTGGCAACAACGGAGATCGCTTCTTCCAGCCGCTGCTGAACGCCAACCACTTCTCGCTGGCGCTGCCAGCCATAGTAGTGACTGCCGTCATACTCAATACCCAGTGCCACTCTCATAAACGGTTCAACCTGCTTTACTCAAAAGGGGGCGCATTATACCAGACTCCGGCCCGTTTGGATCCCGCTGTTGGACCCGGCCAGGGCGGGACATTGTACGTGATTCACAGCGACGCAACAGCCGCAATTCTAAAATCTGACGATGCCACAACCGGCGACTCTGTAGAGCAAATGCTCACACCTCGCTCCAAGCGGTTTTTGTGACACAAAGCCATTGAGCAAGCACAAAAAACGGCGGCTCAAGGCCGCCGTTTTAACCGGGTGCAGGCTTACATCTTATCCAGCAGACTCTGGGCTTCCAGCTTCTGCGACTCTGCGCCCTTCTCCACCACCTCTTTCAGCAGGGCTTTGGCGCTGTCCTTGTCGTCGATCTCGATATAGGCCCTGGCCAGATCCAGCTTGGCGCTGAAACCGCCGTCCTCATCATCCACATCCACGCCACCGGCGTCGCCCACCAGATCGGACAGGTCGGAATCCCCGATGTCCAGATCCAGGCCATTATAGGGTTCAAAGTTAGGCTCACTGCTGCCGGACTCATCCAGCAGCTTGTCGATGTCAATGAACCCCTCCTCCTGGGCGGGTTCACTGGAGACAGGCTCAGGCTGGGAGTCGACCATGGAGAGAGACGGCTCATCCGCGGTCAGATCCAGGCCGCCGAGAGACGCCTCCGGTTCCGGCATCAGGGGCTCAGGCTCAGGCTCAGAGGGGGGAAGTTCGGGCTGAGCTTCAGGCTGAACCTTGGCAGCAGGCTCCTCCGATGCCCCTTTGAGCAGGGCGTCGATCTCATCCTCGCCCAGGCTGGCTTCCACCTCCGGGGCCTCGTGACTGAGTTCCACCATGTCATTGGTGTCATCCAGGGCAACCCCAAGCTCCTCCATCACGGTATCGATGTCCGGCTCCAGCTCACTCATCGCCATGTTGGCCAGCAGTTCATCATCACCCTGGGCCTCGGATGCCTTGGGTTCAGCTTCGGTCAGGCTGGCTGCCGGCTCTTCCAGGCTCTGGTGTTCCTGGAGCAGCTCCTCGAGGGACTGGACAGGCTCATCCTCATCCTGAACCTGAGGATCCAGCTGAATGGCACTCTCCAGGTCCATCCCTTCGTTACCGTCGGCCACGTGGGGCTCCGCCGCGGTAGCGACCGGTTCGGGAACAGGAGCCAGGTTTGGATCGGAGATCTGAGCAATGCTGGCG
Organism: Ferrimonas sp. YFM; assembly: GCF_030296015.1. Classification (NCBI taxonomy): domain Bacteria; kingdom Pseudomonadati; phylum Pseudomonadota; class Gammaproteobacteria; order Alteromonadales; family Ferrimonadaceae; genus Ferrimonas; species Ferrimonas sp. YFM. The sequence continues at coordinate 3,547,954 of NZ_AP027368.1, forward strand.
TCAGGTTCAGGGGAGCGTCGACGCAGGAACAGCCAGATCAGCGCCAGCACAAAGATGGTCGGGACCACACCGGCAATACCCACCAACCAGGGCTTGCTCCACAGCTGCTGCCAGATGCCGCTCTCCTCCATCTCCTCCACCGGCTCGAACACTTCGCCTGTGGGCTCGGGAATTATCGGGCTGCGCAGTTGCTGTTCCAACTCACGGTTCACCGCCTGCTGATCGTCCAGTGCGTCCTGCAGCACCTGAATCTGGCCATTGACCTCTTCCAGGCGAGCCTTGAGCAACTCATTCTGTTCCAGCATGGCGCCCATCTCATCGATGGACATACCCAGGTCTCGGCGCAGCTGCGCTATCTGTTCGGCGGATCGACGCCTCTGCTCATCCAGCTGGCCACTGAGTTCAGCCAGCTTGGCGCTGACCTCATCCTGCCCCTTACTGACCGCTGGAGCAGGCTGGCTGGTCGTCGGAGCGGCAGCTTGAGGCTCGGGCTGAGTGCGAGGCTTGGGTTCGGCCTTGGGGGCTGGCTTGGCGGGCTTGCCACTCCACTGACGGTCATCCTGGGTGGCTTTGCGCTTGGCCTCCACCGGGTCGATGGCCAGGATGGTCTGGCTGTCGGGCAGCGTCAGCATCATCCCCTTTTCGAGGGAGTTGAGGTTGTTGGCATTGAACGCCTGAGGGTTGGCCTCATAGAGCGCCACCATGGTCTGGTAGACCGTGGCACCCTCAGGCTTGTGGGCATTCGCCAAACGCCACAGGGTGTCCCTGGGGCTGGTTGGACCGATGGTGACCTGCTTCACCTCGCCCTTGGGGCCGGCGAGCGATATCCCTTCGGCAACAGCACCCAGTGAAAGGGAGCAGCTCAGAGCGCCCCCCAGAAGAGCAGCCAATACCCTTTGCTTTCCAGTCATTTTGCAGGCCCGCATATCTCGAATTTTATCTGAATCTAATTACAGCGATTTCAACACTATATCTTATCTGATTCCAGGACGACAGTTGTTGTGAAGCCGCGCCGGGCGCGGGCTTCACACTTTGCTCATCAGAGGTAGTCGCGGACCAGAACTTCGGCAATCTGCACCGCATTCAGGGCAGCCCCTTTGCGGATGTTGTCCGCCACCACCCACAGGTTCAGGCCACAGGGGTGGCTCAGATCCTGACGCACCCGGCCGACAAACACCTCATCCTGGCCGGTGGCATTGCCCACCTGGGTGGGGTAGTCGATATCCTCTTCCATCAGAGTCACACCCGGAGCCTGATTCAGCAGCGCTTTCACCTCCTCCACCGAGGTGGGCTGACGGGTCTCCAGGTGAATCGCTTCACCATGACCGTGGAAGACCGGGACCCGAACGGCGGTGGCATTAACCATCACCGAGGCATCGCCGAGGATCTTCTGGGTTTCCCACAGCATCTTCATCTCCTCCTTGGTGTAGCCATTGTCCATGAAGGCGTCGATCTTGGGCAGGCAGTTAAAGGCGATCTGGTTGTCAAACACCTCACTGTTCGCCGGCAGACCGTTAAGCAGTTGGGCACACTGCTTGGCCAGCTCCTCAATGGCACGGCGCCCGGCACCGGACACCGACTGGTAGGTGGTCACATTGATGCGCTCAATGCCGTACTGCTGATGGATGGGGTTCAGCGCCACCAGCATCTGGATGGTGGAACAGTTGGGGTTGGCAATGATATTGCGGTTACGGAACTCCTCCAGGGCATGAGGGTTGATCTCCGGCACCACCAGAGGCACGTCCGGGTCGTTGCGGAAGTGGGAGGTGTTATCGATCACCACACAGCCCTCATCGGCCGCCACGTCAGCCCAGCGCGCGGACACTTCGCCGCCGGCGGAGAAAAACGCCAGCTCAACCTGGCTCCAGTCAAACTTCTCCACGTCCTCGACGGTCAGCTCTTCGCCCTTGAAACTGACGCTCTTGCCGGCACTGTTGGTGCTGGCCAGAGGAAACAGCTGTCCTACAGGAAAGTTCCGCTCCTCCAGGATCTGAATCAGGGTTTCACCAACGGCGCCGGTGGCGCCCAGAATCGCAACATTAAAGGCCTGTGCCATGAGGGTTCTCTCTTGTGTTAAATCCGAGTTGTGACCAGAGGCCGGCCTGCTGTGCAGGTCCCTCTATGGTCAGTGACATAAATTCACGGCGCTCAAGGTGCGCCTTACGCTGGCGGTCAAAACCACCCGGCTGACTGAACCAGTCCCGAAACCGCCTGTCTTGGGCATCGATGTCGTACACCAGCCGAGCCAGCCTGGCCATGTCGCCCTGGCTGCCCAGTTCAGCCAAACCTACCGAGCTGATGCTGGATGGCGGCACATAAGTGCTTAGCGGCGGAACCTGGTGGATTCCCAGGGTCTGCGCCAGCGTGTTCAGCAGTATCCAGTTCCCCCGAAGTTTTGCCTCGACACTGTATCCGGCGATGTGGGGGGTGGCGATGTCCGCCAACGCCACCAGCTCTGCCATGGGGTTGGGCTCGCCCTCCCACACATCCAGAATCAGCCGGCAATCGGGACAGGCACGCTTGTGGTCGACCAATGCCTTATTGTCCACCACCTCGCCACGGCAGGCGTTCACCAGCCAGGCATCTGGCTTGAGCATCGCCAGCCGGCCCTCATCAATCAGATGATAGGTGCAATCGTCTCCGTCCCGGTTCAGCGGCACATGGCAGCAGACGACGTCCGACCGGGTCAGCAGGGTGTCCAGGTCAACGAAGCTTCGGGCATCCCCCTGGCGCTGCAGAGGGGGATCATTAAGCAGCACCGTCATCCCCAGTGCCTGGGCCCGCTCTGCGGTGGCGCTGCCGGTATTGCCGGCGCCAATGACCCCCAGGGTGCGACCGGCCAGGCTGACGCCCAACCGTTCGGCCAGGGTGAGCAGCGCAGTGAGTACATACTCACCGACCGCCTGAGCGTTACAGCCCGGCGCATTACTCCAGGGGATCCCCCGTGCCTCCAGGGCCTGGGTATCGATATGGTCATAGCCTATGGTGGCGGTACCAACAAATTGTAACCTCGGCGCGGCAGAGATAAGGCTCTCATCCACCTGGGTCACACTTCGCACCAGCAGGATATCGGCATCGCGCACCTGCTCAGTACCAATATCACGCCCGGGGTACACACGGATCTCGGCATGGCCGCCAAACATGGCATCCAGTGCCGGCATATTCTCATCTGCAACGATAATCATCGGTCAGGGAGGGGAGTGGGGAATACAGGAGGGGGAGTGTATCAAAAGCGAAGCCGGGATTCAGTATCCCGGCTTCGTTGAGGCTTTTGGCAGCTAACGGGGATTAACCCTTGTACTTGCGCACAATCAGGGTGGCGTTGGTACCACCGAAGCCGAAGCTGTTGCTCATGAAGGTGTTCACAGGTTGCTCGCGGGTCTCGGCCACGATGTCCAGACCCTCGGCTTCGGGATCCAGGTTATCGATGTTGATGGAAGGCGCAATGAAGTCATTGTCCATCATCAGCAGGCTGTAGATCGCCTCGTGAACCCCTGCGGCGCCCAGGGCGTGACCGGTCATCGCCTTGGTGGCACTGATGGCCGGGCTGTTACTGCCAAACACTTCCTGGATGGCGCCCAGCTCCTTGGTGTCACCCACTGGCGTGGAAGTACCATGGGTGTTGATGTAATCGATGGACACATCGTCACCGGCCTGCTCCAGCGCCATCTTCATGCAGCGCACGGCGCCTTCGCCACTGGGGGCAACCATGTCGTAGCCGTCAGAGTTGGCACCATAGCCGACGATTTCGCCGTAGATCTTGGCACCACGGGCCAGAGCGTGCTCCAGCTCCTCAACCACAACCATGCCGCCACCGCCGGAGATAACAAAACCATCACGGTCAGCGTCGTAGGTACGGGACGCCTTGGTGGGGTCTTCATTGTACTTGGTGGACAGGGCGCCCATGCCGTCGAAGCCCATGGCCAGGGTCCAGTGCAGCTCTTCGGAGCCACCGGCAAACACGATGTCCTGCTTGCCCAGCTGAATCTGCTCAACCGCGTTACCGATGCAGTGCGCACTGGTGGCACAGGCGGAGCTGATGGAGTAGTTCACACCCTTAATCTTGAAGGGAGTGGCCAGGCAGGCGGAAGCGGTGGAAGACATGATGCGCGGCACCAGATAAGGACCCACACGGCGAACGCCCTTGCTGCGCAGCGTATCGGCAGCCTGCACCTGGTTCAGGGAGGAGGCACCGCCACAGCCGGCGATGATGCCGGTGCGCAGGTTGCTCACCTGATCCTCTTCGAGGCCAGCGTCGTCGATGGCTTCCTTCATGGCGATGTAGGCGTAGGCAGCAGCGTCACCCATAAAGCGCAGGGTCTTGCGGTCAACGTGCTCGGAGGTGTCGATCTTCAGATCGCCCCAAACGCGGCTACGCAGGCCCAGTTCCTCAAATTGTTCTGAGTAGCTCAGGCCACTCTTACCAGCCTTAAGGGAAGCTTTCACTTCCTCGGCGTTGTTGCCAATACTGGAAACGATGCCCAGTCCGGTAATTACAACTCGCTTCATCGTTGTATCCTGTGTATGAAGATCTTTAAACCGCCGTCATCTTAGCCTGTTTTACAAGCTGAACTGGTCGGCTTTCCCCCCTGGGGGTTAGAATGGCGTCTCAAACTGCAACAGTGAGTACCCCAGTGAATTCCATCAGCCACGCCAAACTGGATTGGCGCGACTCCGACACCCCGGTCTCCATCGAATTTGATGATGTTTACTTCTCCACCGTCGACGGCATCGACGAGACCCGATATGTATTTATGCAACATAACGGGTTTCCGGAGCGATTTACAGAGCACCCCCATGACACCTTGGTCGTGGCTGAAACCGGTTTCGGCACCGGCCTGAATCTGATGGTGCTGTGGCACAGCTTTCGTCAGTTTCGCCAGAACCACCCGGACGCCCCCTGCAAGCGGCTGCACTTTGTCACCATGGAGAAGTACCCGGTCACCGGGGCGGATCTGGCCAAAGCGCACCGTTACTGGCCGGAGTTTGCCGAGCAGAGCCGCCAGCTGAAAGCCGCCTACCCCATGCCGCTGCCGGGTTGCCACCGCATGGAGTTTGACCAGGGCCAGGTGGTGGTGGATCTGTGGCTGGGCGACGTCAACGAGTGCCTGGAGCAGATGCACGCACCGGCCGAGGGCGTAATGGACGTCTGGTTCCTCGATGGTTTTACCCCCAGCCGCAACCCCAAAATGTGGCAGGAACAGCTCTACCAGCAGATGGCCAGGCTCAGCCGCAAGGGGGCGAGCTACGCCACCTTTACCGCCGCCGGCCACGTGCGCAGGGGCCTGGAGAAGCATGGCTTCAGCGTAGTCAAGGATCAGGGGTATGGCATCAAACGTGAGATGATCTTTGGCCACTTCAATATAGAGAAACCGGAGGCAAGCACGCCACAGGAGGTGGCGGTTATCGGCGCCGGTGTGGCCGCTGCCCAAACCGCACTCAGCCTGGTGCAGCGGGGCATCAAGGTGACCCTCTACAGCCAGGGAGCCCAACCCGCCGATGGCGCCTCAGGCAACCGCCAGGGCGCCCTCTATCCCCTGATGAACCTGGCCGAGGATGGCCTCAGCGCCATCTACCAACAAGGGTTCCTGCTCGCCCGCCAGCGCCTGAACCGACTGGTGGAGGCTGGCCACAGCATCGACCATGACTGGTGCGGCGTGCTGCAGCTGAGCCAGAATGACAAGGATGCCGACAAGCTCAACCGCATCGGCAAAGCCACCTTCCCCTCCGAGCTGGTGCACCTGGTGGACCAACAGCAGGCCAGCCACATCGCCGATCTGCCCCTGGACCGGGGTGGGCTGTACTTCCCCTATGGTGGGTGGCTGGCGCCGGAGCAGCTGATCCCCGCCCTGTTTGAGCAGGCCCGGGAAACCGGGCTGCTGACCTGCCACTGGGATCGCCAGTTGCTCAGCCTAAACCGTGAAGCCGGGGAGTGGCAGCTTGATTTTGGCGAACCCCTCGCCCGCCACCCGCACCTGGTGATCTGCATGGGCCACGCCAGTGCCGATCTGCCCCAAACGGCCCCTTTACCCCTGCAGCCGGTCCGCGGCCAGATCAGTGCCCCTGTGGCCACTGATACCCTGTCCAAGCTGAAGACGGTGCTCTGTGCCGATGGCTATCTGGTGCCCGCCCTGGACGGCCGACTGACCAGCGGGGCCAGCTTCGTCAAGAACAGCCGGGATACTCAGTGGCACCATGACGACGTCGAGGAGATTGCCGCTCGCATGAGCAACAGCTTCGGCGGCAGCGACTGGCTGTCTCAGCTGCAGCTGGATGACAGCGGTCGCGCCGCCATTCGTGGCTCAGTACGGGACCACTTCCCCCTGATGGGGCCCCTGCCCGACTGGGACCGAGTCGCGTCAGAACCCCAGGCTTGGCGTCACCGGCCTCTGCCTGAACAGCCCGGCGTGCACCTGGTGTCCGGACTGGGATCCCGGGGATTGTGCAGCGGTGCCCTGATGGCCGAATCCGTGGTGTCACTGATCTGCGGAGAACCCCTGCCTCTGTCCAAGCAGCAGTTGCAGCGTCTGCGGCCGGGCCGCTTCTGGCAAAGGCGCATCAATAAGGGGCACCCGCCAGTCGCACAATAGCCCACAGCCAATCGGCTTTCAGACAGAAACAGAAGAGGCTCCCTGGGGAGCCTCTTCTGTTTCGGCGCACGACAGTGCCTAGTTCTCGGCCAGTCGCTCCAGCAATTGCAGCCAGGCGTTGCGCACCAGAGCCAAGTCTTCCGGGGCCAGTTCGCTGCTGGCGTCATCAAGGCGACTGCCCATATCCTGAGCCAGAGCCTCAAGCAGCCCCTGCTGACTCTCTTCCAGAGTGCTCAGGCTCAGAGCCAGGTGTCCCTGAAGGTAGCCACTGGCAAACACCTGATCGTCACTGCCCTGCTCCACCATCTCGGTCATCCACTGGTTCGCCAGCAGTTCAATTTGGTCTAACATCCACCCTTCCTACGCTAATGGGTACAACACTTCATCGTGATAACCGGTGATAACGGGGTACCAACCGGCCAGCTGGGCATCCAGCTCCGGGTCGCCAGTATCGGCGATCATCGGCCTTCCCTCAAGCGCTTCGAGCTTGGCTTTGGTGGCCAGCACCAGGATATTCTCCCGGCCTACGGCGCGAATCAGCTGAGGGCTCAGCTGCTGGTTACCCCGGCCAAACAGATGACCCTGGCCGCCGATCAGGGTCACCACCAGCTTGGTCGGCCGCCCTTGAACCTGTCGAAGAAGCTGATCTGCAGTCATATCCTGCCCCAACACCTGATCTTCATTAATCAGGTCGACCCCAAGCAGGGTGTTCTTCAGCCCCAGCTGTTCCATCACCGCGGCCACGGTAGAGCCTGAGCCCATGATGTACTGCCACTGATCATCCAGCCGCTCCTGAAACTCGGCACTGATGTCATCCAGCACCAGGGCTTCCACCTCGACGCCCCCCATCTTAACCGCCTGCACATAGTGCAGCGCCTGGGGAATGCGCATCTCGCCATAGTGGCGGGCCCGGACCTTGCCCAGGCGGAACGCCGCCTCGTCGATGTCCCTCACCTCCGCAAGCACCGTGGAGAGCAGCTCGCCGCGGATCATCTTGGCCACCACCTCACCACTGGCCTTGGGGGTAATGCCATAGACTCCGGAGTGGATTTTCACTCCTGCCGGTACGCCCAGCACAGGCTGACGGTCGTGCACCTGAGCACAGATGTCCCTGGCGGTGCCATCGCCTCCGGCAAACAGGATCAGGTCGACCCCTCTGTCCATCAGCGCCTGAGCCGTGAGTTTGGTGTCGGCATCCTTCGATGTCTCGCTGCATCTGTGCACCACGTCAGGGTGATAGCCCAGGCTCTCCAGCAGCGCCTGCCCCATGGCTCCTGAGGCGGTCAGGATCTCCACCTTGTCCCTGAGTGACTCAATCTGCTCCAGGGCGGTGGCCATTCTCAGGTGCGCCTTGGGCTCGGCGCCCAGGGCCAGTGCCTGTTCCGCCATTCCGTCGCTGCCCTTGAGGGCAACACTGCCCCCCAGACCCGCCAGCGGGTTGATGATCACCCCCAGTCTGAATTTTCTGTTCATCCTTGCCTTTAGGTTTGTTGATCTTTTCCGATGTTTTTTGGCCAACACTGGTTCTGGGTTCTCAGTGCCTGATGTTGACGCAAGATAGCTATGAACTCTGATGACTCGCCGCGCCCTGTGTGGCCCTCCCGGCCAGCACGACTCTGCGATTGTTCGATTTTGACGCAGAACCATTGGACCTGCAATCCAACGCCTCGATTGCTGGCGTTCATGCTCAACCAATGTTGAACCGGCAGCCTTAGAGGCTGAACTGCTCCGCCGCCAGGGGGGCGGTGCCGTACTCTCTGCCAAGGTCATAAATCAGAGCCTGGGCCCGCGGGGGAAAGCTCTGCTGCAGGTAGACAAGGGCTTGCTCTCTCACTCTGGCCTGAAATCCACAACGGTCCACTTCCGCGCCCCCGAGATTGTCCACGCTGACATTGAAGCGGCGGCCCGCAGCCAGATGAAATGCCCATTCGATGGCCTGAGGTTTGATTTCCACCGTCTCAAACGCCAGCTGCTGCGCTTCGCTGCGTCCATCCGGGTGATACCAGTAGCCGTAATCCAGCAGCTGGCGGCGAGCCTCTCCGGCCAGAGTCCAGTGCGCCAATTCATGAAGGGCACTGGCATAAAAACCGTGGGCAAAATAGATGCGGTGACAAGGGCAGTGTTGATCCGCAGGCAGATAGAGAGGCTCATTGCCCTGATCGATAATCCGGGTGTTATACCTTTTGCCCAGTCCCTGATTAAACAACTGAATCAGACGGTTGTTCTCTTTCCCTGTCACCTCAATGCATCATCCTGTTGTTGTAGTGCAGCGCCTTGGAGATCAAGGCAGCCAGCAACGCGGTCAACGCCAGTCCCATGGCCAGCCACCAGATCTGCTCAGGGTGACTCTGCCACAGATGGCCACTGATGTAGATGCCCAATGCCCCGCCGCCGCTGAAGGACAAACTGCGGTACAGCGCCTGAACCCGGCCCTGAACGCCCGCGCTGAACTCATGATGGATAAACTGCATGGCGCAGACATGGGCCAGGGAGAAACTGGCAGCATGCAGCAGGTTGGCTGGCAGTTGTCCCCAGGGGGAGTCCATCTCTGCGGTAAGCAGCCAACGCAGCAGCGCCAGCATACCACAGGCGATCATCAGCCAGTCGAGCGGCACCCGACGCAGCAACCTGGGAGTCAGGGCAAACAACCCGACCTCAGCCACCACTCCAGAGGCCACCAATACCCCGGCCAGGGTTTCATTGATTCCCAAGGATTGCAGGTAGAGCACATAGAAGCCGTAGAAGGGACCGTGACTGGCATTAAGGCAGAAAGCAAACAGCATGAACAGGGCGACTCTGGGCCAGTGGACTGCACCCCAGCTTCCTGGCACAGAGGACTGATGGGGGTCGTCTGGGCTTTTCAGTGGCAAGGCGACAAGCAGCATCAGCATCAACACGCCACACCCCATCCAGGGCATCAGGGCGACACTCCAATGCTCAAACAACCAGCCTGCCAGGGCAACCATCACCAAAAAGCCAAGGCTGCCCCAGGTACGAATCCTACTGTATAGCTCGACTCTGGGGTTGAGCGCCGTCAGCGTCAGCACCTCAAGCTGAGACAAGATGCTGCTCCAGCTGAAGCCAAACAGCAGCAGGGCGGCCGCGGTCCACCAGAACCCTTGGGCCAGCAACAAACCGGCAAACCCCAGCATCGACAACACCACACCCAGCTTGGTCATCAATGCCCGCTGACCGGGGCGATCCGCCAGTGTCGCCCAAAGATAGGGGGAAACCATGGCCATGGCCATCTGCGCCGCCATCAGGGTACCAATCTCTGGGGCGGAGAATCCCCGCAGCTGCAGAAACACCGCCATAAAAGGCACGGTCAGTGCCTGCATGGCAAAATAGAACAGGTAGTTTGCCGCCAGCAACTGCCGTTGTGGCTGCCAGAAACGGCTTTGATTCATGCTGACCCTAACTGGCTGCAGATTCGGTATCGGCGCTCTCCAGGGGCGCGGACTCAGCAACCCTTAGGTTATACCTGTACACCCGAGACAGGCCGGCCGCCAACAAAGAGACCAGGGCCAGAGCCATGGCCAGTTGCCAGACTCGCTCCGGTTGCTGCGCCCAAAGGTGGCCACTGAGGTAGATGCCCAGGGCACCACCACCGCTGAAGGCCAGGCTGCCATAGAGCGCCTGAACCCGCCCCTGAATCCCCGGGTGAAACTCATGATGGATAAACTGCATGGCGCAGGCGTGAGCCAGGGCAAAACTGGCAGCATGAAGAAGCTGGGCCGGCAACTGCCCCAGAGGCGTTGTCATCTGAGAGGTCATGAACCACCTCAGCAGGGCCAGCAGGGCGCAGGCAATCATCAATCTGTCCAGGGAGACCCGTCTGAGCAACCGGGGCATCAGGGCAAACAGGGCTACTTCGGCCAGAACGCCAGAGGCAACCAACAGACCGGCCACAGACTCGCCGATTCCCAGGGTCTGCAGATACAGCACGTAAAAACCATAATAGGCGCCATGGCTGGCGTTGAGGCTGAACGCGAACAGCAAGTAAAGCAGGACCTTGGGCCAGTGAACCCCATGCCAGTTACCTTTGGATACCTCTGCGGTTTCAGGGGTGCCATTGTTCAGTGCCAAAGTGAACCAGAACATGGTGGCCAGAACGGCCAACCCAATCCAGGGCAACAGCCCGGCATCCCACTGGTCAAATGCCCAGCCGGCGGCGATCACCATTGCCAGGTAGCCCACACTGCCCCAGCTGCGCACCTTGCTGTACAGCTCGGTGCGGGGTTTCAAGGAGGAGAGGGTCAGTACCTCCAGCTGAGCCAGTATGCCGCTCCAGCTGAAGCTGAAGGCCACCAGGGCCGCAGCGGTGGACCAGAAATCCTGGGCCAGAAACAGCCCGGAAAACCCCATCAGGGCCAGCGCCAGGCCGCACTTGGCAACCAAAGCCCGGCGACCGGTGGCGTCCGCCAGGGAGGCCCACAGATAAGGAGAGATCATGGCGGTGGCCATCTGCACCGCCATCAGGGTGCCAATCTCAGGAGCGTGGAATCCGCGAAGGTCGAGGTAGATCCCCATAAAGGGGACAGTCAGTCCCTGAATGGCGAAATAAAACAGGTAGTTGGCAGCCAACAGCTGACGCTGTGGCTGCCAGAATCCAGTGGTCATTTGGTTGTCATGGTCAGGGTGGGGGTGGAAACGGACACATCGGCATTCTGGGCACGATGACGCAGCAGATGATCCATCAGGGTGATCGCCATCATCGCTTCGGCGATGGGCACGGCACGAATCCCCACGCAAGGGTCATGACGGCCACGGGTCACCATCTCAGTGGGGTTGCCGTCGAGATCGATGCTCTTGCCCGGCACCATGATGGATGAGGTGGGTTTCAGCGCAAGGTGAGCCACCACTGGCTGACCGCTGCTGATGCCGCCCAATACACCACCGGCGTGGTTAGAGGTAAAGCCTTGTGGAGTCAGCTCATCCCTGTGCTCGCTGCCCCGCTGCTCAACCACATCGAAGCCGTCACCCATGGCCACCGCCTTCACCGCATTGATGCTCATCAGGCTGTGGGCCAGATCCGCATCCAGGCGATCGAAGATGGGCTCACCCAGTCCAACGGGCACACCGTTGGCCACAACAGTCACCTTGGCGCCGATGGAATCACCGCTCTTCTTCAGATCCCGCATAAACTGATCCAGGGCATCCAGCTTGGACTCATCGGGGAAGAAGAAGGGGTTTTGCTCCACCTGGGACAGGTCCACCCGCTCCGCCTTGACCGGGCCCAGTTGGGACAGGTAACCACGAATCTCAATGCCGTGGACCTGAGCCAGATATTTCTTGGCAATGGCACCGGCCGCCACCCGCATGGCGGTCTCCCGGGCGGAGCTGCGGCCTCCGCCGCGGTAATCGCGAATGCCATACTTGTGGTGATAGGTGTAATCCGCATGGCCGGGGCGGAATGTCTTGGCTATATCCGAGTAGTCTTTGGAGCGCTGATCCGTGTTCTGAATCAGCAATCCGATGGGGGTGCCCGTGGTCTTGCCCTCAAACACTCCGGACTGGATGGAGACCTCATCGGCCTCCCGTCGCGCCGTGGTGTATCGGGAACTTCCGGGTCGACGGCGGTCCAGATCATGTTGCAGATCCGCCTCGCTCAACTCAATGCCGGGGGGACAGCCATCCACAATGGCGCCCAGAGAAAGACCGTGACTCTCACCCCAGGTGGTCACAGTGAAAAGTTTACCTATCGTATTACCAGCCATTCCCCAGCGGCACTCCCTTATCTATTGATGACTACTTGAAGCTGTCTTGATGCTCCACCAACTGCTCTCGAGTGAGCACAAACACCCCGTCGCCGCCGTTTTCAAACTCAAGCCAGGTAAAGGGCACCTCTGACAGCTGCTCTGCCAGGGCGACCCAGGAGTTACCCACTTCCACCACCAGGACACCGTTGTCGTTCAGGTGATCCGCGGCTTCCCGCAGGATACGGCGAGTCAGATCCAGTCCATCGTTGCCCGATGCCAGACCCAGCTCGGGTTCGTGATGAAACTCCTCAGGCAAGTCAGCCATATCATCGGCGTCGACATAAGGGGGATTGGACACAATAAGATCATACTTCTGACCTGGCAAGGCATCGAAGCAATCCGACTGGATTGGGAATACGCTGTGCAGCATCCCATGACGCTCAATGTTGATTTGAGCCACGTCCAATGCGTCGGTGCTGATGTCTACCGCATCCACCTCGGCCTCAGGGAAGGCGTAGGCACATGCAATGGCAATGCAGCCGGAACCGGTGCACATATCCAGGACACGGTGCACAGGCTTGTTGTACATCCAGGGAGTGAAACCCTTGTCAATCAGCTCGGCGATGGGCGAACGTGGTACCAGCACCCGTTCGTCACAGAAGAACTCCAGGCCGGCAAACCAGGCGCTGTTGGTCAGGTAGGGCACCGGGGTGCGGTCCCGGACGCGACGGATCACCATCTCGGCGATCTTGTGCTTTTCACTGCTTGTGAGCCGGGCACGGCGCACCTCATTGCCCAGCTCCAGGGGCAGATGCAGGCAGTGCAGCACCAGGGCCACCGCCTCATCCCAGGGGTTGTCGGTGCCATGGCCATAATAGATGCCAGCGTCGTTGAAGCGGCTGACGGACCAGCGCAGCATATCTTCAATGGTCTGCAGTTCAGTCACTGCTTCGTCGATAAAAATCTTATCCACCAGGAAAACCCTAAACTTGAGGAAACCGGCACATTGTAACCCGCCCCATGACGGATTACGATTGCATCCTTTGTTCCTAGGGCGTGTTGAGCGGAGACATTATGAGCCAGGAGAAAGACGACCAGCTGTTTTCCGAATTGATGCAGGGAATCAAACCCCTCAGCCAGGATAAGCATCACCACAGGAAAACCGCCAAGTCCAGGGTGGTGGTTGAGGAGAAACAGCAGCGTCAGATGGCAGACACCTTCTTCTCTGACGAGTACCAACCTGCCATGCCGGACAGCGGACCAACCCGGTTCGTCCGCCAGGGGGCCGATCCCTTCGAATTAAAAAAGCTGCGCCGAGGCGATTACCCGCCGGAATTGATGCTGGACCTCCACGGGTATCGCGCCCAGGAGGCCAGATTTGAGCTCATCGCCCTTATCGAGGAGTGTAAGAAGCAGCACATCGACTGCGCCTGCATCATGCATGGCATAGGTGGTGGGGTGCTCAAACAGCAGGTGCCCGCCTGGCTGGCGCAGCATCCGGACGTCATCGCCTATCACCAGGCCCCTCTGGAATGGGGCGGAGACGGTTCGCTTTTAGTGCTGGTGGATATCGGCCAGTCAGAGGAGCACTGGCATCGACGGTGATTTGAGCCACTCCAGTTCGGCATCGGGCGCGCTTCGCACCGACGCCACCGCGGCGGTGGCAAACAAGGGGGGTTCAATGCCCGGAACAAACTCCCGGACCAGGTAGGCCAGAAGCGGCATATGCGCCACCGCCAGCACCCTCTCAGCGCCATGGGCCTCGGCATAGGCCGCAATCACATCGTGACTGAGAGCGGGATCGGCATTGGGCACCAGTTCGTCTAGGGTTTGCACCTGCACACCATCGGGCAAGACCGACTGCAGACAAATCCAGCTCTGCTGGGCTCGTACATAAGGGCTCACCAGCACCAGATCGCACAGGGCCAGTTCTTGGGCCAGCTTGGCTCCCATATGCATGACCTCCCTCTGACCGAGGTCTGTCAGGGTTCTCTGACTGTCTACCGAGGCATCAAACCCCGCTTCGCCGTGACGCATCAGATATAGCTGCATACTCACCCCAAAAATCACTCATCTTCCATGCGGAATCGTGGCTCCTGCCTACTGTGACCGGCGTTCTCAGTCCCGATTCTCATGACAGGTCAAGAGGGGCATTCTATAGAAAGCCCGCACCATTGTTAACTCTAACTCTCACCCTGGGCAAAAAGCGCCCACTCATCCAAAAAACCTACCCATAACAAAGTGATTCATTTTGGTTTTCCCTCAATAAAGGGTATAAGCTAACAAAAATGCCACGTTCGCAGTCAGCTTTAACTAGGCTTATCACTAATAGAACCAGCATGCGCATTGCCCTTGTTGTCTCCGGCGCAATACTTAAAGCACTGCGGTAGGCCCATAGGACTCAACATCAATGCCAGAACTGATCGTCAGCCCTAACGATAACAAGAAATACGCTCAGCTTACCCTAGACAATGGCCTAAGAGTCCTCCTTATTCAGGACCCGGCTGCCAATAAGTCTGCCGCAGCCATGGCAGTCAACGTCGGCCACTTCGATGATCCGGACGATCGGGAGGGAATGGCGCATTTCCTCGAACATATGTTGTTCCTGGGCACAGAAAAGTACCCCACTCCGGGGGATTACCAACGCTTCATCAGCAGGCATGGCGGCAGCCACAACGCCTGGACTGGCCCGGAGTTCACCTGCTACTTCTTCGACATCAACCACGACAGCTATGAAGAGGGGCTGGACAGATTCAGCCAGTTTTTCACCGCACCCCTGTTTGACGCCCATCTGGCGGACAAAGAGCGTCAATCTGTGGACTCCGAATTCAAGATGAAGCTCAGGGATGATGTCAGGCGCCTCTATCAGGTTCACAAGCAGACCGTCAATCCTGCCCACCCTTTCGCCAAGTTCTCCGTAGGCAATCTGCAGACCCTGGAGGACAGAGATGGCCGACCGGTCCGGGAAGAGTTACTGGAGTTCTATCGGCACCATTATTCCGCCAATCTCATGACCCTGGTGATGGTCAGCCTGGCCCCGCTGGAACTGCAGGAAGCCTGGGCCCGTGAGCGTTTTTCCCTGGTGGAAAACCGCAACATCACCAAGCAATATCCGAACATTGAACTCTATACCGATGAACAGCTGAATATCGAGGTCAGGGCCACCCCCCTCAAGGCCCAAAGGCGCCTCACCGCCACCTTCCCTCTGCCCGGTGTAGACCAGTGGTATCACCTCAAGCCCCTCACCTTCCTGGCCCATATGCTGGGCTATGAGGGGCGCGGAAGCCTGCTCTCCCTGCTGAAGCGCCGAGGACTGGCCACCAACCTGTCCGCCGGGGGAGGCATAAATGGCTATAACTTCAAAGATTTCAATATCAGCTTCCAGTTAACCGAAAAGGGAAGCAACGAACAGGACACCATACTGGGACTGATGTTTCAGTACATCGAGATGGTCAAGGAGCAGTGCCTTGAATCTTGGCGTTACGACGAACGCAAGACCCTGCTGGATCTGGCCTTTCGCTATCAGGAAGCCAGCAAGCCCATAGATCTGGCCAGTCACCTCGCCATCAATATGCATCACTACCCAGAGCATGACATCATCTATGGCGATTACCGCATGGACAGGCTGGACACCCAGCTGGCCAGGGATCTTTTGGGAGTGATGCATCCTGGCAGGCTGAGACTGCAACTGGTGCTCCCTGAGCTTGAAACCGATCGACTTGCCAAGTGGTACAGCACCCCTTACTCAGTCCACCCCATCACCAGTGAGCGGCGCGCCAGCTGGGCCGCAGTGCCTAAGTCCGAAGAACTCAGCCTTCCCGGGCCAAACCCCTACATCGTCAAAGAGATTCAGGCTCGACATGAAGAGCCCGACTCCTCCGTTCCTCAAGTTGTGTTTGAGAAAAAGGGGTTCCGGCTATGGCACTTCAAGGACAGCGAGTTCAACGTCCCCAAGGGGCACCTGTTCATCGCTCTGGACAGTGAGGAGGCCCACCGAACCACACGGGCTGCGGCGTTGACGCGCCTCTACATCGCCATGCTGCTCGATGACCTCAGCGAACGTACCTATGCCGCAGAGATTGCCGGACTCAGTTACAACATCTATCCCCATCAAGGGGGGCTGACTCTGCACCTCACAGGGTTCACCGGCAAACAGCAGGAGCTGCTCGGCCTGCTGCTGACCCAGATCAGAAAACCCAATTTCCTGCCGAGGCGATTTAACGACACCAAGGCACGGTTGATGCGCAACTGGCACGCGGTGAGGAACGCCCGCCCCATCTCCAAGTTGTTTAACAGCCTGACCGCCACCCTTCAGCACCGCAGTTTCGAGCCCCTGCGCCTGGCGGCCGGGCTGGAAACTGCCACTCTGGAGGAGCTCCATGAGCACATCAGCAATATCTATAGCCAGATCAGCATTGAGGCCTTTGTCTATGGGGACTGGCTGCGCGCCGAAGCGGACTCTCTGGCTGAAGATCTGCACAATCAGCTGATTAAATTCAGTTCACCCGGTCCCGACGTGGTGCGCGAGTTGGTGAGCATCGAGTCGCGGGGCACCATCTTGCGGGAGTTACCCGCTGAGCATCAGGACAGTGCCATCCTGGTTTACTACCAGTCCCGACAGCACACCCCCGAAAAAGCGGCCATGTTCAGCCTGCTGAACCATGCCATGAGTTCCAACTTCTTTCACGAGCTCAGAACCAAGCAGCAGTTGGGTTATATGGTGGGTACCAGCTATGTGCCACTCAATCACTATCCAGGACTGATGTTCTACATCCAGAGTCCTGTGGCCAGCCCGTTGCAACTCATCGAAGCCATCGATCAGTTTATCGCCGACTTCAGCTACGCCCTGATGCAAATTACCCATGACCAATGGCAGGCAACCAAGCAAGGTTTGATACGTCAGATTTTGGAGCCAGACGCCAATATCAACGCCAGGGCACAGAGGCTGTGGACCAGCATCGGCAACCACGACAACGACTTTGGATTGCGTCAGAGGATAGCTGAAGAAATAGATACCCTGGAGCGAGCCGACATGATCCGCTTCATCGTCAACCGTATGAAGGCCAAAGTGCCCGACCGGCTGATCCTTTTCAGTTGCGGAAACCAGCATCAGGGCCAGTCGGTGATAGAGGGATCCAGCAATATTGAAGATCTGAATCGATTTAAATCGGAAACCGGTCGCTTTTCTATTTAACAACAGATGCGCACGGAGGTCATGGCCATGGAGAAGGCCTTAAAACCCTTGCTTACAGATGCCCCCTGTTCATTCAGATTGGGTCATGCTAGGTTCGATACACTGCTCTTAGATAAGATAAATACATAATAAATACAGACATGACTTTAAAATCAGTTATTGCTCTGGGCCTCTCTTTGTTACTTTTGTCGCTCCCAACGAGAGCCGACTCACTGCAGCCCGAAACTAATTTCCAGCACCTCTCTACTGCGCAGGGCTTGAGCCAGTCAATTATTACCTCTATGGCTCAGGATAAAGCCGGCATGCTGTGGGTGGGAACCTTAGAAGGCCTCAATCGATTCGATGGTCATGAGTTCAAGACGATCCGTCACCAACCTGAGAACAGCAACAGCCTGAGTTCGAACACCATCCTGGACCTGATCTATCTGGAAAGCTCGGATAGCCTGGTTATTTCAACTCAGTCAGCTCTGGACCTTTACCATATTCCGAGTCAAAAATTTCAAACTATGCAGACTCCTGAAGGCGTGAAAATAAATAGCCTTTATCAAGAGGGAGAGGCCGTTTGGATCGCGACCAACGTGGGAATATTCAAGTTAAATATTGCCAACATGACGTTGGATAAAATTGTAGATGGAATAAATGCCGTTAAATTTATCCCCTACCAGGAAGGTGGCATTGCCTTATTGTACAACGGCTCGCTAATCAATGCGGAAACATCATTAACCCTTCCTTCTCAAGGGTCATATTCAGACATTGACAAATCCAACGAGAACTTATTTCTTCTTGGTAAAGACAGTATACAGGTACTCAGCCAGAACAACTCAATAGAAGTTCCAGTACCGGAAAACCAACCGTTTCAAAAACTGAAATACAATAGGCATGACAATAGTGTATATGCAGCCTCTCAAAGTGGCATCTTCTCCTTCGACCTGAATAAAACAGACTCAAAAGGCAGGTACTACTCCAATAGTAGCAACACAAAACCAATCACTTCAATTTATTTTGACAGTGACAATAACTTGCTCTTTGGAACCAATGGCAATGGAATATTCAGAAAAAGCAGCAAAGAAAAAGTTGTTGAAAAACTCTCCAGTTTAGATCTAACCGATATTTGGGGCGCTCAACAATTTGGCAACTTCTTAGTGCTTGTGGAAGATGACCCCATTCTCAATCTATATGACCATTCTTTTTCTTTAGCAAAGAGTATAGATACAGGATTATCCGGTCCGAAAGGAATCAGCACATATGGCGATAAGTTACTGATCAGTGGTAAAAACAAAGTATTGGTCATCAGCGAAGATCTTAGCCAAACAGCTCTGCATCATCCAGCCACCTTCAGTGCTATTATCCCTGACCCATACTCAGGAACAGTATACTTGGGGACCGTAGAACACGGACTAATGGTTTTAAAAGATATCAATGGTGAACCTCAGATTAATAAGGCCCCTGTTGACAGAAGAATCAATATGCCCATACTAAATGGCCTGGCGACAAAGCAAGCGCTATTTATTGGCACCCAAAGCGGTGCAATACAACTGACAAAACTTGATGAGACTCTTATAAGAAATGGTGAGTTCCTTAAAGGAAAAATTGTATCTGGCGTAAAACACTCGGAAGGCAAGATTCTCGCACAAGCTCTAGATAGTGGCATTTTTCAGATATTTAGTAACGGAGACATCAAACAGATCAGCAATCTCAACAACCACATTGCTTATTCATTTGAAGTTACTGAAGACAGGATTATCAGTGCAACCTCTGGCGGCTTGGTTGTGCTAGAAAAGAACAGTGGCGAAATTCTAAAAGTTTTTGGGACCAAACAGGGATCCCTAAATGACTTCAATGGAATGGCGTCAGGAAAATATGAAGACAACATAATTTTTGGCGGAAGCGAAGGCATCAACCTTGTTTCTGACTTCAATAAATACCGAGAGTCAAGAATTTCTCCAGTATTGACATCTTTTAGGATTTTTAATAAAGACGTCCATATTGGACCTAATTTAGAGCAGGCAATTCCTTACGCAACTTCTGTAAATCTAAAATACAGTGACTACCCCTTCTCCTTTGCGTTCTCGTCTCCCAGAGAAGCGTTGGACCACGACCTCCAGTACTTCTATCGGCTTCAGGGGTTGGATGATCACTGGCTGGAAGCCAACGGCAACGCCAGGGTGGCCACCTACACCAATGTGCCCTATGGCAAGTATACCTTTGAGGTAAAGAGCTCAGATGAGCTGGGTCATGAGAGCCCGGTGCGCAGCCTGGAGGTAGTAATTCTGCCACCATGGTGGCTGTCCAACGTTGCCAAGGGTCTGTACGCCCTACTCATTCTGGCCATGATCTATCTGGCATTGCGCTCCATCCAGCAGCGACGCATGGTGCAGCTGCGCATTGCTCAGAGTGAAGAGCGCCTCAAGCTCTCTTTGTGGGGCAGCGGTGACGAGATGTGGGACTGGGACATCCGCTCTGGACGAATCTATCGCTCCAACATCTGGGGTACCCTGGATTTCCCGCAGGATGGCCAACGCAGCACCCCAACAGACAATGGCAACATCCACCCCAATGACAGAGACAGGGTCAAGAAGGCTCTGGATGCGCACTTTAACGGCAAGCTTGATCACTTCGAAGCCACCTACAGGGTCAGAGACAAGCAGCACAACTGGGTGTGGATCCTTGACCGGGCCAAAATCGTTGAGCGGGACGGAGAGGATAAACCCACCCGTATGACGGGAACCATTAAAGACATCAGCAAGCTCAAGGAAGCCGAGGAGAGGCTGACCATCTTTGCCCGGGCACTGACCAACATCTCAGAGGGGATGTTCATCCTCGATGCCAACTTCCGCTATCTGGAGCTAAACGACAGCGCCTGCAAGATTCTGGGTCACGAGCGCCGTGACCTGACAGGCAGTCCTCTGGAACTGGGAGAGCTGGATGCGAGCTACTTCCAGGAGATCTCCAACATCGTGAAAATTCAGGGCAACTGGGCCTCAGAGCTGGAACACCTTAGGCCCGACGGTCGCCACATCCACCTCGATGTGGTCATTGACCTGATCAAAGCAGAAGACAATCAGCCCAGTTACTTTGTTGGCATTCTGACGGACATCACTCACAGGAAGCAAAACGAAACAGAGCTCAGGCGCCTGACCAACAACGATGTTCTGACCGGCCTGCCCAATCGCACCTACTTGCAGATTAGCCTGGATGCCAGGATCAAGCGGGAAAATGCCCACTGCCTCTTTGTGTTTGATCTGGATAACTTTAAACGTATCAATGAGACTCTTGGGCACGATGTTGGTGACAGCCTTCTTTGCCACGTAGCCAATCGACTCAACTCTCAGCTGACCAACGAGTGCGAGCTCTATCGGTTGGGCGGGGATGAGTTCGCGGTCATCGCTGACAATGACTCCTCCATTAAAAATGCCACTAAGATTGCGACCCGCATCCTGGAAACCTTCGAACAACCCTTCCTGATTGAGGAGGAGGAGATCGTCGTCAAGGCCAGTATCGGCATTGTCAGCTACCCGGAAGATGACTCAGATCCCCACGCTTTGCTGAGAAAAGCCGACCTGGCCATGTACCATGCCAAAAGCCAGGGGGGACAGTGCTTCCAGTTCTTCAACGACTTTATGAATCAGGATGCAGTGCGGCGCTTTGAAGTTGAAGCAATGATTCGCCAGGCACTGAAGGAGAACTGGTTTGAGTTGCACTACCAACCCAAGATGGCCCTGGCCAATGAGTCCATCTTTGGTATGGAAGCGCTGGTTCGGCTTAACCACCCTACCCAGGGACTGCTCTATCCCGATAAGTTCATCTCCCTGGCGGAAGAGACCGGCCTGATTGCCGAAATTGACACCTGGGTTCTGAAAAAGGCCTGTGAAACCGCACAGCAATGGCGCCAACAGGGACTGCTTAAGGGCCGCATGGCGGTCAATATCTCCAGCCAGCAGTTCGCCTCCAAAGAACTGTGCCAGCGCCTGGAAAACATCCTGGAAGAGACGGGACTGCCACCAGAATGCCTGGAGCTGGAGATCACCGAGGGAACCGTCATTGAGAGACCGGACGAAGCGATCTCTATTATGCGCGAGCTGAACCAGATGCGTATTCACCTGGCCCTGGATGATTTCGGAACCGGATATTCTTCATTATCTTATCTGAAGAAGTTCCCCATCCACACGCTCAAGATAGATAAGTCCTTCATCGATGATATTGCCGTCTCAGATAAGGATATGAAGATGGTGGACTCCATTGTCACCATCGCTCACAACATGAATCTGCAAGTGGTCGCCGAAGGGATAGAAAATCTATCGCAACTTACTGTTTTGAAAGCTCTTAAATGCGAATTGATTCAAGGCTATCATTTCAGCAAGCCCCTCAAAAAAATGGATATAGAACAAAGACTTAAAAATGAGAAAGAAAAGTTAATGGCGTGATCTAGAAAAGTTACCACCATTTCAACTTTGGCACGCCCATTGCTGAGTCCTTGCCGACTAATTTTTATTTTCGGCAAGGACAAACGCCATGAAAACAGCAATGAAAACTCTGGTAATCGCCATCGCTTCCGCCACCGCTTTCTCTTCTTCTGCCTTCGTAAGCCATGCCGAAAATGGTGCCCAGGCCAGTCCTCAAATTGCTGGCTCTATTCCATGGATTAAGCTTGCTGAAAAACAAACCGCTGGCTCCATCCCATGGATCAAACTGTCCGAGCAGCAGACCGCCGGCTCCATCCCTTGGATCAAACTGTCCGAGCAGCAAACTGCCGGCTCTATCCCTTGGATCAAGCTCTCCGAGCAGCAGACCGCCGGCTCCATCCCTTGGATCAAACTGTCCGAGCAGCAAACTGCCGGCTCTATCCCATGGATTAAGCTCTCCGAGCAGCAGACCGCCGGCTCCATCCCTTGGATCAAACTCTCCGAACAGCAGACCGCCGGTTCTATCCCATGGATTAAGCTTTTCGAGCAGCAGACCGCCGGTTCTATCCCATGGATCAAGCGCTCCGAGCAGCAGACCGCCGGCTCCATCCCATGGATTAAGCTCTCCGAGCAGCAGACCGCCGGCTCCATCCCATGGATTAAGCTCTCCGAGCAGCAGACCGCCGGTTCTATTCCTTGGATCAAACTGTCCGAGCAGCAGGTAGCAGGCTCCATCCCATGGATCAAGCTGTCCGAACAGCAGACCGCCGGTTCCATCCCATGGATTAAGCTCTCCGAGCAGCAGGTGGCTGGCTCCATCCCATGGATCAAGCTCTCCGAACAGCAGACCGCCGGTTCTATTCCATGGATCAAGCTGTCCGAGCAGCAGGTAGCAGGCTCCATCCCATGGATCAAACTGTCCGAGCAGCAGACCGCCGGTTCTATTCCATGGATCAAACTGTCCGAGCAGCAGGTAGCAGGCTCCATCCCATGGATCAAACTGTCCGAGCAGCAAGTAGCAGGTTCCATCCCATGGATCAAACTGTCCGAGCAGCAGGTAGCCGGCTCCATCCCATGGATCAAGCTCTCCGAGCAGCAGACCGCCGGTTCTATCCCATGGATCAAACTGTCTGAGCAGCAGGTGGCAGGCTCCATCCCATGGATCAAACTGTCCGAGCAGCAGGTGGCCGGTTCTATCCCATGGATCAAGCTGTCCGAGCAGCAGGTGGCAGGCTCCATCCCATGGATCAAACTGTCCGAGCAGCAAACCGCCGGTTCTATCCCATGGATCAAACTGTCCGAGCAGCAGACCGCCTAACTCAACCAATCAGAATATTCACCCTGACAGAGGAGCAGTATGATGATCAAAATGGTAATCACACTTCTGAGGGACTCACTGGTTCGCAAACCTCGTAAGCGAATCAAAGCTGAATTGGATATCAGAGAAGTACCGGCAGGAAGCTGGTGGTCCTAAAGACCGACGCACAGAATAAGTAAAGGAGCCAATGGCTCCTTTACTTTATGTTCCACAGCACATCACCCTGCTGAAGCGAACGGCGAAATGCCAGGTTGGCGTGAACCCTAAACAGGGGCCACAACATGGGACCGACGAAGAAGCCGGCAATTCCCCACCTTTTAGGGGACAGGCCACTTTTCAAGGCTTCCGCATAGAAGAAGGCCGAGCTGGCACACATCAGCAGTAACCACAACATACTACGCACCACGAAATTACAGGGCTGGCCATTATATAGTCAGCCAGATGAGCAGCCAATAAAAAAGGCAGCCAGGGCTGCCTTTTTCAATCTATACCCTTTATCAGGAATAGAAGCGCTCATCAGCAGCGGCCATGGACAGCAGGCGCTCACAGGGCGCAAAGCGGTCACCGAAGCGCGCCTCATAGCCTTTAAGAAGGTCCACCAAGCGTGCAGGCCCAAGGCTGTCGATGTAACGGAACGGGCCTCCCAGGAAGGGGGGGAAGCCAATGCCAAAGATGGCACCAATGTCGCCGTCTCGGGCACTGGCGATGATCCCTTCATCCAGGCAGCGGACCGCTTCATTCAGCATCTGTACGACGCAACGTTCCGCCAGCTCTGAGTCCGACAATCTTCCGTCAGGGGTAACACCAAGAACCTTGTAAACGCTTTCATCGACTGGTTTTTTGCCCTTTTTCTTGGCATCAAACTTATAAAAACCCTTAGCGTTCTTCCGGCCTTTGCGGCCATCCGCCAAAAGTTTGGCGAAAGCTGGGGGGGAAGCGAACCGCGATCCCAGTTCCGCCTCCAGAATCGGCGAAATTTTGGCGCCCACATCAATGCCGACTTCATCCAAAAGTGTAACTGGACCCACAGGAAAACCGAATTTAACCAGTGCTTTATCAAGTTTATCTATGGGTTCACCTTCTAAAACAAGGTTTGCGGCCTCATTCATATAGGGGGCTAAAATGCGATTTACATAGAACCCAGCGCAATCTTGAACCACAATGGGTGTTTTCCCCTGTTTCTTCGCAAAGGCCACCGTAGTGGCAATGGTTTCAGAGGAGGTGCCTTTGTGAGCAATCACCTCCACCAGAGGCATCTTCTCAACCGGTGAGAAGTAGTGCAGACCGATCACCTTATCGGGTCGGCTGGCAGCTTCGGCGATCTGGCCGATGGGCAAGGAGGAGGTGTTTGACGCAAAGATGGTCTCGTCACCGCAGTGCTGTTCAACATCCTTAACCATCTGATGTTTAAGATTAAGGTCTTCAAACACCGCTTCGACAACCATGTCCACATCCTTCACGCCGGAGTAATCAACGGTCCCGGTCATCATGTTCATGGTCTTGTCACGATCTGCGGCAGTGAGATGACGTCGCTTCACCTTTTTGTCCAGCTGTTTCCAGGTGGAAGCCAGGGCAGCGCTGATCCCCTGGTGACCAATATCCTTGATGCGCACAGGAACCTTGGCCTTGACCGCGGTTACATTGGCGATACCACCGCCCATCAAGCCGCCACCAAGGACCATGGCTTTGTGAACCTTGGACGGTTTGACCTCACCTGCGCCGGTCTCCTTCTTCATCTCTGTGGTGGCAAAGAAGATGGAGCGCAGTGCGGCAGACTCCGGAGACATCACCAGATCGGCAAAGTGACTCGCCTCCATCTTGAGCCCCTCTTCCAGGTTGCCGGTGGAGGCTTTAACACACTCGATGATCTTGGCCGGGGCCGGGTAATTGCCCTGGGTCTTCTTCATTACCGTCTTCAGGGCCTGGTCGTAGATGACGTTACGCCCCATCGGGGTCATCTCCAGGACCTTCTCGATGCCTTTGAGTCTGGGCTTGGTGGACTTACGCTTGCCCTTACTCACCCACTTCTTGGCCGCTTCCAGCAGTACTGTATTGGGCACCATCTCATCTGCGACACCGAGTTTGACCGCCTGCTTAGGGCGCAGC
This sequence comes from Ferrimonas sp. YFM, assembly GCF_030296015.1. Taxonomy (NCBI): domain Bacteria; kingdom Pseudomonadati; phylum Pseudomonadota; class Gammaproteobacteria; order Alteromonadales; family Ferrimonadaceae; genus Ferrimonas; species Ferrimonas sp. YFM. The sequence goes on from NZ_AP027368.1 coordinate 3,573,264, forward strand.
TGCTTTCCGGTGAGCATCATATCCAGAGACTTGGCGATGCCCACCAGCTTGGGCAGGCGCTGAGTCCCGCCACCGCCTGGCAGGATGCCCAGCTGTACTTCCGGTAGACCCAATACCGTTTTTGGACTGTTGCTGATCACCCGATAATCGCAGGCCAGGGCCAGCTCCAGGCCTCCGCCCAGGCAGGGCCCATTGATGGCCGCCACCACAGGCACGCTCAGTGCCGCCAACTCATTAAGGAGCTTGTGACCATCACGCGAAAGCTTATAGACATCTTCCCTGGTTTCACAGGCGGCCAGCATATTGATGTCAGCACCGGCGATAAAGGAGTCGGGTTTGCCTGAAGTGAAGACCACACCGGACAAGTCGCTTTGACTGCCCAGGAAATCCAGAATATGACGAACCTCTTCACCAAACTCGCTGCGCAGCGTGTTCATGGTTTCACCAGGAACATCCATGGTGATCACGGCGATCTTGTCGTCGCCCACCACTACCTGAAAGCTGTTAGTCTTCATTATTCCACCTCCAGAATCATGGCAGCACCCAGGCCACCGGCGGCGCAGGCCGTAGTCAGTCCAATGCCGCCTCCGCGGCGCTTAAGCTCGTTACACATCTGAGTGATCAACCGGCCTCCGGTGGCGGCAAAGGGGTGGCCATAGGCCAGCGAGCCTCCCATCACATTGAACTTGGCCATATCGATTTCACCTATGGCATCGCTGCGACCCAGCTTCTCCGCGGCAAATTTCTTGGACTCGAACATCTTCATATTGGCCAGAGCCTGGGCAGCAAAGGCCTCATGCATCTCAATCAGGTCCAGATCCGCCAGGGTCATGCCCGCTCTGTCCAGGGCAAGGGGGGTGGCATAGGAGGGCCCCATCAGCATGTCATCCCAGACATCGATAGCCGCAAAGCCCCAGCTGCGGATGTATCCGATGGGGTTGTAGCCCAGGGCCTTGGCTTTGGACTCGGGCATCAGGATCAGCGCGGAGGCGCCGTCGGTCAGAGGCGTGGAATTCGCAGCTGTTACCGAACCATGCTTCTTGTCGAACACAGGCTTCAGTTTGGCCAGTTTTTCAGCCTGAATATCGGCGCGAATGTTGTTGTCCTCACTGATGAAGCTCTTGTAGGGCGGTACGTGACAGGTCATCACCTCATTGGCCAGGTTGCCCGCTTTCCAATTCTCAGACGCCAACTGGTGAGAGCGCACAGCCATGGCATCCTGATCGGCGCGGCTGATGCTGTGGGTCTTCGCCATCTGCTCTGCGGTCTGCCCCATGGAAATGCCTGTAGAATACTCAGCAACGGCAGGCGGCACAGGAGCCAGGTCTTTGATACTCAGACGCTTGAAAATCTTCAGGCGATCGCCCAGGCTGCGAGCCTTAGTCAGATCCACCAGGGCCCGAGCCAGTTTGGTGGACACGGTAATGGGCAGCACTGAGCTGGAGTCTGAACCTCCTGCAATGCCCACCTCCGCGGTGCCGGCCAGAATCGACTCAGCCACGTTCACTGTGGACTGGAATGATGTCGCGCAGGCCCGGGTGACACTGTAGGCATCGGTATGGACGTTCATGCCCGTGCCCAACACGATTTCGCGGGCAATATTGGGTGCCTTGGGCATCTGAATTACCTGCCCATACACCACCTGATCCACCAGCTTGGGATCCAGGTCATTGCGGGAAAGCAGTTCAGCCACCACCATCTTGCCCATATCCAGGGCTGAAACCCCGTGAAAAGCCGTGGCTTGACGAGCAAAGGGCGTCCTCAATCCCGCCACAATCGCAATCCGGTCACCGTTACGGGTTTTGACCTCTTGTCTTGTTGTCATCCTTTATCCTCTCGATCTACCCAAAGTGCTCCGCCCATCAGCCTCTCCGAGGCAAGGTCGGACCAGTAAAGTGTGATCTGATTCTAACTTTTCGTGGCGAAGTTTCAAACAAACATATTGAATAAAAGCTCTAACCAGATGAATGCACTGATAAAAAGGTACTTATGTCCACCATTGGAGAGGCTATGTGGACAAAGATCAATGAAATTGTGTTTGATTTTCAGTTGCTCAGAAAACACTGTCGTCTCTTTATCAACCGAAGGCCGCTGTCCTTCGTATAGATAGAACCCTTAATGTTGCGAAAATAGGCACACGGTTCAGAAAATTCGAAATAGTACTTGAGCTCTTCGCTCAGTTCGCTATAGTGCATGGCCTCGGACGCGGGGTGGAGCAGCCTGGTAGCTCGTCGGGCTCATAACCCGAAGGTCGTCGGTTCAAATCCGGCCCCCGCAACCAACTCCTCTTAGAGGAGTAACCTCAGAGGTGAGGCAAAACACCTAACAATGCGATTCCCCCTTAGTTCAGTCGGCTTGAAACCATGTGGACTGTTCCTAACAGGGATGACAACCTCAGCGGTGAGGCGAAACACCGAAAAACTCGATTCCCCCTTAGTTCAGTCGGTAGAACGGTGGACTGTTAATCCATATGTCGCTGGTTCAAGTCCAGCAGGGGGAGCCACTTTATAGCCTTAACGAAACGACGAGTCGTTAACGCTGACAATTCGGACGCGGGGTGGAGCAGCCTGGTAGCTCGTCGGGCTCATAACCCGAAGGTCGTCGGTTCAAATCCGGCCCCCGCAACCAATTTCTCTGGAGAGAGGGTAAACACTCAACAATACGATTCCCCCTTAGTTCAGTCGGCTTGTAACCATGTGGACTGTTCTAACAGGGATGACAACCTCAGCGGTGAGGCAAAACACCTAACAATGCGATTCCCCCTTAGTTCAGTCGGTAGAACGGTGGACTGTTAATCCATATGTCGCTGGTTCAAGTCCAGCAGGGGGAGCCACACACAGAAGCCCTGCTCATTTGAGCGGGGCTTTTTTGTTTTCGCAACCGCTGCAACTGGATATTCTTCCCCTTCCGATGTCAGGCACTTCGCCTATGGCCGGCCTAAAAGAAACTTTTTCCTTTCTGTACACTCATAATCCCCAACGATAATACGGAGATTAGTTCAGAGCGAGCCGACCAACCTCTCTCTCCTTCCTACCTTCTGCGCAATGCTCTCTGGAATGGACATACTGATTTTTATACGATAGTTAACCTACATTTTTGTCGATGGACCCTTCAATGCTGCTGGAAAGATTTGAACAGGCGAAGATCTACCTGAACCAGATGGTGATCGGACAACAGGAACTGGTGGATGGACTGCTTATCGCACTGATTGCAGATGGCCACCTGTTGGTGGAGGGGCCTCCGGGATTGGCGAAGACCCGGGCGGTCAAAGCCCTGGCGGACAGCATTGAGGGTGACTTCCACCGGGTGCAGTTCACCCCGGATTTGCTGCCGGCGGATCTCACCGGCACCGACATCTTCAGACAAGAGACAGGCCAGTTCGAGTTTCAGGCCGGCCCTCTGTTCCACAACCTGCTGCTGGCCGATGAGATCAACCGCGCTCCAGCCAAGGTGCAATCGGCTCTGCTGGAGGCCATGGCCGAAAATCAGATCACCGTAGGGAAAACCAGCTACCCCCTGCCAAAACTGTTTCTGGTACTGGCCACCCAGAACCCCATTGAGAACGAGGGCACCTACCCATTGCCTGAGGCCCAACTGGACCGATTCCTGCTGCACCTCTCCCTGGATTACCCCGGCCCCGAAGTGGAGCGTCAGATTCTGGCGCTGAGTCGCCAGGAGGCGCTCTCCGAGCCGCCTAAGCCGCCCCAGCCCCTGACCCAGCAGGAGATTTTCAATGCACGCACTCAGGCGTTGGAACTCTATCTGGCACCCCAGCTAGAGGGCTATATGGTTCAGCTCATCGACGCCACCCGTTCGCCACAGAAATACGACGATGAACTGGCCCGCTACCTAGAGTGGGGCGTCAGCCCCCGAGCCACCATCGCCCTGGAGCGCTGCTCACGGGCCCGAGCCTGGCTCTCCGGCAGGGATTACGTCTCACCGGAAGATATCCAGGCTGTACTGCCCAATGTGCTGCGCCACAGGCTGCTTCTCAGCTATCAGGCAGAAGCGGAAGGGATCACGCCGGACGCCATCATCTCCCGCATCATTAAACAGGTGGCACTGGCCTGATGCACGCTTTGCCAACCCACGCCAATGGCGTCGACCTGACCCTGGAAGAGCTGCTGGTGTACCGAGGTCCGGCCTCTCGCCACAACCCCTTCCTGGGTCTGCCCAGGACGGGGCAGCGTGCCGGACAGAACCTCAGTGCCATCAAGGGCCGGGGGATGGAGTTTGATGAGGTGCGCCGTTATCAGAGCGGCGATGATGTGCGAACCATCGACTGGCGGGTAACCGCCCGCACCGGTCACGCCCATACCAAGCTGTTTCGTGAGGAGCGAGAGCGTCCTGTCATGCTGTTTGTCGACCTGGGCCAGCGGCTGCATCTTGGCTCAGCCCTGTTGCTGCAATCTGTCCAGGCCGCACACCTCGCCGCCCTGGTTGGCTGGCAAAGCATCGCCGCCGGAGAGCGACTGGGAGGCATCATCTGTTGTGAGACCGCCCATCGCGAGCATAAACCCAGGGCAAGGCGCCAGGGGATAGCCCCTCTGCTCGACTCACTGGTCTCCATCCATAAGGAATCCGGCGCCGGCGACGACGGCTATCTGGATCAGGGAATACAGCGTCTGCGCCACCTGGCTCACCCCGGCGGCGTCATTCTGGTGATCTCCGACGGCCTCGGACTGACCTCGGCACACCTGGATATACTTGCGGACCTGGGTCGACACAGTGACATCAGGCTGTTTCAGGTCACGGACCCACTGGCCAATCGGCTTTGCGAACTGCCCAAGCAGCTCTCCGTCCCGGTTTGGCACCAGGGACGGCTGGCTCGCATGGACCATCAAGAGCGCCAGCGTTGGCAACAGCAGATGGAACAACAACAGACCCATTTTATCCAGGGATGTCGACGTCGTGGCCTGACGCTCTCTCGGGTCGACTCCGCAAAACCCCTGACAGAACAACTGGACAGCATATGGAAGCCAATCCATTAGCCAAACTCAATGACATCATCGCCACCCCTCTGTCGGGCCACTGGCCGCTGTCCGCAGCGGCGACCCTGATGATCGCAGCACTCATAGTGAGTCTCTGTGCGCTTCTGTTTATCTGCATCAGACGCTGGCAACGCCAGGCCCCGGTGCGTGCCGCCCAGGCGGAGCTGAAGGCTCTGCCGGGTCAGGTTGAGATCAGCCAGTTGAACACCCTGATCAAACGCTGTGCACTGGCCTACTACCCCAGAAGCGATGTCGCCTCCCTCTCGGGCAAAGAGTGGGATCTTTGGCTGGCCCCCTACCAAAACCGCGAGCAGCAACTGGCCTGGCAGGCGCTCTCTGCTCGTCAGTTCACTCCAAGCAGCACAGTAAACAAAGAGGAGCACCTCTCCCTGATTCACCACACCCTCTCCAGTCTCGGCAAGGGGAAGACACCATGCTGACCCTGGCCTGGCCGATGATGCTGATCGCACTGCTGTTGCCCCTGCTTATGCCAGCCATGGGCAAAAAGGCCCAGCCCACCACGGCTCTGCGCCTACCTGGTACCCTTGCCATCGGCGGTTCAACCTCAACACAATCCCCCCGCACCATCGGAAAGTGGCTGACTCTTCTGGCCTGGGTGCTGCTGGTGATTGCCTGTGCCCGCCCTCAGTGGTTAGGCGATCCTGTGCCGCTTCAGAAGGAGGGGCGGGATCTGATGATCGCCGCAGATCTGTCCGGCAGCATGCAGATTGAAGATATGGAGTACCAAGGCAAACTGGTGGACAGATTTACCATGATGCAGCACCTGCTGGGTGACTTCATTCGTCGCCGGGACGGAGACCGCCTGGGACTGATCCTCTTTGCCGACGGCGCCTACCTGCAGGCTCCATTGACCTTCGACCGGTACACGGTAAAACGCTACCTGGATGAGTCCGTCCTAGGTCTGGTGGGACAACAGACCGCCATTGGCGACGCCATCGCTCTGTCAGTCAAACGCTTTGCCGGACTGGAACAGAGTAACCGGGTTCTGCTGCTGCTCACCGATGGCAGCAACAACGCGGGGCAGTTCGATGTGGCTCAGGCCAGAGAACTCGCTCGCCAGGCCGGTGTGCGTATCTACACCATAGGCATAGGCGCCGAGTCCATGACCCGATCTGGCTGGCTGGGTGTGCAGAGCCGCCAGGTCAACCCCAGCCGGGATCTCAACGAAGAGGTGCTGCGCGATTTAGCCCAAGCCACCGGCGGCCGTTACTTCCGCGCCCGCAGTGGGGACGAGATGGCGCAAATCTACCAAAGCCTGGACCAGCTGGAACCGGTCAGCCGGGGAGAAGCCCTCTGGCGCCCAAGGACCGAGCTCTATCACTGGCCATTGGCCACGGCTCTGGGATTGCTGACACTGAGCCTGCTGATAAACAGGAGGCAGCGTCATGTCTGAACTGCACTTCCTTCGCCCCCTATGGCTACTGGCGCTGCTGGCCCTTCCCGGACTGTGGCTGCTTCTAAAACAACTTCGTCAGCAGAGGGAAAACTGGCATCAGCTGATGCCCGCCCATCTGCATAAGGCGATGCTGATCTCCCCACAGGCCCAAAGCTACACCGCCCCCAAGTGGCCATGGGTGGCTGCCGTGCTGGCGCTGATCACCCTGGCTGGTCCAAGCTGGCAGAAGCAGGAGGTGCCGGTGTTTCAGCTCAACCACGGCCGGGTGCTGGTGATGGACATGAGCTACTCCATGTACGCCACCGACCTGCCCCCCAACAGGCTGACTCAGTCCAGATACAAGGCCATCGACCTGATGCGCCGCTTTGATGAAGGCGAAACCGCTTTGATCGCTTACGCCGGGGACGCCTTTGCCCTGGCCCCCCTTACCGACGACAAGGAAACCCTGCTCAACCTGGTGCCCAACCTGTCACCGGAGATCATGCCCGTCCCCGGTTCGGACCTGCCAAGTGCCCTGGAGCTGGCCAACCAGCTGCTCAGAGATGCCGGCTACCACCAAGGGGAGATCATTCTGTTCATCGACGGCATCAACCCGGAGCATGCCGATGAATCACTGAAACTGGCCGCATCCTACCCCTGGACTCTCAAGGTCTATGCCCTTGGCAGCGAAGCTGGCGCCCCCATGCGGGCACCCAGTGGCGAGTTGGTTAAGAGCCGCAGCGGTGAAGTGGTGATCGCCCAAACAAATCTGCCATTGCTGGGTAAGTTGGCCGACACCGGCAGCGGCGAACTCATCTCCTACAGAGGCGACGACCAAGATGTCGAGCAACTGGCCAGAACCCGCAGCAATGACGAAAAGGGAAGTGAAGAGGCCCAGAGGCAAACCAGCCAATGGCAGGACATGGGCGTCTACCTGCTGCCCCTGCTTCTGCTGCCCGCAGCCATCTCATTGAGGCGCCAATGGGCCATGGCGCTGTTGCCGCTGCTACTGCTGTCCCCCACTCACAGTGATGCCGCCTGGTGGCAATCCAACAACGCGCAGGTGCAGCAACTGCTGAACGACCAGCAATATGCCGAAGCCGCCGAACGCCTGCCAGCAGGCGCGCCGAAAGCCGATGCCCTCTACCGGGCCGGCGACTACCAAGGGGCACTGGAGGCCTATCAGCAACTGCCCGAATCCGCAGAAACACTCTATAACCAGGGCAATGCACTGGCGCAGATGCAGCAGTTTGAACAGGCCAAAGAGGCCTACAGCCAAGCCCTGGAAAGAAAGCCAGAACTGACTCAAGCACAAGAGAACCTGGAGCTGATTGAGCAGTTACAGCAGCAGCAGCCGCAGCAGCCGCAGCAGCCGCAGCAGCCGCAGCAGGGCGAGAATGAGCAGAAGAACGACGATCAGCAACAGGGCAACCAGCCAGGTTCGAATCAGGATTCCGCATCGGAACAGGAGAATGCAGAGCAGGAGCAGCAGGGCGACGATAGCCAACAGTCAGGCTCCGACCAGCAGGACTCGCCACAGCAATCCGAAGCGCCATCGCCAGATCCACAACAGGCGCCCCAACCCTCCGACTCAAACCCGCAGCCCGAGAGCGAACAGGGTGAGCAGACCCATTCCGACACCCCGGCTGACGCCGCCCAAAGGGAAGAAACGAAAGACAACGACGAGGCTCAGCCACTGGCGGCAGCAGCCGAATCCTCCACCTCGACCCATGACGAGGCGCAGCAGGTGGATCCCCAGGTCCTGGAGCGAATACCTGATGACCCGAGTATCCTTTTAAGAAACAAGATGAAATTAGAATACGAACGGCGCCGTCGAGCCGGCAAGATTAACGAGGAGCGCACCCAGTGGTAATCCGATTCACCCTGTTGCTGGCCCTGCTGATGTCCCCCATGACCTGGGCTTACACCAGCCTGACGGCCAGCGTCGACAACAACACAGTACGCCTGGGACACTCCTTTGTTCTGAATGTGGTCGCCGATGACGAGCTGTCCTCTAACGCCCTGGACACCTCTCCCCTGCTTGAGGCGTTCAATGTGGTCCGTAATAACGTCAGCCGCTCCACCCAGATCATCAATTTCAACGCCCGTAAAGAGACCCGTTGGCAGTTGCTGCTGATCCCCAAGCATACCGGCACCCTGCTGATCCCATCATTGGAAGCCGAAGGTCTCGCGACCCAGGCCATCACCCTGACCGTGGTAGAGGAGAGCGCAGAGGTTGCCCCAAACTCACCGGTATTCCTTCGCGCCAGCCTCGCCGAGGAGGAGGTATGGCTGGGCCAGCCGGTCGACTATCGGGTCAAGCTCTACCTGGCGGCTGAGCTGCAGCGCGGCAGCCTCACCGAGCCGAAACTGGACGGAGCCTCCGTTGTCCAGTTAGGCCAGGACAGCAACACCACTGAGATGGTCGACGGGCGCCGATACCGGGTGATCGAACGCCACTACCTGATCACCCCTCAGCAGAGTGGCGAGTTTATGATTCGTGGCTCAGACTTCAGCGGCGACATTCTTCGTGCCGGGCGCAGCAACGACCTGTTCAGCCGGTCCCTGTCCACACCGGTTCAACTGGTCGGTCAGTCGCAACCCATCAAGGTTAAGGCGCCACCCGCCTCCTTCAACGGGCCCTGGCTGGTGGCCAATGCCGTCGCCCTCACCGAGCAGTGGAGCCCACAGCAATCTCAGGTGAGGGTGGGGGAACCCCTGACCCGCATCATCACCCTTACCGCCGTGGGCGCGACCGAAGCGGCCCTGCCGGCCCTCAAGCCTGACTACCCTCAGGGCCTGAAAAGCTACCCCGACAAGGATGACCGCAGCGATCAGGTGCGCAATAAGGAGGTGGTGGCAAAACTGGAACAGAGTACCGCCCTGGTGGCTTCTCGCCCCGGCACCTATACCCTGCCGGAGCTGAAAATTGCCTGGTGGAACGCCAAGTTAAACCGCCAGCAATGGGCCACACTCCCAGCCCGAACCCTTACCGTCCTGCCCGCAGAGAATCAGGCTCCCTTGCCTCCTGCCGCACAGGGTGACGCAGTTTCCTCCCAACCTGAGACGCAAAGCAATCCTTGGTTCTACAGCACCTGGGCGCTGCTGATGGCGCTTTTTGCCTCACTGTACTGGGGGTATCGCCGCACTGGCGTGACTACCGAGCCGCAACCGCTACAGAGCGAAGCCAAACGGCCCCGCCAACCCGCTTGCGCCTTTGAACTTGCCATCAAGGCCGGGGACCTCAACGCTGCCCTGCAGACCTTACCCGACAGGCTGAACGGCCTCAGAGGCCCCACCGCGGATTTGGCCCAGGTACGTCAGAGATTCCCCGAACTGGTCCCCGAACTGGACAAACTGATGTGCCAGGGTTTCGGACCTGAAGCCTCGGTTTCAGACTTGGGAGAACTCGCCAGGCAAGTGGCACTAATAAAACAAAAAAAGGAGAAAAACCAAGGAGAACTCCCAGATCTTAATCCCATGTGACTGAAAAACCGATACACTCAGTAGGTGCCTCAAGTATCACATGGCGATACCGCCCGGGACTGGCAACAAAAAAATGTTGAAACTATTACGAAAGAAAAAGCAGCCTTCACCGGTCTTAGATGACATGGTGAGTAAACAACGACGTTACGAAAGCCTGGTTAGGGCTTTGAACACAGAGATATACCGCTACGCCTACTGGCTTTGTGGCAACCCCACTGTGGCGGAAGATCTGGTTCAGGAGACCTTTCTCAGGGCCTGGAAAGCCTTAGATTCCCTAAAGGATGACAAGGCGGCGAAGGCGTGGCTGATTACCATCCTGAGGCGCGAAAATGCCCGTCGGTTTGAACGCAAGCAGTTTGACCTGACAGACATCGATGACCATCAGGTGGCGGATAACCACTCCCTCTCCAATGAGCAGGCGGTTGACAACGCGCTGCTGCGCAAGCACATCGCGTCTCTGGCCGAGGAGTATCGTGAACCGCTGGTGCTGCAGGTATTGCATGGATTCAATGGCGACGAGATTGCCGAAATCATGGGATTGAACAGAAACACAGTGATGACCCGTTTATTCAGAGCCCGTAATCAGCTTCGTGACAGACTCGAAGATAAGCCTCAATCTCGGGAGTTGAACAATGGATGAACTAGAGTTCCGCCGACGAGCCTATGCTGACCCTCAGGATCAGGACAAGGCCTTCCTTGATGCCCTGAATGAAGAGGAGGGGCGTCAGAGCTTCGTTGATGAGCTTCAGGGCCTCGACGAGCGGCTCAACAGTGCCATGAAGATCGCTCCTCCGGAGGACTTGGCCAATCGCATTCTGCTGCAACAGAATCTGAATCAGTTCCAGCAACAGCGCAAACGCCAAAGATTCCATCTGGCGGCTGCCGCTTCCGTTGCCTTTGTCATCGGCCTGTCTCTGACCCTGATCCGTCAGCCGGCGACTCTTGGGGATCATGCCCTGGCACACGTTGCCCATGAGGCGGGCTTTGCCGACCGTGTAGACGAAAAGGTCAGCCTGGCGGCCTTGAACACCAAGCTGGCCAGCTTTGGCGGCAAAATGGATGATCCCCAGGGGCACATCTACTACGCCAACTACTGTGATTTCGACGGGGTACGCAGCCTGCACATGGTCATGGACACTCCCCAGGGCAAGATGACCGTATTCTTCGTTCCCAAGGAGCAGAATAAGGAGATGTCTCCCGCCTTCAGCAACGACAAGTATGAAGGTGCCGCCTTTGACATGGGTCCCTTCCAGGTCGCGGTCGTTGGAGGAAAAAATCAGCAACTGGCTCCGGCGGTGAAACTGCTGAAGAATAAGGTACACAGTATCTGATTCAGGCATAAACAGGCCGCCATTTTGGCGGCCTGAGTCTTTCCCGGAGTGCATAAACAGTCACAACACCCCCTCAACAGCAGTAACATCCACCAGACAAACGCAACCGCCCGACAGCTTTCGCCAAATTTTTAACCCTATCGCCACACTTCATTCTGTATACAAAGCACCATTCGTGACACTGGTCACACTACCCACTCTTTGTTAGCATGAAAATAGCTCTGGATATTTCATTCAGATCAGCCGCTTAATTATTGATCCTCCCATGGCGCTCAGCAAAGCCTGGGAACTCCCCTCCCCGCAACGGCCGGACCACGCCTGGCGGGACCCGTTAGACCCTTAACCCGAATGAACTAAAACGATGATCTCGACCCCTGCATTAATTACATTCTTCGGTTACCTGATCCTGCTTCTGGTGATCGGAACCCTGGCCTATCGAGCCACCAGCACCTCCAGCGACTACATCCTTGGGGGGCGAAAAATGGGACCGGCAGTCACGGCTCTGAGTGTTGGCGCATCCGACATGTCCGGCTGGCTGCTGCTGGGGCTGCCTGGCTCGGTCTACCTGTCCGGCCTCGGAGAGATGTGGATAGGTATCGGCCTGGTGGTGGGCGCCTGGCTCAACTGGCTGATTGTCGCCAAGCGGCTGCGCATCTACACCTTCTTTACCGACGATGCCCTGACCATGCCGGACTTTCTGGAGAAACGCTTCCACGATACCGGAGTACTGAGGCTGGTGGCCGCCAGCATCACCCTGCTCTTCTTCGTCTTCTACACCTCTTCCGGCATGGTGGGCGGCGCCATCCTGTTCGAAAAGGTGTTTGGTCTGGATTACACCACCGCACTGATGATCGGCAGTGCCATCATCGTCTCCTACACCTTCGTCGGCGGCTTCTTCGCCGTCAGCTGGACCGATTTCCTCCAGGGACTGCTGATGCTGTTTGCCCTGCTGCTGGTGCCCGCCATGGTGTTCGGCGCCCACGAGGTTTCGCTGGACTCACTGCCCCCCGCCATGACCCAGGCCGTATCCGACAACACCACGGCCATAGGTATGATCTCCCTGCTTGCCTGGGGCCTGGGCTACTTTGGCCAACCCCATATCCTCAGCCGGTTCATGGCCATCGGTGACGTGAAACACCTGCCGCTCTCCCGCCGCATTGCCATGGGCTGGATGCTGCTTTCACTGGTGGGCGCCCTGGCAACAGGCCTGGCCGGTGCGGCCTTTTTCCATGACAAGCCCCTTCCCAACGCGGAAACGGTGTTTATTGAGCTGAGCCGGGTGCTGTTCAACCCCTGGATGGCCGGCATACTGATCGCTGCCATTCTCTCCGCCATCATGAGCACCATCGACTCCCAGTTGCTGGTGTGCTCCTCGGTGGTCACCGAAGATTTCTATAAGAAATGGCTCAGACCGGAGGCCAGCGAGCGGGAAAAGGTGATGGTGGGCCGCCTCACCGTACTCAGTGTCGCCGTCATCGCCACCCTGATCGCTCTCAACCCGGAGAGCACCGTACTCGAGCTGGTCAGCTATGCCTGGGCCGGCTTTGGCGCCTCCTTTGGCCCAGTCATCCTTCTGGCCTTGTACTGGAAGGGATACAGCCGCTTCGGTGCCATAGCCACCATTCTGGTTGGCGCGGCAACCGTGGTGCTGTGGAAGCAGGCAGAAGGCGGGATTTTCGAACTGTACGAAATACTCCCCGGGTTCCTGTTCGCCACCATCGCCGGTGTACTGGTCAGCCTGCTGTTACCTGCTGATAACAAAACCCTGGCTTTGCACCACACCTTTGAGCAAAAGCTCTAGCCTTTCCCGTTGCGGGGAGCAAGCTCCCCGCACATTTCTCCAATTCCCCGCCAAAAATTAGAGCTTTTACCCTGACCCACACCACTTTAGGGTCTTTGCTCTAAATAAAATTCCAGAGAAACAACCCCTTAACAGAATGTCATTTCGCTTCACATTCGCTGATTTTCATGGCAAATTTGCCTCAATTACCGTGGTGGTCGGAGCTCCAATGAGGAAGGTTACCCTCTACAATGGCCCCGGACGACACAACCGGCATTTGAGGCGAACATGCTTCTATCGTCGGGAATAATGATGAAAAAATGGCCAATAAGGCCGATAACAAGACCCCATATCCAGAGAGAGTTATGAAAACCTTCAATAAGACCCTTATCGCCACGGCTCTGATGGCCGTCAGTGCCGGCTCCTCCGCTGCCGGATTCCTGCTGAATGAAACCTCCGTTTCCGGACTCGGTCGTGCCTTTGCCGGTGAAGGCGCTGCAGCTGATGATGCGGCCGTGCTCGCCCGCAACCCTGCCGCCATGGCTCTGTTTGACCAGACCGCCCTCTCTCTGGCTGGCACCTACATCGATCCCGGCGTGGACATGCGCGGTGTATCCAGCCCACTGGGATCCGATCCCAGCGCCCTGAACATTGATGGCGCCGCCCCTCAAGCCTTTGTTCCAGCGGCCTACCTGATCATGCCCCTGAACGACAAAGTGGCCATCGGTTTTGCCGGTTACTCCAACTTTGGCCTGGGTACCGACTTCGGTGAGAACTACCCTGCAGGCACCATCGCCGGCAGCACCGACCTGCTCACCATGAACCTGAACACCAGCGTTTCCTACCGCGTCAACGACCACCTGAGCCTGGGCCTGGGTCTGAACGCGGTCTACGGCGATGCCGAACTGATTCGCCACTTCGGTGAAACCGCTCCCCTGATCAACGGCATGGTCGATGCCAACCTGGGTCCTGCCGCCGGCCTGGCTCCGGATCTGGAGCCCAGCAGCATCTCCGGCAAGATGGCCGGTGACGGTTGGGGCTTTGGCTTCAACGTGGGCGTCCTCTATGAGGTGAACGACGATCACCGCATCGCCCTGACCTACAAGTCCAAGACCACCATCGAACTGGAAGGCCACTACACCAATGACCTGGCCGCCGGTATTGCCACCGACTCCCTGGTGGGTGTGGGCGGCAGCCAGGTTGACGGCACCCTGGATCTGGATCTGCCAGACATCCTGGAGTTCTCCGGCTACCACAAGGTCTCCGACAAGGTGATCCTGCACACCACGGTGATGTGGACCGGCTGGAGCGTGTTTGAAGAGCTGCGTGGCGTCGCTGACGGTGACACCACCCTGGAAGGCCCCCTGTGCGCCAACGGCAATCCTGCCTGTCAGATCTCCGATGGCCAGACCCTGCTGCTGAAGGAAGAGAACTTTGAAGATGCCTGGCGCTTTGGCCTGGGTATGACCTACCTGATGAGCGACGCGGTTACCCTGCGTGCCGGTATCGCCTACGATGAGACTCCCATCCCAGAGACTCACCGTACCGTTTCCATCCCGGATTCTGACCGCATGTGGTACAGCTTCGGCGCCAACTACCAGCTGTCCGACAACTCCGACGTCGACCTGGCCTTTACCTTCATCGATGGCAAAGAGGTTCGCGTTGAAGAGGATGGCTATGTGCTGAACTCCGAAGGTAACGCCTTCCTGGTGGGTGCCCAGTACAACTACCGCTTCTGATAGTTGCCCCCGCCTGAAAAAGCCGCGACAAAGTGTCGCGGCTTTTTTGTTTCCACTTTCTTTCCACACCGTCGCCATTAATGTAAAGAGTGTGCTCGGAAGTTGAATATTAGAAAATTCTAATTTATAGTGTGCACACTGAATTAGGGAGTTCTAATATGAAAGAGAGGCTGATCCAGTTCGCCACCGGCTACCCCAGGCGGGTCTATGCCCTGGTACTGGCGCTGACCCTGGCCGCCGCGGCCATGATACCGATGATCCAGATCGATACCGATCCTGAGAATATGCTTCCCGAAGAGGATGTGGCCCGGGTGTTCCACAACGCCACCAAGGCTGAGTTTGCCCTCTACGACAGCATAGTGATTGGCGCGGTCACGGATCAGCCAAAGGGCATCTTTACTCCCTCGTCACTGGCTCAGATGAAGCGGATCACCGACAACATCCTGGCCATCGATGGGGTGGTCAAGGCCGACCTGATGGCACTCTCCACCGTGGACAACATCACCCAGGAGGGGCCGGGCACCATACGCTTTGAGTATATGATGCAGGCCGCGCCCGACCATCAGGCCGGTGCCGATGCCATTGCCGAAGCGGTCGCCCGGCTTCCATTGCTGAACAACACCCTGGTGTCCCAAGACAGGCAGGCTGTCGCCATCTACGTTCCCCTGAAGGACAAGCGACAAAGCTTCGACATCGCCGAGCAGATCCGGACCATCGTCCGGCAGGAGAAGCCCGACGCTCAGTACCACATCACCGGCCTGCCCGTGGCCGAGAACCAGTTCGGCCACGAAATGTTCGTGCAGATGGGGGTCTCCGCTCCCCTGGCCGGCGTGATGATCTTCCTGATGATGCTCTACTTCTTCCGCTCCCTGCCTCTGGTGGTCGCCCCTATGCTGGTGGCCATGGCCACGGTGATCATCATTGTCGGCAGCCTCATCGGCATGGGATTCACGGTGCACATCATGTCCTCGATGATCGCCATCTTCCTGATGCCCATTGCAGTAGTGGACTCCATCCACATCATGAGCGAGTTTGCCGACCACTATCAGCCGGGAAAGCAGGCGCGCAAAGTGATCGAACAGGTGGTGCGAGACCTGTTTACCCCCATGCTGTTCACCTCGGTGACGTCGGCCGTGGGCTTCTTCTCCCTGATGATCACCCCGATTCCACCGGTGCAGATCTTCGGCGCCTTCGTGGGCAGCGGCATCCTCTTGGCCTTCCTGCTGACCATCACCCTGTTGCCCGCCTACATAGTGCGCATGTCTCCACAGGCGCTGGAAAAGATGCAGCAGAAGCTGCACGCCCCCAAAGGCCCCAGTCTGCTCAGCCGTTTGCTGGCACGCACAGGTCAGCGTAGCGTCACCCTGGCCAAGCCCATCGTCGCACTCAGCCTGACGGTGCTGGCCCTGAGCCTGTGGGGCATCAGCAAAATTCAGATCAACGACAATCCGGTGCGCTGGTTCAAACAGGACCATGAGATCCGGGTGGCCGATCGGGCGTTGAACCACCATTTTGCCGGCACTTACGATGCCTATCTGGTGCTCAGCACTCAGTCCTCCGACGCCATCTCAGACACGCAGCTCCAGCAACTCCTCGACATCCTGGGAGCGCCCCAGCGGGCGTTGATAGCCAAGGCTCAGCAAGGCAGTGCCGAAGCCCTCTCTGAGCTGCTTCTTGTCCTGGAAGACGCCAGCTTCGAGACCGGCGATCCGCGCATTGACCCCCTGCTAACCAGCCTGGAACATCAAGCCGAAGCCCAGCGACGCTTCCTGGATCCTGCCCTGCTCGGCTGGATGGCTCAGCTGCAGGCCCATCTGGACGGCACCGGCCTGGTGGGCAAAAGCAATGGCCTGCCCGACATCGTCAAGACGGTCAACCGGGAGCTGCGCAGTGGTGAGGACAAAGATCTGGCCCTGCCGGACAGCGCCGCCGGCGTAGCTCAGACGCTGCTGCAGTATCAGTCCAGTCACCGCCCCAACGATCTGTGGCATTTCGTCACGCCGGATTACCGCAAAGGGCTGCTGTGGCTGCAATTGACCTCCGGCGACAATCAGCACATGAGTCAGGTCATTGATGCCGTCGACACCTACCTGGTTCAACATCCTGCGCCGCAAGGCATAGAGCTCAACTGGGCGGGCAAAGCCTACATCAACGTGGTATGGCAGGACGCCATGGTCAGCGGCATGCGAGACAGCCTGCTTTCCGCCTTTGTCATTGTGCTGGGGATGATGGTGCTGCTGTTCCGCTCTCCCCTTTACGGACTGCTGGCGATGTTGCCCCTGAGCCTCACCATCAGTTTCATCTATGGCCTTATCGGGTGGCTGGGTAAGGATTACGACATGCCCATCGCCGTGCTCTCTGCCTTGACCCTGGGGCTGTCGGTGGACTTTGCCATCCACTTCCTGGAGCGGTTCCGCGAGCAGCTCAAACTGGAGGGCGACGTGCGCCGGGCCCTGGCCGCCATGTTCCAGGAGCCAGCCAGGGCCATCAGCCGCAACGCCATCGTGATTGCCATCGGCTTCACCCCGCTGCTGCTGGCGCCCCTGGTTCCCTACATCACCGTCGGGGTGCTGCTGGCCAGCATCATGGCGATCTCCGCCCTGACCACACTGCTGTTGCTGCCCGCCAGCTTGTGGTTGCTGGCCCCTCTGCTTAAACGCACCCCGACCTTGGCCACCCAACAATGAGGAGACGCGCCATGAGAACCCTGTTCACCCTGATTGCCACATCCCTCTTCAACCTGCAGGCGATGGCCATCACCGCCGATGAAGTGGTGGAGAGGGCCAACCTGGCCTCCTTCTACGCCGGTGACGACGGCCGCAGTCAGGCCAGGATGATCATCGTGGATGCCCAGGGGCGCAAACAAACCCGGCAGTTTTCCCTGCTGCGCCGTACCCTGGAGAAAGGCGGCGATCAACAGATGTTGGTGTTCTTCTCCCGCCCCTCAGATGTCCGTGGCACCGTATTCAGGGTCGACAAGAAGGTCGACCGGGACGACGATCGCTGGCTCTATCTTCCGGGGCTGGACCTGCTCAAACGGATCAGCGCCGGGGACAAACGCACCTCCTTTGTGGGCAGCCACTTCTTCTACGAAGATGTCTCCGGGCGCAACCTCAAAGAGGACAGCTTCACCCTGATTGAGGAGAGTGACCGCCACTACCTGATTGAAGCCAAACCCAAGGCGCCCGATGCCGTGGAGTTCTCCAGCTACAAGGTGTGGGTGGACAAAGACAACTGGCTGCCCGCCAAGGTGGAATACCACGACAAGCAGGGAGCGCTCTATCGCCGGGTCGAAACGGTAAAAACCGACACCATTGGCGGCTACCCCACAGTGCTGCGCTCAAAGATCAGTGATCTTGCCTCAGGGGGCTACACCCTGATGGAGTTTCGCGGCGTTCAGTATGATCTGGGGCTGCCAGAGTCGATCTTCTCCGAGCGCAGCATGCGCCAGCCTCCGGCCAAATACCTGAGGTAGGCCGATGACTCGAATGCTGAGCCTGGCCTTAGGCCTGATCCTGTTCGCCCCTGTCACATTGGCCTCCGACGACGAGTGGGGTGAGGAGTGGGGGGACGATCCCTGGGCTGAGCAGGTCTCCTCTCCCTGGCAGCCAGTGTCCGGGTATCTGGAGCTGGGCTATGGCACCCGCCTGCAATCCGACGCGACCGGTTTGGATGGCCCCACCCTGTCTCAGGCCCTGGGGCGCCTGGAGACCGGCTATCGCAGTGACCGCCTTCAGGGCAGTCTGCGGCTGGACCTCGGCTATGATGAAGCCGTCGAACAGTGGATTGTCGATGTACGTGAACTGGCCCTGGGCACGGACATCGGGGCCGACGCCCACCTGAAAGCGGGTCGGCAGGTGTTGACCTGGGGCACCGGGGATTACCTGTTCCTCAATGACCTGTTCCCCAAGGACTGGCAGGCGTTCTTCTCCGGTCAGGACGATGAGTACCTCAAGGCGCCAGTCAACTCCATCAAGGGCAGTTGGTATGGCCAGAGCCTCAACCTAGATCTGGTGTACATGCCCAGGTTCGAAGCGGACAACTACCTTACCGGGGAGCGCTTCTCCTACTTTGATCCCATCAGTGGCCAGAAAGTCGCCCCAGACAAGCGTGCTGATGAGCCCAGTGACGATGCCGCCTCGGCCCGGCTTTACTGGACCCGGCAGGGGGCCGAATACGCCCTCTACGGTTATTGGGGCTACACCGGCCAGCCCCTGGGCGCAGACGCCCAGGGCAGCCCTCAACACGCCCGCCTCAACGCCTATGGCGCCAGTGTACGCCTGCCTGCCCTGGGTGGGCTGCTCAACGCCGAAGCCGCCTACCACCTGAGCCCGGACGCAGACAATGCCGACCTGTCCGCCCCTAAAGATAAGGTGCTGGCCCTGCTGGGCTATGAAACCGAACTGGTCACCAATCTCACCGGCTCGGTGCAGTACTACCTCGAGCATATCCGTGACTATCAGGATTACCTGGCGCCGCTGCCCAACCCGGAGTACGCCGCCGACCAGAATCGCCAGTTGCTCACCCTGAGGCTCACCTACCGGGCCATGCAGGAGAAGCTGACCCTGAGTCTGTTCAGCTTCTACTCACCCACGGACCGGGATTACTACCTGAAACCCCAGGTGAGCTACCGCCCCAACGATCAATGGCTGCTGAGCGGCGGCCTGAATCTGATGAATGGTCAGGACCAGCACACCTTCTTTGGCCAGCTGGATGACAACAGCAACGCCTGGTTCAGGCTGAGATACCACTACTAATTGAGATATCACCATTAAAAGGAGTTTCCCCATGAGTCGATTTTCTACCGAACGCGCCACCATGACTTTTGCCGGCACCATGGTGCTGCTGTCCGTCGCCCTGACCCACTGGGTTCACCCGCTCTTCTTCTGGTTCACGGTTTTCATCGGTGTTAACCTAATCCAATCCTCCTTCACCGGGCTGTGCCCGGCCACCATGGTGATGAAGAAGCTGGGGATGCCGACAGAAAGAGAGTTAGCCACCAGAGAATAGGACAGATGTTCAGAACCCTGATTGCCGTACTGTTGCTGCTGAGCAGCACCCTGACCGTCGCCAGCGAGCGCGCCCACCAAGCCTGGCAACAGATTCGCCAGAACGAAGCCGTCATCATCGATGTGCGCAGCCCGGGCGAATACGCCGAAGGACGCCTGAAGGGGGCCATCAACATCCCCTATGATGTGATTGGCGAGGAGATCGCCCAGTTGGGTCTGGCTAAAGATCAGCCCATAGTGGTGTACTGCCGCAGCGGCCGACGCTCGGGCATCGCCCAGGAGGTGTTACAGAATCAGGGGTTCAAGAAGGTGCACAATGGCGGCGGCCTTGAGGAGATGCTGGAGAGCGGACGCTGAGTCCAGCCAGAATGAAAAAAGAGGACCTTGCGGTCCTCTTTTTCGTTAGCTCTGCCGGGCAAAGCGATCCACTTCCGCCTCGATAAGGTGACGCACCCTCAGCACCGCCTCCTCGCCCGCGGCAATCGCCTCCCCGGCCCGCTGAAACTCCATGGTGTTGATGTCCCCGACCCTGGGCAGAATCAGCGCCTCCGGCGGATCCCCCATCAGCCGGGCGCGCTTATGCCGCTGCTCCAGGATCTCCATCGACTGATGCATCACCGCCAGCATATTGGGCTGCTGAATGGTGGTGGAGCTGAAACGATCCGCCAGATCATTCACCAGCTCCTTGCCACTGGCCAGCAGGTCCATAAAGCCGCTCTCCTTCTGCGGCTCCTCCTCCTCGGGCACATGGGCCACCTCGGTCATCCGCACCGGCTCCGTTGAGCCGTGGCGCCCATCACCGTGCAGGTCCACGGCGATCACCAGGTCCGCTCCCAGCGAGCGGCAGGCGGATACCGGCACCGGATTGACCACGGCCCCATCCACCAGCCAACGTTCGCCGACGCGTTTGGGCTCCATCAAGCCTGGAATCGAGCAGCTCGCACGAACAATGTCCGACAAGGACCCCTTGTCCAGCCACACCTCCTGACCCGAGTAGAGATCCGTGGCCACGGCAATAAAGGGCTTCTCCAGTTCGGTGATCTCACTGATCCCCATCGCCTCGCTGGCGGCCTGAAACACCTTCTCCCCGGACACCAATCCCCCGCGACGCCAGGTAATGTCGAGCAAGCCCATCACATCCCAGCTGGAGAATCCGCGAACCCACTGCTCCAGCTCATCCAGCTTGCCGGCCGCGTACGCGGCTCCGACGAAGGCGCCGATGGAGCACCCCGCCACATGGGTCGGCAGGATGCCGATGCGGGC
This sequence comes from Ferrimonas sp. YFM, assembly GCF_030296015.1. NCBI lineage: Bacteria > Pseudomonadati > Pseudomonadota > Gammaproteobacteria > Alteromonadales > Ferrimonadaceae > Ferrimonas > Ferrimonas sp. YFM. The sequence continues at coordinate 3,594,259 of NZ_AP027368.1, forward strand.
CAGGCCGCGCAATACCCCAATGTGAGCCCACCCTTTGGCCGCGCCGCTGCCCAGGGCAACACCAATCTTCAAATCCGACATAAGCTGTTCCAGTTTGGATCTATGACTTTGAAATTAGAATAACGACTTACCCTGCAGAGCACCATACAGGTGCCTGCTGATTCAGCCGAATCCAGCGGGTCATTCAGGGAAGGGTCAGCAGGGGATCGTGCAATCGGGCTATCAATTGCTGCTGACTGCGCACGCCAAACTTCCGCAGCAGCGCCTGGATGTGGGTGCGTACCGTGGTCTCGGCCACAAAGCATTCATGGGCGATGGAGCGGGCGTCCAGGCCCCTGGCCACCAGTTGGGCGATCTCCACCTCTCGCCCGGACAGGCCCAGCTGGCGCTGCAGCAGGCTGAGATTCAGGTGTCGAAATCGATCAGGATTTCGCAACAGCACCAGGGCCTTAAGGCTGGCGTCTTCAAAGCTGTGGGATGCCGCACACCAGGGCCTGACCAGCAGTTCCACCCCCTGCTGCGCGTCACCGATGCGAATCGGGGCCACCTGGGGAATGCTGCGACTGTCCAGAATGCCACAGGCCTGCTTCAGCGCCGCCAGCAGCTGCTTCTGTCCCTGCTCACCCCTGAGCAGCAACTGTCCGGAGCAGACACGGGCCAACCCGCTCTCCAGCAGCAGGGTTTCCGCCTCACCATTGAGGTAGTGCACCCGCCCCTGACTGTCGCACACCAGAGCCCCTACGCCGATCTCATCCAGATGTCGAAACGGCGAGCGGGAGGGCAGCCTGTGGTAACGGCTCAGTTCGTCCATCTGCAGGCTTTGGGTCAGGTGAGGCATCAGCAGATCCAACCGCCTCACGTGTTCGGGGGTAAACAGCGCCTGATCCCTGTCCCGGAAGAAGGAGAGCCTGAATACCTTGTCACTGCCCGGCAAAGACGCGTAGCCCCCACAGATGTGGGCAATACCATAGTGGCGGTTAAAGTCGTTGTAGATCTCAGATCCCAGGTAGGCCCCATAGTCCACCGCCTCCTGAGAGCAGTAGAAATGGCCCTCCTTGAGCAACTCAGACTCCATCAGGGCCTCGGCCAGGATATCCTTCTCGTGGAAATAGGCGTTGTAATCCGGGATCCCCTCGAATCCCACATCGGCCAGACTGTCCGCCTGCAGCGTCTGGCGGTCGACCAGGGTCACCCACCCGGCGTTGGAGCCGCTGCCCTCCAGCAACTGCTCCAGCCAATAATCCCAATGGCCGCCATGAATCACCCCCTGATAGAGGGTGACGATCAGATCATTGAGGTTCTGATCACTGAGCCTGGGCATCCAACATCTCCCTTCGCCGGTGCAACCCGCTCCACTCCAGGCCATTGAGACCGACGTGCATCCTCACCATCAACTGATTCAGATTGCGGCTGCCGCTTTTCTGAAGAATCTTGCGAATGTGCGTTCTGACCGTGCTCTCTCCCAGGTACAGCCTCTGGGCAATCTGCTGGGGCAGGTGCCCCTGCGCCAGTTCAACCGCCACCAGCGCCTCCTTAGGTGACAGGTCATACAGCGACATAAAATACTCTGCTGAAAAGATTCGCCCCTGTTCCGGTTGACGCACCAGCACCAGCACCTCCTGCTCTTGAGGAGGGTGCACCAGAATCTGAAACTCGCCACCATTACCCGCTCTGGTCACCCAATGGCTCTGGCCCCCCGCCACCACCTCCTTGAGCTGCGGCATCCAGGATTCAGGCAGGCACTCCTCATCGCCGATAAGCCGTTCAGCATCGGGATTACAGAAGCGGATCAGTCCATCCGGTGAACAGACGATGGCGGCAGTGTGCGTGGGCATCAGCAGATATTGGCGCTCGCGTCCATGGCCATAGAGCACCTTGCTCCATTGACACAGGTGGGGCCAAAGCAGCTCCAACTCTGGGCTGCCCCAGAGTCCTTCATCCAGCCACAGCCACAGGCCGTAAGGGGTCGAGGTGTCATAGAACCATCCCCCCTGGCCATGACGGCGGGCACACCCTTCCCCCTCATCCACCCGCTGGATAAAGGCACTGAGATTGGCGCGTGCTTCCCCGGGCAAAGAGCCGTGACTGCACAGCAACAGCGGAAACTCCACGTCCTTTTCCACCACCGCCACCCCCATGGATGAGCAGGGCAGCAGTTCGGCGAAGCCCTTCAGCCAATGTTGCCACAAGACCTCACTGAGCCCGGTGAGGTAGAACTTCCGTATCAGGGGATTCAGCTTGGTGATCACCTAGTCATTCCTCCGTGAACTTCCCCTAAAATGTGCGCAATCAACTTAAAAATCAACCACCAACGTCAAATTACCGACCACCGCCAAAATCCGGTCACACCAAAACAAGTGGCAGACGCATCGCATTACCCCCTCTAATCCAAGGATTAACTCCGGGTTCTCCGACCCATATGCCGTAGAAGATTTATTTCCAGACACAAGGAATGCGCCGCCAGAGCGGGCCAAAAGGTTAAAAAAAGTGATATCCAGGCGTATTGACCGCGTTACTCGACAAAAGCAACAAAAATGCAATTTTCTTTGACTATCCTTCCCCGAGCTGTCAGACTTCGCGGCTTTTTACTGTGCAATAGATCACTTGGGGGTAGTACCAATCGATGTTTGAGCTTAGAAGCAACCCGGATGCCTCGGCCAAGGCAGACATTCTTTCTGGCCTGACCGTGGCCCTGGCCCTGGTTCCCGAAGCCGTCGCCTTCGCCTTTGTCGCCGGTGTTGAGCCCATGGTTGGCCTCTACGCCGCCTTTATGGTGGGCCTGATCACCTCCATCATCGGTGGCCGCCCTGGCATGATCTCCGGTGCTACCGGTGCACTGGCGGTGGTAATGGTCAGCCTGGTGGCCCAACATGGTGTGCAGTACCTGTTTGCCACCGTGGTGCTGATGGGACTGATTCAGATCGGTGCCGGCGCCCTGAAGCTGGGTAAGTTCATTCGTCTGGTTCCTCATCCGGTGATGTTGGGCTTCGTTAACGGCCTGGCCATCGTCATCTTCCTAGCCCAGCTGGGTCAGTTTAAGGTGGCCGACGCCGCCGGTAACATGGTGTGGATGCGCGGCGAACAGCTTTACACCATGCTCGGCCTGATTGTGCTGACCATGGCGATCATCCGCTTCCTGCCCAAACTGACCACCGCCGTGCCCTCCTCTTTGGTGGCCATTGTGACCGTCACCGGCCTGGTTCACCTGACCGGCATCGAAACCGGCACCGTGGTGGACTTCGTGCGCAACATGACTGGCGACCCCCAGGCCAGTCTGTCCGGCAGCCTGCCTGAGTTTGGCATTCCCATGGTGCCCTTCAACCTGGACACCCTGATCATCATCCTGCCCTACGCCCTGATTCTGGCGGCCATCGGCCTGATTGAATCCCTGCTGACCCTGACCCTGGTGGATGAACTGACCCAGACTCGCGGCCAGGGCAACCGGGAGTGTGTCGGCCAGGGTGTGGCCAACGTAGTCACCGGCTTCTTCGGTGGCATGGGCGGCTGTGCCATGATTGGCCAGAGCATGATTAACATCAACTCCGGCGGCCGTACCCGCCTCTCCGGCTTTACCGCCGCCGTGGCCCTGCTGGCCTTTATCCTGTTCGCCAGCGACCTGATTGAGATGATCCCCCTGGCCGCCCTGGTGGGTGTGATGTTCATTGTGGTCCTGGGTACCTTCGAGTGGTCCAGCTTCCGCATCATGCGCAAGGTGCCGCGCTCCGACGCCTTTGTGATCGTGCTGGTGTCAGCGGTCACCGTGGCCACGGACCTGGCCATCGCCGTTCTGGTGGGTGTGATTGTCGCCGCCCTGCGGTTTGCCTGGGATCACGCCACCCACATGGTCATCAACAGCAAAGAGGACAACTTCGGTCGCAAGATCTACCTGGTGAACGGCCCGCTGTTCTTCGCCTCCACCACCAGCTTCCTCGAGCAGTTTGATGCCAACAACGATCCCGATGAAGTGATCGTCGACTTCGGTGGCTCCCGGGTGTGTGACCACTCCGCACTGGAGGCGATCGACACCCTGGCCGAACGCTACATGAAGCTGGGCAAACATCTGCACCTGCGCCACCTCTCCAACGAGTGCCGCACTCTGCTGCAGAAAGCCGGTAATCTGGTTGAAGTGAACGTCATTGAAGATCCTACCTACAAGGTGGCAGTGGACGATTTGGGCGGTTAATCTCGCCCCTTCTCTCAAAACATACAGCAGACAGAAAGGCTCCCAAGGGAGCCTTTTTTATGGGTTCTCCCCGGCCTCTCACAGCACCCGACCGGTGACACCCAACAGCATTTTAAGTGTGGGCGCAGGAGACGCCCTTTTGCCAGTCAATAAAGACAGCCCAAAGCCCAGGCACTGTCGCCACCATTAAGTCCCCGCTCCTAAACCCGCGGCATAAAAAAGGCTCCTTGCGGAGCCTTTTCGGTTAGGGAAGCTTAATATCCACATCGACCAGCCACCAGGCCCGGGCCTGAAGGTCACCGGCCTCCACCACCTCTCCCGGGGTGTAGGGACGGGCGTAGTGCACCAGCATCAGCGGCTCGCGAGAGCGAAACTGCCCAGTGGGGATAGAGGGGATGATCTGGTCGCCCTCATCGAAGCTGAGGGACACCAGTGAGGCGCAATCCGGCGTCTGCAGCGAGCCCAGGGCGTTAGCCAGTTGACTGCCATCTTTGCAGCTGCCAGTCAGTTGCAGCCTCAGCATGATGGGAAAACACCCCTTCTCCCCGCAGACAGTGACCTTCTGCAGAGAAAAACTACCGTCCTTGTCCTCCTCCCCCACAGTCTGGGCATGCTCCGAGGTGGTGAACGCCTTGAAGAAGCTCACCTCACGGGTGGGAATCGTGACCGGAGAGTCGATCTGCAGCTCCGAGCCGTCGAAAGTCAGCCGCGCCTGCTCGCCAGCATCTTCGGCGAAACCGCTGAAGTACCGGGATGAGGAGTTCTGGCCCGCCTGGTAGTTATTGCCACCGTCATCGGTCACATGCAGGACGATGGGCGGCTTGCTGGGGAAGGCGTGCACGGTCAGGATGCCATCGTCGGACAGTCCGTACTGGTCGGCAGGGTAGGCCCCGTACAAACTGTAGCTGACCTTGCCCAGGGGGTTGATCACTTCAGGTGGGTCTATGGTCATCCCCGGGTAAAAGGCCACAGAGTTGACCACCTCAAGTGCGGGAACCCCCGGATAGGGCGAGGGCGTCACCCGCACCTCAAACTCCAACACCCGATCCTCGTAGTTGCGACTGCTCTCGGTCACCGTCATCAGCGCCGTGCCTGCGTTTTGAATCAGCATGCTGCCATTACTGTCGTCGAGGCTCACCACCTGCTGACCGTATACCTTTGCGGCGTACTTCAGGGTGCTGTCCTCAAGCTTGCCAGAGACCTTGGGCGCATACAGCGGCGCGTCTTTGACATACTTATCCTCGATCAGGCTCCGATCCAGGGCAAGATTGGGGTTTGCCTCCGCTTTACGCACGGTGACGCGCACCATCACGCTCTTGGCACCATGGCCTGCATCGCCGGAGTCGGTCACCGAATAGTAGGTGGAACCGGCGTTAAGCAAAGTCACCATGCCGGTGTCGGCGTCGAAACGGACCACATCCTCCGGCTGACCATTGTCGGGGCGGAAGCTCAGGGAGCCGAACTGGCCGCTAATGGCCAGGGCCACCTGCTTGCCCTCGGCAAACTGAACGTCGATATCGTCCACTTCCAGGGTGCCTTCGGCGTAACTGACATCCACGTAGAAGTAGGTCTCAGCAGGCAGGTAATAGTCGTTGCCCGCATCAGTCACCGTCACCCAGCCACGGCCGGCGCCCTTGTACTGGATGCCGCCGTCGCTGCCCTGAGCCAGGACCTTGACGCTCTCCTCCTGGTCACGCACCTGGAAGCTGAGCATACCCTTGGCACCGCGCACCTGAGGCACCAGGGTTCCCTGTTCGGAGAACACCGCCTTGAGGTTGTCCGCCACCAGATCCGGATTGGTCATCTTGCCGACGGTGACGCGGACAACACCGCTTTGAGGCTCATAGAAATCACCACCATCATCCTCGACGCGGATCTCCGTCTGCCCCGGCTTGAGCAGCTCGATATTGCCATCCTCGGCCAACTGAACCACCCCGGTGGCGGCGTCATCGGCCAATTTAAAGCTCAAGGTTCCCTGCTGCCCGACCACCGGCAACAGGGTCTGCAATCCCGCCGAATAGGTGAGTTCCAGATCTCGGGTGATCAGGGAGTTGGCGGCGATGCGCCTCACCTTGACGGTGGTAATGGTCTCGGTGGCCTTGTGGTCACGGTCACCGGCATCCGTTACCCGCACTCGGGCTTCGCCAATGCCGACAAATTCGAAACGGCCTGAGTCGCCATCTACGGGAACAACCACAGCTTCAGACTCTTCATCAGCCAAAGCGAACTCCAGCGCACCTATGCTGCCCTCGACAGGCAGGGAGAACTGGGTGTCAAAGCCATACTCCAGCTCCTGGGCTTCCGCTCGCAGCGCAGTGTTGGCCACCGGCTCCACGGTTACCTGGAAACGTTGAACCGACAACACCTCACCCAGCTCCGAAGACTGTGTCACCTGAACCCGGGTCTGGCCGGCATGCAGGATCTGCATCTCACCGCTGTCGGCATCGACCCACACTACCTGAGTATCCTCGTCCTGGGCGATGGTAAACTGGCGCTGTGGCGCCAGGGAGCCACTGTAGACCGGTTGCAGCCGGGCGCCCTCGACAAAGGGCTTGGGGGTCAAAGATTCAAATTCGGCCACCTGCACCCGGGCGGCAGTCACCACTACCCGGACGGAGGCAGTGCTGGCAAGATGATCACGGCCACCGTCATCCTCTACGCTCAGGGTGACCTCGCCAGTGCTCAAAGTGGATATCACACCCTGTTTGCTGACGCTGATCACCCCCGGCTCGCTCAGGCGATAGCTAAGCTGACCCAGAGCATTAGTGGGTGCCAATTGCCAATCCTCGCCCCCCAACTCCAGGCTGATGTCATCGAGCAACAGAGGTGCGCGGGGAGCCGGGGCGATGTGTACCGGCACCCGAACCGAAGTGCCCAGGTAATGGCTGTTACCACTGTCCTCAATCAACAACTCGGTATCACCGGCGTGCAACACCTGCAGGTCATTGGAGACTGTGGTGGTTAGCGCCACCACATCGATGGGGGCACCCGGGGCGAATGAGATGGACTGAGTGCCCACCACCCCATCCACCTGCAACGGCAGACGCAGGTTGTCACCATAGATGGCGGATACCGCCGATACCGTCAGGCCCGGGTGATCTACGGGTTTGGCTTCATTTGGGCTGGATTCCCCTCCGCCACCGCCGCCACAGGCGCACAGCAACAGAGAGCAAATCATCAGGAAGATGGCTCTCATATCAGTATCCGGAAAAGTAAATTGTCGAAGATGTCGGCAATGCTAAAGATTTATTTTTATTAGAGCAATAGTTTTATTTTATTAATTCCGCCCTAATTAAACATAAGAAACAACTGTCTCCCGCCCAGATTAAATCCAATAAAAACAATGCCAACCCAAGGGGGCACATCTGTAGTTCCAAATATTATTTATCAACATTTCCTTATATGAATTCAATTTCACATTATTAGTAAAATCATTCAGTTGTAAACTCCTGCCAAATTGAGAAAGTGGCATTTATTGCCCTCGACAGCATTATCAAAACATTAACACTATTAGCAGCAATGGAGTAACAGCTATGCCAAAAGGCGGTTGATTTACTGAAAGATGAATATGAAAGGGCTACCTGAGTCAAATCGCCGAAGCATTATTGGTGTTACCTTATATCAACCTGGAGAGCCCCGCTCTCAATCCTTGCTTCCACCACCTGACGGAGATCTTATGCGCCGCCCCTTTATTCTCGACTGCGATCCCGGTCATGACGACGCCATCGCCCTGATCCTGGCCCTGGCCTGCGCCGAATTGGAACCCCTGGCGGTGACCACCAGTGCGGGCAATCAAACCCCGGATAAAACCCTCAATAACGCCCTGCGCCTGCTGACTCTGCTGGACCGCAAAGAGATCCCCGTCGCCGGTGGTGCTCAGAAGCCCCTTTCACGGGAACTGATCATCGCCGACAACGTTCATGGGGAGTCCGGCCTGGACGGTCCCAAGCTGCCAGACCCTGGCTTCGAACCTCTGGCCATCAACGCCGTCGAGCTGATGGCGGAAAAGATTGCCGCCAGCGACACGCCGGTGACCCTGGTGCCCACCGGTCCCCTGACCAACATCGCCCTGCTATTGGCCGGTCACCCTGAGCTGCACGCCAAAATTGACCGCATCGTGCTGATGGGTGGCGCCGCCACCCTGGGCAACTGGACTCCGGCGGCGGAGTTCAACATCTATGTGGATCCGGAAGCCGCCGACATGGTGTTCAAGTCCGGCATCCCCATCACCATGTGTGGCCTCGAAGTCACTCACCAGGCCCAGATCATGGATGAGGACATCGAGCGCATCCGCGCCATCGACAACCCCATTGCCCAGGTGGTGGCCGAACTGCTGGACTTCTTTATGATCTACCACAGGGATCCCAAGTGGGGCTTTACCGGGGCGCCGCTGCATGACCCCTGCACCATTGCCTGGCTGGTGGCCCCAGAGCTGTTTGAAACCCGGGAGTGCTGGGTCGGCGTGGAAACCCGGGGGGAATACACCCAGGGCATGACCGTGGTGGACTACTATCAGCTCAGCGGCAAACCCGCCAACGCGACCGTGGTCACCGGGCTCAACCGCGAAGGCTTTGTGGATCTGCTGGCCGAGAAACTCAAGCACTACGGCTAGACCGCAGTGAGACAGAGGGCAAAGGGGCCGGTTGGCCCCTTTCTATTTGCTGCCTAAGCGGTAGTGAATTTGCCGGTCATCTCCGTCAGCCCATGGGCCAGGGCGGTCAGCTCCTCACAGGCTCCGGCGGTCTGACGGCTGCCGGCCAGCACCTCATCACCTGTGGTGTGAATCTCGGTGATGGTGCGGCTGAGCTCAGAGGTCACCGTAGACTGCTCCTCGGTGGCACTGGCGATGTGAGTGGCCATGTCGGCAATCTGTTCCATGCCTGCCAGGATACTGGCCATCGCCTCCCCAGACTTTTGCGCCTGAGTCACGGTGGCGCCCATCGCCTCTTGGCTGAGATCCATCACCTTCTGTGCCTGAGCCGCCCGCTTCTGTGTGCTGTCGATGATCTCATGGATCTGAGTGGTGGACTCCTGAGTCCGTTTTGCCAGGGTACGCACCTCATCCGCCACCACGGCGAAGCCCCGCCCCTGCTCACCGGCCCGGGCGGCTTCGATGGCGGCATTGAGCGCCAGCAAATTGGTCTGCTCGGCAATCTCGCCAATCACCGACAACACCAGGGCGATGCGGGAGCTGTCATCCACCAGCAGGCGGATCACCTCACCGGCGTCCTCCACCTGACTGGAAGCGCTGTTTAACGCCTGTTGCCCCTGCTGAGTGACCGCCTGGCCCTCCTGTGCCGATTCTCGAGCACCGGTGGCCGCCGTGGCCGACAGAGCCGCATTGCCCGACACCTCGTCGATGGCCGCCCGCATCTGTTCGATGGCGGTCACCACGGTATCAATATTGTTGCGCTGCTGGGCCATGCCATCGGCCGCCTCACGGGAGACGGCACTCACCTGCTCCACCGCGGTGGCCAGCTGCTGGGAGGCGCCGCTGAGCTCTTTGACCAGCAGATTCAGCTGATCCCGCATCTGCTGGCCGTCCCCGGAGAGCTCGGAGAACTCGCGAGCGTAAAACAGGCGAGCATCCACGGTCGCGGTGAGATCCCCTTTGCTGATGGCTCTGAGGAAGCCTCCCATGGCCGTCAGCGGGCGCAGTATGCTGCGCATCAGCAGCAGCGCCGAGAAGGCCAACAACATCAGGAAGGCTGCGGACACCACCAGGCTGTAACTGGACAGTTGGTCCTGGGCCTGGCGGGTCTGGGCGCCAGCCAGGCTCACTCTGTCGGCAGCCTGAGTGCTGAGGCTGTCCAGGGTTTCGCGCACGGCCATATACACCTCCCAGCTTTCCCGGGAGGAGAGATAAGAGGCCGCCTGGCGCACCTCACCCCGGGCATCGAGCTCGAGGAAGTGGCTGTGCACCTTGTCGTAGGCGATCAGTTTCTGCTTCAGTTCATTAAGCAGCGCCGCCTGAGCTCCGGCTTCGCCAAGAGCGGTGTCCACTACCTGAAACTGCTGCTGACGCAGGGTTTCCAGGTATTCCAGGGCACTGGGCGGCATCACCACACCGATCTCCCGGCGCAGTATGTAGCCCAGTTGCTCGCGACGCAGACCGTCAAAAGCGGTAGCCAGCTGACCCATCTGCGCCTGACTGACAAAGCCCTGATTCAGTTGTCCCACCGCCCGCTCGACCTTATCGGAACTCAGGCTGATGGTCACCATCACTATCAGGAACAATCCCAGCAGTCCGGAGATAACCCCGGCCAACAGGGCACGAATGGAGGGTGGTTGCAGTAATCGAGTTAGTAACATGGATGCTGATCTCTCAAGTTAGATTGGAAGATGCATCCTGACCCTTGGCTTCCGTGGAAGCCTAGTTGTAGTAATTTGTGGTTGTTATACACCTCAATGGCGGCAGAAGTAAGACAGAAATGAATGCTGCCTGCTGCCACAAGGCCGGATGTTGGAGATCAATCACAGATTCCTCCCCAAAATAACCGGGGCCAGCGATGCTGGCCCCGGTATCGAAAAAAGCGGACTACGCCTCTTTGTTCCTGCCCAGCAGCTTTTTGCCCAAGGCCCCGAGGCCGGCCAGGATGAAGATCCAGCCCTTTTTCAAAAACAGCATCAGCACCGCCAAAAAGCCGGTTTTCGCCAGCACCTTGCCGGTGATCAGGGCGCCGACGCCATAGGCCGCGACCTCATCGATGTCCGGATTGAACTCATCATAGGTGTTACCCGGGTTAAACTTGGTCATCGCCATTACCGTATCCAGGTTGGCATCGATCTCTGGCTTCTGGCCCATTTCGGCGATGTAGTTGAGCACCAGTACGCCCTGACGGCCCAGCACGCGGATGTTGTAGTTCAGGGTGTGCTGCTCCGCCTCGCCAAATCGAATCTCCTTGGCCCAGTGCAGCTTATGGGTCTGCTGGTCGTAATAGGGCTCGGAGGCCCAGCCCACCAGCTCAATGGGGTCATAGCCCTCCTTGACCCGGTACTCGCTCTCCTCCTTGGTGTCGCGCTTCATCTGGGTCAGCAGCTCACTGTAGTCAATCTTGGCGGCATCCTCATCGGACACATACCCATCCTCTTCATACTCGATGGTCACCGCCCAGGACTCGGCATCAAACGGGGTCACCCCGGCAGGGAGCAGCATACCCAAAGGCTTTTGCCCAGGGGGGTTGCCCCACACATCCACCAGCACCGTCTGCGCATCATCTGGGCCCAGGAAGTAAAATTCGTCGCCCACTTGCAGGGTCGCGGGTGCCCCATCGAGAGAGATCTCCCCGGTGCGTTTGTCCAGAGACTCCCAGGTCTCTTTGGCCCAGGCCCAGTACTGCTCCTCCTCAGACAGCACCTGCTGCTGAGGCTGCTCGTCGGCTTCGCTCTGCGGTTGTGGGTCTGCGGCCATGGCCGGCAGGGTCAGTGGCAACGCCAGGCCCAACAGGCCGGCGGCAAAAAGCTGTTTCATGATGCTTCCTTGTAAAGGGGGAAATTGTCCGATCTCTAAGCAAAGCCCTGAAACTTACGCAGCCGGAGCCTGCACAGGCAAAGTCGCATGTGCATCTATGTTTGAGATGGCAATATACACAAAATCAATACCCTGGGCTGGCGCCAGGGTCACAGATCTGGTCTCAAAAAAACAAGACAGGCTTAAGGTTGGGCCTGAACGCAAGTCAGTGGCTCGGCCCCATAGCCCCATACCAGACTTGCCTCACCATGGTGTTCCCAGTAGCTCTCGTTCTGCCCCTGATAACGACTGCCACTGGCAGCCGGTTGCTGGAACATCAGGCTGCTCTGCTGGCGAAAGCGCACCTGGGCCGTAGGAATCAGGCTGGGATAGAAAGACACGGACAGGGGCTCATTTCCCCCACCACAGAGAAAGTCTGCACGGGCTGAAGCTGGCAGCAATTGATACTGGGCTTGCAGCTCACTGATTCGGGTCCGGTAACTCTCCCTGACACAGCCTTGGGGATCGCCGCTTTTCCAGCAGTCATTGCGCCCCTTTATCCAGCCCCGTTGATACGCAGGCAAGATGTCAGCCTCCTTTGACTCAGCCACTGCAGCGGCATACACCCGGTCCAGCTGAGTATCCAGCTGTGCCAGCTCCGGGGTCTGACAAATCAGTGTCTCAATGCCGGAGAGCCCGGCGGCGTCACAGGGAAAACTGGGTGAGGAGGGAGCTGCACTGCAGGCGCACAAGGCCACACAAAAAGAGGAGGTCAGCAGGTGTCTCATAGAACCCGGGATGCAAAATGAAGGAGTGCTCTAAGCCTACCACACAGAGGCACTCCTCCCAGACGTCAGAAGCGGTAGCTAAGGTTATAACCGAAGCTGACCAGTTCGGTGTCACTGCCAAGCTTTCTGTAACTGGCGCTGACCCCGAGGCCCAGCCCCATGTCAAACTGGTAGCGCCAACCCAGGGTCATGCCCCCACCCAGGCCGCTGTCGTCCCACAGCCTGCGTCCTTCGGAGGTCTCTACATCGTAATCATACTGAATCGCCCTGAGGGTGGCGTAGAGGGAGTTGCGCTGACTCACCCAGGCGGTGCCCCGCGCCGTCAGTTCCCAGGCGGAATAGTTAAAGCTGCCATCGTCGATGCCCACCAGCAATTCGACGTCCATGCCATCTCCGGCAAGATAGTCGATGCCCAGGGCAAAGTTCTCATTCAACAGGTATTCGTAGCCAATGTACCCTTGAAAAGCCAGCTCCTCGTCTGGAGACTCTCCGCGAAGCTCCTGAATTCTGGCAAACTCCCCTTGCACTTCAAATTGATGACTCGGCTCAGCTGCCTGGGCCCAGAGTGGGCAACTCAACAACAATGCAGCGACAACGTGCTTCATTCCTACTTCCTTTTCTTGTTGATGTCAGTCTCTGCTGTCCGAAATTCCTGCTGCTCGAACAACAAACACTCATGAATACACTTGCAACCGACTCATCTCAATGAGTTTTTTAACAATCGAGCAAAAAGGACCAACAAGATCACGAATTTGACTCAACCGGATATCTGAACCAGATTGATAAACTGACGTTTTTTAGTCAGAGAGTTTGATTTAGAGTAGAAAATGCCCCTGATGGAACAGGAGAGTTACCGTGAACAGGCTATCCACTTTCATTCTGCTGATGCTGACATCGGCCAGCGCACATGCCGAGCACTTTGTCGCCCCTTTTGCCGGCTACAGCTTTGGCACCAGCGACATTGAACTCAGCCGCAGCGACAATGGCGACGAATTCAATCTGGGCATCGATGAAGCCGGCCATGGCGGCATCATGCTGGGCACTCAGGTTGATGACACCGGCACCCTGTTTCTGCTCTACAGCCATCAATCCACCCGCTTCAGCCAATTGGTTCCCGGCCAGGGAACCGACGACCAGCTTGACGTGGACTATCTGCACCTGGGGGGCAGTCGCTACTATCCCCAGAACGGCTTCAGCCCCTATGTCACCGGCAGCCTGGGCCTCACCCAGTTTCGCCCCAAGTCCGGCTCCAACGACACCCGCTTCTCACTGGGCGTCGGTGCCGGCCTGGATTATCGGCTGACGCCAACCCTGTCGCTCTTTGCCGAACTCCGAGGGATGGCGACCTTCACCGACTCCAGCGGCAGCCTCATCTGTCAGGATGAAGGCTGCGTCTGGCGGGTGAAAACCGATCTCTGGTGGCAGGGCCAGGCCAACATCGGCCTCAGCCTGTCATTCTGATGACCCCTGCAGGCCCGCCTGCATCTTCAGCCAGAACCGCTGCTGACAGACATTGGAGAAGCTCTTCTGGCTGGGGGTGATGGCGAAGCCGTTGTTGTTGAGCACTTGATAACTTATCCAGCACTCGGCACAGAGTTGGTCGTCAGATTGCTGCTGCTCCTGTTCGCGGCGATGCAGGAGCTCAACCCCATTACTGAACCGATACAGGCTCTGCGTGACCCTGACTTCGGCCAACTCATCACTGTGATCCCGCAAGTGGTGAACCCTGTCCACCAGGCTCACAGGGCTGGGAGCCCCTTCGATGGCACTAATGTAGGAGAAAAGACGCTCCATAAACCCCTCATCACAGCAGAGAAACAGGAGCAGTCTAGAAACCTCAGGCCGAATTACAACCCATAAACTCTGGGGTTATCTTCCTGATAGATAATAAAAAGCGCCAAAGCTCTCGCTTTGGCGCTTGGGTTTCAGGCAGCAATGATCAGAGACGAATACCGCCGTCCACCTCGATGCAGCGACCGGAGAAGTAATCGTTGGCCACGATAAACTCCACCGCCTGAGCCACCTCCTCTGCCAGACCCAGGCGACCCACAGGCACCATGTCCACCAGGCGCTGCAGCGCTTCCGGCTTCATGGCGTCGGTCATCTCGGTCTTGATCACCCCGGGGGCGACCACGCCGGTGCGGATGCCATAGCGGGACAGCTCCCTGGCCCAGCCCACCGCCATGGTGGCCACCGCCGCCTTGGAGGCGGAGTAGTTGGTCTGGCCAATGTTGCCGGCCTTGGCCAGGGAGGAGATGTTGATGATCACCCCGCGGCTGCCGGTCTCTACCATCACCGCCGCCGCTTCACGGCCACAGAGGAAGGTGCCGGTCAGGTTCACATCGATCACCCGCTGGAACTGCTCCAGACTCATCTTGGCAGACACCTGGCCGTCGCGGGCCTTGATCAGCATGCCGTCCATCAGGATGCCGGCGTTGTTCACCAACACATCCAGGGCTCCAAAGTCCGCCTTGATGGCGGCGAAGGTCTGCTCCACCAGGGCCTCATCGGTGATGTTCACCTGATAACCCTTGGCGTCCATCCCCTTGGCGGCCAGCTCCTGGCAGGTCTGGTCCAGGATCTCGGCCTGGATATCCAGCAGCACCAGCCTGGCTCCCTGGCTGCCGAGGCGCTCGGCCATGGCCAGCCCCAGGCCCCGGGCACCGCCGGTGATCACCACTACCTTGTCCTTGAGTTCCATCTGTTACTTCCCTTGTTGATGTTCAAACTGCTCGAAGATGCTGGAGAAATCCCGGCCGCCATTGCCCTTGGCGGCGTGCAGGCGGAACAGACTGGTGGCCAGGGCCCCCATGGGGGTGGAGCTGTGACTGTCGGTGGCGGTCTGCATCGCCAGGCCGAGATCCTTACACATGAGATCCACCATGAAGCCACCCTGATAGCCGTTGCTGGAGGGCACATTGGCCATCACATCCGGGCAGGGGTTGTACTTCTCCAGGGTCCAGTTGCCCCCGGAACTCACCTTGATGATCTCCGACAACACCTTGGGATCCAGGCCGTTGTGAATGCCCAGCTGCAGCGCCTCACTGGTGCCGGCCATCAGCACCGCCAGCAGCATGTTGTTGCAGATCTTGGCCACCTGGCCGGCACCGGCGGCGCCGGCATGGAAGATGTTGGCCCCCATGTTCTCCAGGATGGGGCGGGCCCGGCCAAAGCCGGCTTCGCTGCCCCCGCAGATGAAGGTCAGGGTGCCTGCCGCAGCGCCGGCGGTACCACCGGAGACCGGCGCATCCACAAACTCGATGCCGCGCTTGGCGGCCGCTTCGCCCACCACCCGGGCGCTCTCGGCGTCGATGGTGGAGCTGTCAATCAGCAGGGTGTCCTGGGAAACGGTCTGAATCAGGCCGTCCTCACCCAGGTAGAGGCCACGTACATGCTTGCCGGCGGGCAGCATGGTGATCACCACCTCGGCACCGGCGGCGGCACCGCAGCTGGAGTTACAGGGGATGGCGCCCTGCTCGGCGATGGCGTGCACCGCATCGTGATTCAGGTCGAACACCCGGACCGTGTGGCCCGCTTTAACCAGGTTGAGGGCCATGGGGCCGCCCATGTTGCCCAGTCCGATAAAGGCGATGGTAGCCATAACTACTCCTTGTTCCAGTTGCTCAATGGGTGCTCGCTCCAGGGGGGCGTCACCATGGCGTCAATGTGGGCCGCCGGTACCTCGGTGGCGGTGGTAAAGCGCCACTTAGGCTGGCGATCCTTGTCAATCAGCAGGGCGCGTACCCCTTCGACAAAGTCGCCCATCTCGGCGCAGCGCACCGACAGCACCAGCTCATGCTCAAACACCTGCTCCAGGGTCATATCCGCCCCCTGAGTCAGCTGGTGCCAGATCAGGTGCATGGTGATTGGGCTGCCGCTGGCGAAGGTCTTCGCCGCCCTGTCGAGCCACTTCTCGTCACTCTCGAAACCGCTCAGGCGCTCCACCACCGACTGCAGGTCATCGCCGGCCATCAGGTCATCTATGTCTTTCTGGCGCGCCGACAGTACGCTGGCCGGCAAGGCCGCCTCGTCCTGTTGCTGGTAGCCACCGAGCAGCTCATCGATCAGCGCCTTGGCATCGTGGTTGTGCCACTCCAGATGACACAGGTCAGTGAGCAGTTGCTTACGGCGGAAGTCCGCCACCGCAAAGTCCGCCAGGCCCACGTAACGGGCATCCAGGCCATTCATCTGGTAACCGGTCAGCCCCAGGAAACGGCCGCAGTGACCGGGCATGCGGTTGAGGAACCAGGTGCCGCCCACGTCGGGGTAGAGACCTATGGTGATCTCCGGCATGGCGATGCGGGAGCTCTCGGTGACGATGCGGTGGCTGGCACCGGCCATCAGCCCCAGGCCACCGCCCATGACGATGCCGCCTCCCCAGAGAAGGATAGGCTTGCTATAGACATGAATCAGATGATCGAGGCGATACTCCCGGGTAAAGAAGGCTTCCACCTCGGGCACCCGCTGGCCAGGATGGGCCACACAGGCGTCGTACATGGCGCGGATATCCCCGCCGGCGCAAAACGCCTTGTCACCGGCGCCATCGAGGATGACGCACTTGATCTCCTCCCGCTGCTGCCAGTCGAGCAGGGTGGCATGGAGGCGATCCACCATCTCCAGAGAGAGGGCGTTGAGTGAGCGCTCACTGTTGAGGGTCAGGTGGCCAATCAGGGCGCCGCCGGCACCCTGATGCTCCTGGATTAAGACCAGCTCACTCATCAGCGGTTCTTCCACTCTGGGGCACGCTTCTCCAGGAAGGCGTTCACTCCTTCGGCCTGATCTTCGCTGTCGAACAGATCCAGGAACAGTTCACGCTCCATCACCAGGGCCTGGCTTCGCGGCATGCTGCGGCCACTTTGCACCAGAGTCTTGCAGGCGGAGACCGCCACCGGACTTTGTTTGCCCACCTTCTCCGCCAGGGTCAGGGCGGTGTCCAGGGCACAGCCTGTGTCCACCACCTCCTCCACCAGACCGATGGAGAGGGCGCGATCCGCCTTGATGCGCTCGCCGCAGAGGATCATCCGCTTGGCCCAGCCCTCGCCCACCAGGGCGGTGAGGTTCTGGGTGCCACCGGCGCAGGGCAACAGCCCCACTGTGGCCTCGGGCAGGGCCATCTGTGCCTGGGACTCGGCGATGCGAATGTCGCAGGCCAGCGCCACCTCCAGGCCGCCGCCCATGGCGTAGCCATTGATGGCGGCAATGGAAACGCCGCGGAAGGCGGACAGGGCCTCGAAGGCGCGGCCGAAGGCACGGGCCATATCGGCGGCCACGCCCTTATCACCCTCGGCAAACAGCTTGAGGTCGGCACCGGCGGAGAAGAACTTGTCCCCCTCACCGGTAAGCACCAGGGCGTAGATGTCGCGGTCATTGTTCAGCTCGCCCACCAGTTGTTCGAGCTCCCCCAGACTTTGCTGGGTCCAGGTGTTGGCAGGTGGATTGTTGATGGTCACCAGGGCGGTGTGGCCCCGGCGCTCCAGCTTGAGAAATTCCATCTTCATGGCTCCTTGTGAGCGTGTTTATTCGATTTGGCCGGCGTTGTCATCCAACAGGCGACGGGCGACGATGAGGCGCATGATCTCGTTGGTGCCCTCCAGGATCTGATGCACCCGTACGTCTCGCACATGGCGCTCAAGCGGGTACTCCTGGATGTAGCCATAGCCGCCATGGATCTGCAGCGCCTCGTTACAGACGGTGAAGCCCACGTCGGTGGCAAACCGCTTGGCCATGGCACAGTAGGCGGTCTTTTCCGGGTCGTTGCTGTCCAGTTTAAACGCCGCCAGGCGCACCATCTGCCGGGCCGCCACCAATTCGGTGGCCATGTCCGCCAGCTTGAACTGCAGCCCCTGAAAGGCCGCCAGAGGCTTGCCGAACTGCTTGCGCTCCGCCATATACTGCTGAGCCCGCTCCAGGGCCGCCTGGGCGGTGCCCAGGGAGCAGGCGGCGATGTTGATGCGGCCGCCGTCCAGCCCCTTCATGGCGAAGGTAAAGCCCTGGCCCTCCTCCCCCAGCAGGTTCTCCACCGGCACCCGCACATTGTCGAAGGTCACCAGGCGGGTGGGCTGAGCGTTCCAGCCCATCTTCTCCTCCGCCTTACCATAGACGATCCCCTCGGCGTCGGCGGGTACGGCGATGGCACTGATCCCCTTGGGGCCCTCAGCGCCGGTGCGGCACATCACCACCAGCAGCTCGGTGCTGCCGGCACCGGAGATGAACATCTTGGAGCCGTTGATCACATAGTGGTCACCATCGCGCTCCGCCTTGGTGCGCAGGGAGGCGGCATCACTGCCGGCTCCGGGCTCGGTCAGGCAGTAAGACGCCAGCTTCTCACCGGTCACCAGCTGAGGGCACCAGGCGTCCTTCAGGGCCTGGGAGCCCCAGGAGGCCACCATCCAGGTGGCCATATTGTGGATGGTGATCATGGCGGTGGTGGCGGTGCACCCCTTGGACAGCGCCTCGAAGATCAGCGCCGAGTCCAGGCGGGACAGGCCCATGCCCCCGGCCTCTTCCGGGGTGTACAGGCTGCAGAAGCCCAGCTCACCGGCGCGCTGAATCACATCCTTGGGGAAGTGATGGTCTTTGTCCCACTGCCCGGCGTTGGGGGCCAGCTCCGCCTCGGCGAACTGCTTGGCCACCTCGATGAAAGCCTGCTGGTCTTCGGTCAGGTTGAAGTTCATAAAGGCTCCCTCTTACTTCAGCGCAATGGTCAGGTTCTGACCGGCGACGATGCCGGACTCGGGCCAGCGGGCGGTGATGGTCTTGGTCTCGGTGTAGAAACGCACCGCCTGTTTGCCATAGGCGTGCAGATCGCCGTAGAAGCTGTTCTTCCAGCCGGTGAAGGAGAAGAACGGCAGTGGCACAGGGATGGGCACATTGATCCCCACCTGGCCCACTTCAATCTCATGCTGATACTTGCGCGCCGCGGCGCCGGAGTTGGTGAAGATGGAGGTGCCGTTGCCGAAGGGGTTGGCGTTGATCATGGCGATGGCGTCGGCCAGGGTATCCACTTCTGTGGTGCACAGCACAGGACCGAAGATCTCCTCCTTGTAGATGCGCATCTCGGGAGTGACACCGCTGAACAGGGTGGGCCCCACCCAGTTGCCGGACTCATGGCCCTCGACGGTGAAATCGGAGCCATCCAGCAGGCAGTTGGCGCCTTCGTCCTTACCGGCCTGAATCAGCTCCAGCACCCGAGCCTTGGCGGCCGGGTTGATCAGTGGGCCATAGCCGGCCTCCTCATCATCCCACAGGCCGGGACGCACCTTGGCCAGAGCCTCCTTCAGCTCGGGAATCCACTGTTTGGACTCACCCACGAACACCGCCACGGAGATCGCCATGCAGCGCTGACCGGCGGCGCCCACGGACGCCCCCACCAGCTGGTTGATGACGGTGTCCTTGTCCGCGTCGGGCATCACCACCATGTGATTCTTGGCACCGGCGAAGGCCTGCACCCGCTTGAGGTGTTCGGTGCCGGTCTTGTAGATGTACTGGCCCACGGGCACAGAGCCCACGAAGGAGATCGCCTTGATGTCCGGGTGGGTCAGGATGCCGTCGACCACCTCTTTGGCACCGTGGACCACGTTCAGCAGCCCCTTGGGCGCACCGGCCTCTTCAAACAACTCCGCCAGCAGCATCGGGGTCATGGGGTCCTGCTCGGAGGGCTTGAGCACGAAGCCGTTGCCGCAGGCGATGGCCATGGGGAACATCCACAGGGGGATCATCGCCGGGAAGTTGAAGGGGGTGATACCGGCACATACGCCCAGAGGCTGGATGTAGCTGTAGGTATCGATGCCACGGGCCACGTTCTCTACGGTCTCGCCCATCATCATGCTGGCGATGTTGGCCGCCTGCTCCGCCACTTCGATGCCGCGCCAGACGTCCCCTTTGGCGTCGGCAAAGGTCTTGCCGGTCTCCTGGGCCAGCACCTTGGCGATGCGATCGTGGTTCTCCTTCAGCAAATGCTGGTAGCGCAGCATCAGCCGGGCACGGTCGGACACCGGCGTCTCCCGCCACTGCTCCTGGGCCGCCTTGGCACTGGCCACCGCCTGGTTCACTTCCGCTTCGGTGGCACAGTTCAGCTGGGCGATGGGGCCGTTGTTGGCCGGGTTGGTCACCTGAATCTGCTGCTCGCCGCAGCCATCGGTGTATTCACCGCCGATCAGGTGCTTCACATGTGTGGTCATTATTGCTTCTCCCGTTGATGGGGCCGTCCGCGTTGGGTATGGAGTCGTTGTAGGCGTCGGACGGCCGGTCCTTGTCTGTTATCGCGAAAATTAAACCAGTTCGATGGCCATCGCCGTGGCTTCACCGCCGCCGATGCACAGGGAGGCGACCCCCTTGCTCAGGCCACGGCGCTTCAGGGCGTGCACCAGGGTCACCAGCAGCCGGGTGCCGGAGCAGCCGATGGGGTGCCCCAGGGCGCAGGCTCCGCCGTTGACGTTCACCTTGGCGTGGTCCAGCCCCAGCTCCTTGATGGCCAGCATGGTCACCATGGCAAAGGCTTCGTTGATCTCATACAGGTCCACCTCATCGCGCTGCCACCCCGCACGCTCCAGCAGGCCATTGATGGCACCGATGGGGGCGATGGTGAACTCCTCAGGTGCCTGGGAGTGGGTGTGATGGGCGGCAATGCGAGCCAGGATCGGCAGGCCATTGGCCCGGGCGTAACCGGCGCTGGTCACCACCATGGCGGCGGCACCGTCGGAGATGGAACTGGCGTTGGCGGCGGTGATGGTGCCCTCCTTGGCGAAGGCGGGGCGCAGGGCAGGAATCTTATCGGGACGGGCATTGCCGGGCTGCTCGTCCACACAAACGGTGACCTCGCCCTTGCGGGTCTTGATGGTGACCGGGGCGATCTCATCGGCAAAGGCACCCGCTTCAATGGCGGCGTTGGCCCGCTTGAGGCTTTCCAGGGCATAGTCGTCCATCTGCTCCCGGGTCAGGCCGTACTCGTCTGAGGTTCCCTGGGCAAACACCCCCATCGCCTTGCCGGTATAGGCGTCTTCCAGGCCATCGAGGAACATGTGGTCCAGCACCTTGCCGTGGCCCATGCGCATGCCACCCCGGGCCTTATCCAGCAGGTAAGGGGCCTGAGACATGCTTTCCATGCCACCAGCCACCACCAGCTGGGCACTGCCGGCTCGCACCAGATCATGGGCCAGCATCACCGTCTTCATCCCGGAGCCACACACCTTGTTCACCGTGGTGGCACCACAGGACTGAGGCAAACCGGCTTTCAGGGTCGCCTGACGAGCCGGGGCCTGGCCCTGACCCGCGGGCAACACACAACCCATCAGCACTTCGTCCACCTGTTCGGGGGAGACACCACTCTGTGCCAGGGCGGCGCTGATGGCGCTGGCGCCCAGCTCCGGGGCAGCCACTGAGCTCAGCGCTCCCTGAAATCCACCCATGGCTGTGCGGCTGGCCGCAGCAATCACAACCTCATGATCCTTGATCATTGTTAACTCCTTGTAATGCGATTCATCCTAGATTACTCGAAGCGTGACGTTTACGGCAACGTAAACTTTGGTTTAATGCCAGGCCAAAGTTTGTCCAGCTGTAAGCCCACGCTGACGCAAACTCCACTATCCTTATGGAGATCCAATGACAAACAGATGGCAATTCAATGGATAACAAGGGACAAATGATGGTCAGCTGGCTTACCCGCACCCTGGAAGTCAGCGCCGCACTGCTGATTTTCGTCATCGGCATCGGGATTCTGGTGGTCGCTTACCTCTACGTAAAGGACGTCACTCAGACCCAGCAGGCGATACGGCGCAACTACCCGGTGATCGGCCGTTTTCGCTACTGGTTTGAGCATATGGGGGAGTTTTTCCGGCAGTACTTCTTCGCCCTGGACCGGGACGAGATGCCCTTTAACCGGGCACAGCGCAGCTGGGTCTACCGGGCCGCCAAGGATGTGGACAGCACCATCGCCTTCGGCTCCACCCGCCCCCTGAATCAGCCCGGCGACATCATCTTCCTCAACTGTCTGTTTCCCACCCTGAAAGAGGATGCGGTTCCCCCCACCCCGGTCACCATAGGCAAAGGGGTGGCCCGCACCCCCTTTACCACCGCCAGCTTCTTTAACGTCTCCGGCATGAGTTTCGGCGCCCTCAGCGTACCCGCGGTGCGGGCACTGTCCATCGGCGCCCATGAAGCCGGCATCTGGATGAACACCGGAGAAGGGGGCCTCTCCCCCTACCATCTGGAGGGCGGCTGCGACATCGTTTTCCAGATAGGCACCGCCAAATACGGCGTTCGTGACGCCGACGGCAACCTGTGTGATGAGAAGCTCAAGGAGGTGGCGCGTCACCAGCAGGTGCGCATGTTCGAGATCAAGATGAGCCAGGGGGCCAAACCCGGCAAGGGGGGCATTCTCCCCGGCGGCAAGGTCACCGCCGAGATCGCCAAGATCCGCGGCATCCCCGAAGGGGAGGATTCCATCAGCCCCAATGGTCATCCGGAGATCCGCAATGTGGATGATCTGCTGGACATGATCGCCCGGGTCAGGGAGGTCACCGGCAAGCCCTGCGGCTTCAAGGCGGTGATCGGTCATACCGCCTGGGTGGATGAGTTGATGGCCGCCATCAAGTCCCGGGGCGCGGAGAGCGCTCCGGACTTCATCACCGTGGATTCCGCCGATGGCGGCACCGGCGCCGCGCCCCAGTCCCTGATGGACTTTATGGGGTTGCCCCTGAAGCGCAGCCTGCCCTATATCGTCGACACCCTGGAAGCCCACGGCCTCAGAGACAGGGTCAAGGTGATCGCCTCCGGCAAACTGGTGAACCCTTCCGATGTGGCCTGGGCTCTGTGCGTCGGCGCCGACTTCGTCAACTCCGCCCGAGGCTTCATGTTTTCTCTGGGGTGCATTCAGGCGCTGCAGTGCAACAAGAACTCCTGCCCCACCGGCATTACCACCCATGACCCCAAGCTGCAGAAAGGGCTGGTGGTTGAGGACAAGGCCAAACGAGTCGCCCACTATGCCCGCAACCTGATGCACGAAGTTGGGGTGATCGCCCACTCCTGTGGGGTTCGTGAACCCAGGCTGCTGCGACGGGATCATGCCCAGGTGATCAACGATCATGGCCTGCCGGTCTCACTGAATGACATGCCCCGCTGATGATGGGGCATCCCTTGGACTCTCTCATGATTGACAAAGAAGGAAACAGAGGGCTGATGTAGCACGAATGCAGCCCTTGCCCCCTCCCGGTTAACCAAGATTTGATCGTGGCGTGTTTTTCACTTTCCCGCCGTTAACAACGGGTTCACACCTCACATTTTCACACATTGAAACCCGCTATTTCGCTACGAGATCCGACCACCTTTGCCGCCGATGACCGTTCTGCCGTGATCCCGGTCACTCCTGAACCCAGCCTGAACCAAAAATCTCACCCGCTGACAGTTTTGCTTATACCCCTGCAACTTTTCTTCGCTCCATAAGATTAGGAATAGCTAATACAGTGGTAACTAAAGAAAAGTAAAGCACTCAGAGGTATCTTATGAAACGTCGCTCCTATCAAGCTCTTACCGCAGTTCTGCTGCTTACTGTCTCCGCTGGTCTGGCGGCTGCCGAAGGCGGCAACCCCAAGAAAGGCAAGCACCTCTATAAGAAACACTGCAAGGCCTGCCACAGCCAGAACAGTGAAGCGATGGAACTGACCCCCATGTCCAAAACCATGGCCCAGTGGGATCGCTTCTTCCAGCGCAACAAGCATAAGGCCAAGCCCGAAGTGTTCCAGGGACTCTCCGACCAGGCTCTGAAGGACATCCAGCAGTTCCTCTATGACCACGCTGCGGACTCCGACCAGCCAGCCACCTGCGGTTAATCAAACAACAACAAGCCCTTAAGGAAATGATGATGAAACCCACACTCGTAGCATTAGTCGTCTCACAAGCGCTGATTCTGCCCCAGGCGATGGCCGCAGACAGCACCGAGAAATCCATCGACGATCTCAAGCGCCAGCTGGCCGAGGTCACCGAAGAGCTGGAGTACCTGTCTGAGCGTGTCGACAAGCCGGAGAGCCATGCCGCCACCGACCGTGTGCTGATCACCGGAGATTTTCGCACCAAGGCCCACAGCCTGCACTACCAGGATGTGGTCTGGAGCCCAGGCGTGACCGTTGCCACCCCAATGGGCAGAATGCCCATGTCCATGAATGGCCCTGGCTTCGTGCCCACCGCCCAGGACATCGACAACGACGTGTTCTACACCACCCGCCTGCGCCTCAACCTCAAAGCCAAGGTATGGGACAACGTCAGCTTTGCCGGCCGTCTGACCATGTTCAAGAGCTGGGGTGACTCCACCGAAGTCAACGTGTTTGACTCCTGGAACTCCTTCACCATGGACGGCACCAGCAGCGGCCACCCTAATGGCGACACAGTGCGCGTTGAGCGCGCCTACTTCGACTGGAAGAACATCGGTGGCACCGAGTTCTACCTGTCCGTCGGCCGCCGCCCTTCCACCTACGGCTACCCCACCAACTTCCGTGAGAACGAGCTGCGTGGCGGCACCCCCTCAGGCCACCTAGTGAACTTCAACTTCGACGGCGCCACCGTGGGCTACCACACCGAGCACCTGACCGGCATGGAAGGCCAGGTAGTTCGCTTCTGTTACGGCCAGGGCTATGAGTCCCAGTGGGGCAACGGTGAGCTGTTCGGCAACACCTCTGTAGACGATGTCCACCTGGGTGGTTTCAACATCGACATCCTCAACGATGGCACCAACTTCCTGCAGTTCATCCTGTTTGGCGCCAAAGATGTGGCCGATGGCTTTAAAGGCACCATGTCCATGCCCGACGAGCTGCTGGCGATGTTCGGTCAGGACGGCATGGGCAACGTGACTCCTGTGGTTCGCTACCAGCCCAGCACCAACATCGGTGACATCTATCTGAGCGGCCTGACCTTTGTCCGTGAAGAGGACAGCGGCATCAAGTGGTTCACCTCCCTGGGCTGGACCCGCACCGACCCCAACGGCAACTTCGGCATGTTTGGCGGCCTGAACAACGATCCTCTCTACCAGATGATCAGTCAGACCGAGATGGATCCCAACCCCATCGGCACCACCGACAACGAAGCCCACGATGGCTACTCCATCTACGCCGGCATCCAGATCCCTGTAGGCGATGGCAAGTTCGGCCTGGAGTACAACTACGGCTCCAAGTACTGGACCCCCTTCACCCAGGCTCAGGACGATCCCATCGGCAGCAAGCTGGCCACCCGTGGTCACGCCTATGAGGGTTACTACATCCATGACATCAATCCAAAGACCTTCGTGAAGTTTGCGGCCCTGTACTACGACTACGAGTACACCGGCTCCGGCTCCCCGGTGGGCGCCCCACAGAACATTGATGAGGTTCTGGCTGGCCAGGCATTCAGCATGCTGCCTGCGATGGACTCCGCATTCGACGTGAATGCCTCCATCACAGTGAAGTTCTAAGTTTCATCATCTCGGCGGCCCAACCTCAGCACCAGAGGGGACGGCCGCCTCTCCAGGGAAAAGATATGCGCACATTACTGATTACCACTCTGCTGACCGGCCTGATGTTGCCGGTTGGCGCACAGGCGGAGAATCCTCACAAAGAGTTTATCTCCGGTCCCATCAACAGCGGCAGCGAAGCCACCGCCCAGTGCATCGAATGTCACGAAGAGCACACCGAAGCCTTTATGAAGACCAGTCACTGGACATGGGCCAAGGAGCAGACCGTCAACGGCAAGACCGTGAAACTGGGTAAAAAGAACGCCATCAACAACTACTGCGTTTCCGTCTCCAGCAACGAGCCTCGCTGCACCAAGTGTCACGCCGGTTACGGCTATGAAGACGCCAAGTTCGACTTCCAAGACGCCACCAAGGTGGACTGCCTGGTGTGTCACGACACCACAGGTACCTACAAGAAGGATCTCAGCGGCTACGCCTTCAAGAGCGTCGACCTGGTGAGAGTCTCCCAGAACGTGGGTGCCCCGGTACGCGACAACTGCGGCAGCTGCCACTTCTTTGGCGGCGGCGGCGACGGCGTGAAACACGGTGACATGGACTCCAGCATGGCCTATCCGGACAAGGCGCTGGATGTGCACATGGACGCCGATGGCATGGACTTCCAGTGCCAGGACTGCCACAAGGGTGAGTCCCACACCATCAAGGGTCAGGCGATGAGCGTCTCTCCAGGCAGCACCGACCACCTGGAGTGCACCAGTTGCCACGAAAACGACGTCCATAAAAACGCCAAGCTCAACCGCCACACCGAGAAGGTGGCTTGTCAGACCTGCCACATCCCCGAGTTTGCCAAGGTTGAGCCCACCAAGATGTGGTGGGACTGGTCTGAAGCGGGCCAGGACCGCGAAGAAGCTAAGAACCAGTGGGGCCGCAAGGACTACATGAAGAAGAAGGGCAGCTTCGTCTGGGGCCAGAAGGTTCAGCCTGAGTACGCCTGGTACAACGGTACTGCTGACGCCTACCTGTTTGGCGACAAGATGGATCCGGCTAAAGTGACCGCCCTGAGCAAGCCTGCGGGCGCTAAGGATGACGGCGAGTCCAAGATCTACCCCTTCAAGGTACACCGTGGCAAGCAGCTGTATGATGCCAAGCACATGGTATTTGTTCCTACCAAGGTGTTTGGCAAGGATGGCTACTGGAAGACCTTTGACTGGGACAAGTCCGCCACTGCCGGCATGAATACCCACCCTGCCATGCAGGCCAAGGGACTGACCTACAGTGGTCAGAAAGGGTTTGCCGAGACCGAAATGTGGTGGCGCATCAACCACATGGTCTCACCCAAGCAAGAAGCTCTGAAGTGCAGCGCCTGCCACAGCAAGAAGGGCCGGCTGGATTGGGAAGCCCTGGGCTATGACCAGGATCCTATGAAAGCGAAGAAGAAGAAGTAACCTAGGGGCGTAACCCGGGGCTCCTCCCGGGACCAAGGTTGGCCCGCCATCTGGCGGGCCTTTTTTTTGGGCTGACCTCAGTCAACCGCATTCCCAATCAGACAGAAAATATCCTCTGGACAGCGAAGAGGTTGTTGATAATAATTCTCATTAGAAGAGTTCAATGACCAACAAGGAGCCCGCCGTGAGCTCAGAAATCCTCCGCTGGTTGCAACGCGATCCTGACCCAGACACCCGCCGCGAACTTCAACACCTGCTGGACAATCAGGACCAGCAGGAACTCGAACAGCGATTCTCCGGTCGCCTGGCCTTTGGTACCGCCGGGCTGCGGGGCGTGGTCGGCGCCGGCCCCAACCGGATGAACCGGCTGGTGATCCAGGAAACCGCCACCGGCCTGGCCCGATACCTTCTGGCCCAGCAGATCAACGCCCAACAGCGTGGGGTGATCATTGGTTACGACGGTCGCCCGGACTCCCGTCAGTTTGCCGAAAACACCGCTTCGGTGCTCACCGGACAGGGTATCCCGGTTTATCTCACCGTACGGGTCGCCGCCACTCCACTGGTGGCCTTTGGGGTTCGCCACCTCAATGCCGCCGCCGGTGTGGTGGTCACCGCCAGCCACAACCCGCCCCAGTACAATGGCTTTAAAGTTTACTGGGGCAATGGCGCTCAGATCATTCCCCCCCATGACAAAGGCATCGCCGAGCAAATAGAGATTGCGGCCCAGTCGCAGCTGTCACTGATGACGCTGGACGAAGCGAAAGAGAATGGGCTGCTGACCCTG
This sequence comes from Ferrimonas sp. YFM, assembly GCF_030296015.1. NCBI lineage: Bacteria > Pseudomonadati > Pseudomonadota > Gammaproteobacteria > Alteromonadales > Ferrimonadaceae > Ferrimonas > Ferrimonas sp. YFM. The sequence goes on from NZ_AP027368.1 coordinate 3,622,341, forward strand.
CTGGACACCCCTTTCTATGAGGCCTATCGCCAGGCGTTGGGCAACAGCGCCCTGCTCAGCAACCATACCAGCCCGGGAGCCATCAGCCTGGCCTACACCGCCATGCACGGGGTGGGCGCTGAGATGGCGGAAGCCCTGCTGAAAGACGCAGGCTTTGATCAGGTTTACAGCGTCGCGGCCCAGCGGGAACCGGACGGACGCTTCCCCACGGTGAACTTCCCCAATCCGGAAGAGCCGGGCGCCATGGACCTGGTGATCGCCGAAGCGGTCAAACATGACGCCACACTGGCGGTGGCCAACGATCCGGACGCCGATCGCCTGGCGGTGGCCGTGCGCACCGAGACAGGCCAATACCAGATGCTGACCGGCGACCAGGTGGGCGCGCTGCTGGGTCACTACCTGCTCAGCCGCACCTCAGCCTCTCAGGCGCTGGTGGGCACCACAGTGGTTTCCTCCACCTTACTTGAGCGTATTGCCCACTGGGAAGGGGCCCACTACTACCAGACCCTGACCGGGTTTAAGTGGCTCACCAATGTGGCCATGGAGAAACAAACGGAAAATCAGCGCTTCCTGTTCGCCTATGAGGAGGCCCTGGGTTACACCGTCGGCGACCTGGTGTGGGATAAGGATGGCCTCTCAGCCCTGGTGGCCTTTGCCCAATTAACCGCAGAGCTGGCCAGTCAGGGACTGACCCTATGGGACAGGCTGGAGTCCCTCTATCGGCAGCATGGCCTTCACCTCAATGCCCAGCGCAGCATCGCCCTGTCACCGGGCGCACCTGCCATCGGCGATGCCCTGAGAGCCCATCCCCCCGAGCAGATAGCCGCGGAAGCGGTCACCGCCATCACCGACCTGAAGCAGGGCACCATTGACTACAGTGACGGTCGTCAGGAGCGGGTAGCGCTGCCCAGCAGTGACGTGCTGATCTACCAGTTGGCCAGTGGCAGCCGGGTGGTGGTACGACCCTCGGGCACCGAGCCGAAGATCAAGTGTTATTACGAAGTGGTGGAAGCGGTGCAGGAACAGGAACCTCTGAAGCAGGCGCAGGAGCGGGCAGCAGGGCGAATGTCCGAGTTGATTGCCACCCACCAGGCCAGCCTCAGCTGAACTTGCAGCCCAAGCTACCGCACAAAAAAGGAGGACCCAGGGGTCCTCTTTCGCAACCGAGAGATCCGGCCAATGGGAAGGTTTCTGAGTTGAAACTAATGAATGAAAGAGTGCTCGATGCTGGACACCAGGGGACGGAACCAGGGCTGGCCCTGACTCTCCCAGGAGGCCAACAGACTGCGGTGACACAGATGGTCAAATCCGTCGAGCTCGAAGGCCACCAGCTCGCCGCTGGCAAGCTGGGCACGAATCAGGGCGGCGGAGATAAAGCCGATCCCCTCGCCACGAATCAGTGCCTCCACCATCAGATGCAGATCGCCACAGGAGACCTGGAACCGAAAATCCTCCAGTTCCAGCTTTTTCGCTGCCAGGTTCTGCACCAACAGGTCCCGGGAGCAACAACCCGGCTTGGCCACATAGAGGGTGTGGGCCATTAAGGCCTCCAGGCTCTGCTCATCGATGCTGCCCAGCAGTGCCGGGCTGGCCACAAAGATCACCTTGTCCGGCGGCAAAGGGTGACGCCAGCAGTTGCTCAGGTTCAGGGGCTGAATGTGCTCGGTGATGGCGATGTCGTAACGCCCCTCATTGATGGCGGCGATCACCTGATCGCTGGCCAGGTAATCAAACTCGACCGAGTGCTGTTTCTCCCGGTTAAATTCACTCAAGGCCACGGGGAAATAGCTGGCACCGAACGCCGGAGTACAGCACAGCCTCAGCGCATCGCTGCCACTTTGCTGCAACCGGGAGAACAGCTGGCGCTCCATCTCAAGTAATCGGCGCCCATGATCCAGCACCAGCTCGCCCGACAGGGTGGGCTTGATGGGAGTCAGCTGTCGATTCAGCAACACGGCGCCGCAGCGCTCCTCCAGCGCCTTGATACGCTGAGAGGCTGCCGAGTGGGTGATGTTCAAGGAAGCGGCCGCTTTAGAGATACTGCCAAGCTCCACCGACAGCACCAGGGTCTTGAGATCCTGGGTCTTCATACACAGTCCTTACCCGAGGGCGCGGTACACCGGAAATTAACTCCAGAGTATCAATTAAATTTAGACTTTACTAATATAAAAGTGACCATCGTGATCCAATACAAAAAATCATGGGTCTACACTGATTAGATTGATCAGTGTAAGGAGCATGTTATGGGATCTCTCAAGGTACTGGCTCTGTGTGGCAGCCTGAGGCAGGAATCACTGAACCGGAAACTGATGCTTCAGGCCATGGCCTTGGCCCCCAGAGGCGTCGATGTGCAAGAGGGGAAAATCTGCGCCATTCCCCTCTACAGCCAGGACCTGCAACAGATGGGATTCCCCGAATCGGTGGAAACACTGCACCGGCAACTGATGGAGTCCGATGCCATACTGCTGGTGACCCCTGAGTACAACTACTCCATCCCCGGCGTACTGAAAAACGCCATCGACTGGTTGTCGAGATACTCCCCTCATGGATTCAACAACAAGCCTGTGGCGATCATGGGCGCCAGCCCGGGCAGAATGGGCACCAGCCGCTGTCAGTATCACCTCCGCCAGGTGATGGTGTTTCTCAACGCCTGGGTATTGAACAGGCCGGAAGTGATGCTCAGTGAAGCGCATCTGGCCTTTGACGAGGCAGGCAATCTGAAGGAGCACAGGCTCAAGGAGTTGGTGGAGAGCCAGATGCAGGCATTACGGCAGATGATTCACGGCGAGTAAACCCGCAGCGGCGCCTAACGGCGCCGCTTTAACCTCAATCTCGACTGGCGAAGCTCAGGTGCAGTGATCCAATCAGCCCCACCTGCTGCTGCAGTTCGCTGCTGCACCGCTCCACCTCCTGAGTCGACGCCAGGTTACCCTGAGTCAACCCCTGAATCTCCGCCAGACTGCCGGCAATCTCATTCACCGCCTGCCTTTGCTGCACCGCGGCGGTCGCCGTTTGCCCGGCCATATCATGGGCCAGTTCAATCTGACGGTTGATCTGTTCAATCTCACTGGCACTGGTCTGCGCGGCAAGGGCACAGGCATCGGCCAGTTGATGATTGTGCTCCATCTTTTCGACCCAAAGCTTGAGGGTATGGTGCATCCCTTCGATGCTGTTCTGAATCTCCGTGGTCGCCTGCTGAGTCCGGTTGGAAAGGGCACGAACCTCATCGGCCACCACGGCAAATCCCCTCCCCTGCTCTCCGGCGCGGGCGGCCTCAATGGCGGCGTTGAGGGCCAGCAAATTGGTCTGCTCGGCGATGCCGTCAATCTCCTTCATCGCCAGGGCCACCTTATCCGCTTCACCGTGAAGCTCTCCGGCATGCTCCGCCGCCACCTTGACCTCCTCGGCCAGAGTCCGAATCTGATCTCGGCTGTCCAGCATATCGTTTTGGGCCCCGTGGCAGGACTCTCGGGAGTGCAGTGTGCTTTGCGCCGACGCCTCGGCACAGTTGGCGATCTCGCCCACGGAGACATTGAGTTCCTCCACCGCCGTGGCGATCTGATCCAGACGGGCATTCTCCTGACGCACTCCCTGCCTGGCCTGCTCACTGAGCCCAACCAGGGTGGAAGACATGGCATCCAGATGCTGAGAGGCATCCCGGGTTCGTCCCAGCACACCGGTCATCCTGGCCTGAGACAACTGCAGCTGAAACGCCAGGATGCTGCTGCTGCCATGCCCGGCAAAAACATAGCGACTGACGCTGTCGTACTCCTGCTGCAGCTTCATCAACATCGCCGGCACCCGAAACGCCTCATCGAAGAACAGCATCAGCATGGCGGCCACCATTGCCAGACCACAGAGCACCACCCAGGGCTGGAACAGCCAGGCCACAGCGGCAAAGCCCAGGGCCAGAATCACCCCGGACAACCAGCGACGACGGGCCAGGGTTAGGGAGCGGCCGACGGGCTTGCCTTGGTTCAGCTTTTGATAGACCTCGCGGGCCCGCTCCTTCAGCTCTTGTGTGGTAGCCCGTCTCACCGACTGGTAGCCCACCACCTGCCCATGTTCGAAAATGGGGGTGACAAAGGCGTCCACCCAGTAATAACGCCCATCCTTGGTGCGATTCTTGACGACGCCTCGCCAGGGTTTCTGCGCCTTCAGCGCATCCCAAAGCTCCTTGAACGCAGCCTTGGGCATCTCGGGGTGGCGAACCAGATTATGATTGTGACCGATCAGTTCAGACTCTTCGAATCCGCTGATCTCGATAAAGGCGGGATTTGCGTAGGTGATGATGCCTCGCAGATCTGTGGTGGATACCAGCTCCTCTCCCTGAGGAACCACAACCTCTTCATTGACGATGTGACTCTCTCGTCTCATGTGACCTACATCCTGTAGTTAGATTGAGTTAATCAAGCTTAGGTCACATTTTACTTGTTGCTTAATGGCTTTACCACGTGATAGGGCGGAAACTTTTTTCCGATTTATCGTGTTTTAGCACCATATTTCATCAACTTGCGCATTATTCGCCCGCCAGGTCATTCAGGTCATAAGGGGTCTGCTGATAGACGCAGTAGTTCAGCCAATTGGAGAACAGCAGGGCGCCATGGGCATGCCAGCGCGCATGGGGAGGCAAAGTGGGATCGTCCTTGGGATAGTAGTTCTTCGGCAAGGCTGGCTCGGCGCCCGCTGCCCGATCCCGGCGGTATTCATCCTGCAAGGTGGTACGGGTGTACTCTGGGTGGCCGGTCACAAACAGGTTGCGGTTGTCCCTGCTGGTCACCAGATAAGCCCCGGCTTCATCGGACTCCGCCAACACCTGAAGCTCCGGGTGAGCTTTCAACCGGTCCAGGCTGACCTGGGCAAAGCGCGAATGGGGCACCCAGAACTCGTCATCAAACCCTCTCAACAGGGGAATATGGCCATGGGCACGGCGATGACGAAAGACTCCGGAGATCTTGTCGTCCCTAAGATAGCGCTTCACCCCATAGAGATGGTACAGCGCCGCATGGGCGGCCCAGCACAGGAACAGCACCGAGGTGGCATGCTTCTGCGACCAGTTGATGATGTCGCAGATCTCCGGCCAGTAGGTCACCTCTTCAAACTCAAAGTTGCCCAGGGGGGCCCCGGTAATGATCAGGCCATCGTAGTTGTTGTTCTTAACCTGGTCAAAATCCCGGTAGAAAGCGTCCATATGGTCGCTGGGCGTATGCTTGGAGGCTCTGCGGTGAATCCTCAACAGCTCGACGTTCACTTGCAGCGGTGAGTTACCCAGCAATCTGAGCAACTGAGTCTCGGTCTCGATCTTGTTGGGCATCAGATTGAGGATCAGCAGACGCAAAGGACGGATATCCTGAGACGCCGCGCGCTCCTCGGACATGACAAAGATGTTCTCGCTGCGCAGGATCTCCGACGCCGGCAACTGACTGGGTATTCTGACTGGCATAAACAACCTCCTAGAGCTCCATTTATAACAGGACATCTAGACGGCTACAACTCCAGAGCTCCAATTTCCCCTTGGGTGTGATCCTGCCCCTCTGCTCCCCGATGCAATATGGATGACGTTAACACTTTGGGAACAGATATTTACAACCGGAGCTGCTATGATCCCGCTACCTGAACTATTGCTAAGACATCATGAGCCAACTCTCTGCCATCATCATCGGCGCCAATGCGGGGCTGAGCCAAACCCTGGCCCAAAAGCTGGCCGCCGAGGGAGTGCGTCTCGGCCTGATGGCCGCCGACCTCTCCAGCCTCGACCCTCTGCTGCAGCAGCTTCCCGACAACACCCTGTGCAGCGAGATCGACATTTTCGATCCCGCCCAGTGCCGTCAGGCCCTTAAGGATCTGTGGCAGCAACTGGAGGGGGCTCAACTGGTGATCATCAACACCGCCGCCAGCCATCATGAGCTGGAATTGCCCTGGGAGGCAGACAAAATGGTGCTGGATGTGAACGTGACCGGGTTTACTGCCCTGGCCAACGGCGCCTTCGCCCTGTTCAGGGAGCAGAAATATGGCCAGTTGGCGGCCATCACCTCCATCGCCGGAGAGCGGGGCGGTGCCAGCAGCGCCTTCCACGCCAGTAAGGCATTTCAGCAGAACTACCTGCAGGGACTGAGGCTCCACGCCCAGCGCCTGAAACTGCCGGTCACCGTCAGTGATCTGCGCCTGGGGTACATCGACAAGATGCAGGCCCGGGGCAGCAAGGCCTGGGGAGCCTCCCTGGACGTGGTCGCCAGCCAGATCCTGGCCAACCTCAAAAAAGCCAAGGCCACCAGTTATGTCACCCGGCGCTGGCGCATCGTCTCCTGGGTTGGTCGGATGCTGCCGGAGTTTATCTACAACAAGCGCAAGTATCGCTGAAGCTCAGGTACTCAAGAACAACAAACGCCGGCATAAGCCGGCGTTTTTCTGTGCTATTGCGCTAGCAAATCAGAACTTGTAACCCACGGACACCATGTACACCCAGGGGTCGATGTCGGTTTCGATGCTGACAGAATCTCCGCCCAGCTTGAAATCAACGTCGGTCTGGATGTCGATGTACCAGATGGACGCGTTGATCAGCCAGTTGTTGTTCAGCTCGTAATCGATGCCCACCTGAGCCGCCAGCCCCCAGGAATCAGACAGTTCCAGATCGGTCAGGGCCCCATCCAGATCGTTGGTGAACTCCTCATCCCAGAAGTAGGTGTAGTTGATGCCGGCACCGATGTAGGGGCGAATCTTGTCACTGCCGAAGTAGTACTGAGCCATCACGGTCGGTGGCAGGTGAGTCACCTCCGCAATGGTGCCCACAGGACCCAGACCCACGTTGTGTTTGAACGGGGTTGCCGCCAGGACTTCAACCGCCCAGGCGTCGGTCAGCATGTAGGTAAAGTTCAGGCCCAGCTGGTTGTCTTCATCCACGTTGAACTCACCGAAGGTGGCGACGGGCTCAGAAGACTCATCTGGATTTACCTGCGCCCAACCGGCACGAACAATAAAGTCGCCGGCTTCGCGAGCGGCGAAGGCGGGGGCAGAGAGGGAGGCCAGAACCAGGGCTGAGATCAGGGTTTGCTTCATCATCTTTTATCACTCCATGAATAGTCGGAAACTAAATTCAAACGTTTTTCCAACAAGTTGCGACGGACTGTACCAATTAAGAGGTAGCGATTTTTTGATCTAAAACAGACTTTGAAAATCTATTTTCTCCCTACCACCCCTCAAATGATTTGAAAAGCGATCCAGATCTCACTCGGGCACAAAAAAGGGCACCCCATGGTGCCCTGGCGCAAATCTTGCGGATAATAAGTTTCATCTCATATGAAAGATTTCGACTGACATCACCGTGCCGGTTCCATGGTGACCGTCACTACGGTCTCACCATTGTTGATCACCGGGAAGCGTTCGTAACTTTGCAGTAACAACCTCTCATCCAGCTTGACCATGGCCACCACCAGATAATCGGCTTCCTCACGAATCGCCTGCTTGGGCAGCTTGAACTGGAACAGGGCCGGCAATTTGGCCACGGTAAAGTTCTTCTGGGCAAGAATGGCTCCCCGCACCTTGGCATCGATGATGGCTACGGTGAGCTCCGCGCCCTGAGGCAACAGAGAGACCCCTTCGGCGCCTGCCACACCGGTGACGCTGACCATTTCGGGCTTGGCATCCCCCACGGTCACACACCCGTTAAGGAACAGGGAAAACAGCAAGATACTGAGGATTCTCAACATAAAAAAGGCTCCTTGATTCAGGAGCCTTTATATCAAATCCGCGGATGCTAAGCCATTTAGCCCACCTGAGGCTGCACCGCCATCGGCTTACGCGCTTCGAAATAGGCCAGGGTATCCCCCACCACCTCCTTGCGCAGCAGCAGCAGGGCAATGAGGTTAGGCACCGCCATCAGGCCGTTGACCACGTCCGCCAACAACCAGATCATGTCCAGCTGCAACAGGCCGCCGACCGCCACCAGGGCGACAAAGACCCAGCGATAGGGCAGACGGGCACGCTCTCCCCAGAGGAACAACACCGCCCGTTCGCCGTAGTAGTTCCAGCCCAGGATGGTGGTAAAGGCAAAGAACAGCAGGGCCAGGGTGATCACCTGCTGCCCCACAGTGGCCGACAGGCCTGAGGTGAAGGCGGACGAGGTCATGGCCGCTCCAGCCAGTTCTCCCTGCCAGGCGCCGGTCACCACCAGGGCCAGGCCGGTCAAAGTGCAGATGATGATGGTATCGAAAAAGGTCCCCGTCATGGACACCAGCCCCTGCTCCACCGGCGAGTTGGTGCGCGCCGCCGCCGCCGCCATGGGCGCACTGCCCAGGCCGGATTCGTTGGAGAACACCCCACGGGCGATACCGAACTGGATGGCCATCATCACCGTGGCACCGGCAAAACCGCCTCCGGCAGCCTGAGGGGTGAAGGCCGCTTCCACCACCAGGGCCGCTGCCGCAGGCACCGCCTGCCAGTTGGCGCCCAGCAGCATCACACAGGCCACCACGTAAAACAGCGCCATGGAGGGCACCAGGGCGGTGGCAACCGCAGCGATGCGGCGTACCCCACCCAGAGTCACCATGGCCACCAGCACCGCCAGCAGGCTCATGGACAGCCAATCAGGCACAGAGAAGGCGATGCGGGCGCCATCGACGATGGCATTCACCTGGGGGAAAGTACCGATACCGAAGAAGGCTACCCCAAGGGTAAAGAAGGCAAACATCTTCGCCAGCCACGCCTTACCCGTACCGTGGAGGATGTAGTACATGGGGCCGCCCACCTGCTGGCCACGCTCATCCTGACGGCGGTATTTCACCGCCAGCATGCACTCAGCGTACTTGGTGGCCATGCCGGCAAAGCCCGCCATCCACATCCAGAACAGGGCACCAGGACCGCCGAGCTTGATGGCGGTGGCCACCCCGACGATGTTACCTGTACCTATGGTGGCGGCCAGAGCGGTGCACAGGGCGGAGAAGGAACTGATGTCGCCCTGGGCATCCCTGGGCTTGAGCATCAGGCCAATGGCCATGGGCAGACGGCGGACCTGCATCAGCTTGAGCTTGACGGTGAAGTAGACCCCGGTGCCCACCAGCAGAATCAATAGCGGTGGACCCCACACCCAGCTGCTGAGGGTGGAGAGGGCAGTATGTAGTTCGTTCATTTGATGTCTTCCTCAGTGCGACAACTAAAATACACAGAGGAGAACCATGCTTGAGAAACGGATCGAGGATCCGTCCTGTGAAAGGAGGTAAAGCGTCTATCTTGCACCCTGTCCTTTTGCCTGAGCGTTTGACCACCGTCTCCCAAGGGAGCGCGGGGCTTGCGCCTTCGGCGTCCAAGTCAATGGAACTCTCCAGAGGCCCGTCCAGTAACAGTCCATGCCGGCCAAGCCGACGCCTGAAAGATTTACTTCTTCGGCGGACGCAGAGCGTCTCTCTCCTATTACCTTCATCCGGGATTCCGCTTTCGCGGAACGACAAACTCTATCAAAAAGCGCGCCATTAAGACGCGCTTTTTTGGTGAGATAACTCACACTATCGTGATTTCTGCCTAAGCAGCCCCTCCTGGGCGGTGGAAGCGACTAACTCCCCGGCCTGATTGAAGATCTGCCCCCGCACCAGTCCCCGTGAATTGATGGCATTGGGGGAGTCCACGCTGTAGAGCAGCCACTGGTCAAACGCCACCGGGCGGTGGAACCACATGGAGTGATCTATGGTGGCCATCTTGATCCCCGGTGTCAGGAAGGACACCCCATGGGGCTGGGCGGCGGTCACCAGGAAATTGAGATCCGAGGCGTAGGCCAGCAGGTGACTGTGCAGCACCGGGGCCGCCGGCAGGGTACCGTTGGCCCGCATCCACATGTGCCGAACCGGCTCCCTGGGGGTGGGTTTCAGCGGGTTGATGGGGTCCACCGGACGGATCTCTATGGAGGTGTTGTTCAGATAGATGTCCAGCACCGCATCGGGCACCTTACCGCGCATCCCCTCAGCCAGTTGAAACTGGTTAGGCAGGGTCTCGGGTCCCGGCACCTGAGGCATCTGAGCCTGATGCTCAAATCCCGGCTCCAGGTGGTGGAAGGAGCCGGTCAGGTGGAAAATAGGACGGCCATGCTGAATGGCGCTGACCCGACGGGTGCTGATGGAGCCGCCGTCGCGCATGTTCTCCACCTCGTAGATCACCGGACGATTGAGGTCGCCGGCACGCAGGAAGTAGGAGTGGAAGGAGTGGATCTCGCGCGCCGAGTCCACCGTTCGGGTGGCCGCCGCCAGTGCCTGACCGAGCACCTGGCCGCCAAACAGGTGACCGAAACCCAGATCTTCGCTCTGGCCCCGGTACAGCCCCTCTTCCAGCTGCTCCAGATCCATTATCTGCAGCAGGGTATCGAGAGAATTGGACATTGATGGGTCCCAAATTCAGTGACAAAGGCCACAGGGTACCCAAGGGCACAACTCAGGGTCAACGCTGGAACAGGCGGCGGACTCGCTCCCGAAACGAGGGATAGGGGGTAACCACAGATTCGGAGTCCAGCTCATCCCAGGCCAGGCACAACTCCTCCGGACGCAGGTTCTCCGGTTTTAACCTGATGCCATGGGTTTCCACGGTTCTGGCCAGGGTAAACTGCCCCGCCGCCGCCGTCAGCGTGGCGCCATTGGGCGCATCCCGCGACAGCAGATAGAGCAGGGCCGGCACCACGGCGCTGATCTGCAGTTTCTGGTGCTGCTCTCCGGTATAGAGCTTCTCCACCATTCGGGTGGAAGCCGAAGGACACAGGGCGTTGCAACGGATCCCCGCCTCCTCCATCCTCTGAGCCACGGACAGCATAAAGCCGCGGTTGGCCATCATGCTGGCGCCATAGCCGCCCAGGTCCCGATCGCCATAGAGGCCAGAGAAGCCGCTGCACACCACGATGTGCCCCCTGTTGGCCTGGAGTTGCTCCATGGCGGCGTGCACCAGATTGACGGTGCCGAAGTGGTTGATCTCCATCATCCGCCGGTACTCATCCAGGTCACAGGGGGCTTGCTGAGGGATCAGGATGCCGGCACAGGCCACCACCGCGTTGAGGCGGCCAAAGTGTGCGATGCCTGCGGCGAGTGCCTCGGAGAGTGCCTGATAATCGGTGACATCCACGCACATGGGCAGGGCTTCGCCGTCCAGGTCCTGCATCAGGGCCGCCACTTCGTGCACCAGGGCCGGGTCTCTGCCCTGCCCCCGGCTGTCACAACCATTGTCCAGCAGGATCAGCTTGGCACCGCGCTCCGCCAGAGCCAGGGAGAAGGCCCGACCCAGGCCGCGACCGGCACCACTGATGGCAACCACCTGATCATCAAAGCGAATTGAGCCCGTTTCCTTCATCCCTGTCCTCCCAATAAACTGGTGTAACTCCTATTCAAAACAATGGGTTAATATCCGTACAATTGCCAGGGTAAAACCGTTGCCGATACTGGATTCTCTACCGGGATCACATGCCCCCGCTGCAGACGATGAATCTCCTCGCTTTAGAGGTACAATAATGCGGTCATAACCAAATCAAGAGACCCTATGAAACTGAGTTACTGGATGATGGCGATTCGCCCCCGCACCCTGCCCGCGGCCATCGGGCCCATTCTGGTGGGCAATGTGCTGGCTTTCTATCATCAGGACTTCTCCGCCCTGGTCGCCTTTGCCTCCATGGTCTGCGCCGTACTGCTGCAGATCGGCGTGAACCTGGCCAACGACTACTTCGATTTCAAGTCCGGCGTGGACACCGATGAGCGCCTGGGCCCCACCCGGGTCACCCAGCAGGGGCTGCTCTCCCCCACCGCCGTGCGCAATGGCATGATCCTCTCGCTGACCATTGCCACCCTGATCGGCCAGTACCTGATCTTCGTCGGCGGCTGGCCCATCGCCTTCCTGGCCCTGTTCGCCCTGGCCGGTGCCCTGTGCTACTCAGGTGGCCCCTACCCCCTGGCCTCACACGGCCTGGGCGAGATCGCCGCCTACGTCTATTTCGGGCTGGTAGCCGTCGTCGGCTGCTACTTCATCCAGACCGGCACCACGGACGCCAGCGCCTGGCTGCTGGCCAGTGCCGTGGGTCTGCTCAATGCGGCCATCATGCTGGTGAACAACACCCGGGATCGCACCACAGACATCAAGGCGGGCAAGCACACCCTGGCGGTACGCCTTGGGCTGGAGCGCTCCCAACTGCTGTACCAGATGCTGATCGCCGCCCCCTACCTGATGGTGACCCTGGGCTGGCTGATGGGGATGCTGCCGGGCGCCACCGTGGCCGCCTGTGCCGCCTCCATCCCCATGGCCAAGGCCCTGGCCATGGAGTTTGCCAGCACCGAGGGCGCCGCCCTCAACCCGCTGCTGGGCCGCACCGCCAAGCTCACCATGATCTTCTCCGGCCTGGCCTCCGGCGGATTGCTGCTGGCCCTTTGAGGCTTGAATACGACACTCATCAGGGGCTCAGTTGAGCCCCTTTTTTGGGCTGTGTCTGCGTTAACTGTTGAGGTTCTATAATTAGGGTAACTCTTTGATAGAGAGGGCCCGTTATGGATAGTTCAGCTTTTGCCCGTATCCTGCGTTCCCTGCCTGAGCTTACGCCCAGTCAACGAGAACAGCTCCTTACTCATGTGCGCTTCGATGCTCCTGCCGTCGTAGCGCTACTCATTGAAAACCATCCTAAAGATTGTCCACATTGCCACGAGGAAGCTCTACGCCCTTGGGGCTCAAGCCATGGCCTGCCTCGATTTCGGTGCCGTGCCTGTGGCAAAACCTCTAACCCCTTAACGGGCACGCCTTTGGCACGATTACGCATGCGCGAACGCTGGTTGGAGTACGCACTTTGCTTGAACGATGGCTTGACCGTTCGCCGAGCTGCAGCCCAATGCCAAGTTAATAAAAACACTGCGTTTCTGTGGCGACATCGATTTCTGAAATTGATAGCTGACATGCGACCTGAAAAGGAACACGGCATTGTTGAAGCCGATGAAACCTTCTTTTTGAAATCGTACAAAGGGCAACGAAACCTTCCCTGGCCAGCGCGTCAGCGTGGTGGTGTTAGCAAGACCAAAGGCGGTGGTAGTGAAGACCAGGTATCGGTCCTGATAGTGCGCGATAGGTCGGGTAAGACGGCGGACTACATGCTGAAGAAACTGGATGCAGCACATGTCACGACGGCTTTGGACTCGATTTTGGATAAGGATGCCTGTCTGTGTACTGACCGTGCTGGCGTATATTTGTCTTACGCAAAATCAAAGAGAATCAGACACGAGCCCATCAAGGCATCAGGTCCGCGCAGGCGAGGTCCCTTCCACATCCAGAACGTAAACGCCTACGACAGCCGGTTGAAAGGGTGGATATCAAGGTTTAAAGGGGTGGCGACCAAGTATTTAGGAAACTACTTGGGCTGGCACAGAATGCTGGACCGGCATAAGTACCGGCCCAGCTCTGAGCAGTGTCTGTTCGAAGCTGTTGGGTGGGGTTCAACAGTTACTTAGGACACAGCCCTTTTTTGTGGCACAAAACTAATTTCCCCAGAAGCAGTGATCTGGGTCACGGCGGGCCTTCAATTGAGGTACACTATGCAAGGTCTAAAACAACAAACAAAATCATGCCGATGGAAGACAACAAACGCCCCCTATATATCCCCTATGCCGGTCCCGTGCTGCTGGAGACCTCCCTGCTGAACAAAGGCTCCGCCTTCAGTGAGGAGGAGCGCGAAGCCTTCAACCTCAACGGCCTGCTGCCCCACGCCATCGAAACCATCGAGGAACAGGCAGAACGGGCTTACCAGCAGTTCCAGCACTTCACCAACAACATGGACAAGCACGTCTACCTGAGAAACATCCAGGACACCAACGAGACCCTGTTCTATCGCCTGGTGAACAACCACATCAGCGAGATGATGCCCATCATCTACACCCCCACGGTCGGCGAGGCCTGCGAGCAGTTCTCCAACATCTATCGCCGCGCCCGGGGGCTGATGCTCAGCTACCCCAACCGGGACAAGATCGACGACATCCTCAACAACGCCACCCGCCACAACGTCCGGGTGATCGTAATCACCGACGGTGAACGGATTCTGGGTCTGGGGGACCAGGGCATCGGCGGCATGGGGATCCCCATCGGCAAACTCTCCCTCTACACCGCCTGTGGCGGCATCAGTCCTGCCTACACCCTGCCCATAGTGCTGGATGTGGGCACCGACAACCCGCAGCGGCTCAATGACCCCATCTACATGGGCTGGCGCAACAAGCGCATCTCAGGCGAGGAGTACGACGCCTTCGTCGAGGAGGTGCTCAGCGCCGTTCAACGACGCTGGCCCGACGCCCTGGTGCAGTTCGAAGACTTTGCCCAGAAGAACGCCATGCCCCTGCTGGAACGCTACAAAGACCGGCTGTGCTGCTTTAACGACGACATCCAGGGCACCGCCGCGGTCACCGTCGGCTCGCTGCTGGCCGCCTGTAAGGCCGCCGGTACCCAGCTCAAGGAGCAGACCGTCACCTTCCTCGGCGCCGGCTCCGCCGGTTGCGGCATCGCCGAGGCGATCATCGCCCAGATGGTTTCCGAGGGCCTGGAGGATAGTGATGCCCGGGCACGGGTGCATATGGTGGATCGCTGGGGCCTGCTGCAGGAGGGAATGCCCAACCTGCTGCCCTTCCAGCAGAAGCTGACCCAGAGCCTGGAGAAGACCCAGGGTTGGAGTGAAGAGGGCAGCGGCGTCTCCCTGCTGCAGGTGATGGAGCACGCCAAGCCCACCATCCTTATCGGCGTCAGTGGTGCCCCGGGGCTGTTCACCGAAGAGGTGATCCGCACCATGCACAAGCACTGCCCCCGCCCCATCGTCTTCCCCCTGTCCAACCCCACCCGCCGGGTGGAAGCGATGCCGGAAGACATATTGCGCTGGACCGACGGCCAGGCCCTGGTGGCCACCGGCAGCCCCTTCGACCCGGTGATCTTGGACGACGCCACCTACCCCATCGCCCAGTGCAACAACAGCTACATCTTCCCCGGGGTCGGCCTGGGTGTGCTGGCCTGTAAGGCGGAGCGGGTCACCGACACCATGCTGATGGCCTCCAGCCGCGCCCTGGCGGAGTGCTCCCCCCTGGCCAACGACGGTGAGGGCGCCCTGCTGCCGCCCCTGGAGGAGATCCAGGAGGTCAGCAAGCAAATAGCCTTTGCCGTGGCCCAGGCAGCCATGCGCGATGGCGTCGCCAAACTGATGAAAAACGTCGACCTCAAGGACAAGATTGAGGGGATGTTCTGGCAGCCGGAATACCGCCGCTACAAGCGCACCAGCTTCTGATCCAAACGAAAAAAAAAAGAGGTGCCTGATGGCACCTCTTTTTCTATGGGCCGCTGACGCAATCCTAGGAGAGATCCAGCACCGGCTGCTCCGGGGTATTGAGCCCCATCTGCGCCAGGGCCTGGCTGATCACCAGCAGCGCCTGGGGATCTTCAATGGTGGCCGGCGTCTTCACCGCCTCACCATTGGCAATTTTGCGCATGGTGCCGCGCAGAATCTTACCCGAGCGGGTCTTGGGCAGTTTTTCCACCACCCCCACCAGCTTGAAGGCCCCCACCGCCCCCACCTCGGCACGCACCAGGGCCACCAGCTCCTTCTTGATGGTCTCCAAATCCTTGTCCATCCCCTGCTTGAGCACCACCAGTCCCAGGGGCAGCTGGCCCTTGAGGCTGTCGTTGATGCCGATCACCGCCGCCTCGGCAACGGCGTTGTGGTGAGACAACACCTCCTCGAAGCGACCGGTGGAAAGGCGATGACCCGCCACGTTGATGATGTCGTCCACCCGCCCCATCACATAGAGGTAGCCCTGCTCATCCATGTAGCCGGCATCGCCGGTGAGGTAATAACCGGGATAGCGGGCCAGGTAACCGTCGCGGTAGCGGTCATCGTTGTTCCACAGGGTCATCAGGGTCCCGGGAGGCAGGGGCAGCTTGATGGAGATGGCACCGCTCTGATTGGGCGCCACTGGGGTGCCCTCTTCATCCAGTACTTCCACCTGATAGCCGGGCACCGCCAATGCCGGAGAGCCCGCCTTGATGGGCAGGGGGGCAATCCCCATGGGGTTGGCGCAGATGGACCAGCCGGTCTCGGTCTGCCACCAGTGATCCACCACAGGCACCTTGAGCATGTCCGCTGCCCAATTCAGGGTATCCGGGTCGCAGCGCTCCCCCGCCAGGAACAGCGCCTGCAGGGAGCTGATGTCGACCCCCTCCAACAGGCTGGCACCGGCGTCCACCCGTTTGATGGCGCGGATGGCGGTGGGCGCGGTAAAGAAGGATTTCACCTTGTACTTGTCGATGATCCGCCAGAAGGCACCGGCATCCGGGGTGCCCACAGGCTTACCCTCATAGAGGATGGTGGTGGCCCGGGCCAGCAGCGGCCCATAGACGATGTAGGAGTGACCCACCACCCAGCCCACGTCGGACGCCGCCCAAAACACATCGCCGGGGTCGATGTTGTAGATCGCTTTCATCGACCAGGCCAGCGCCACCGCATGACCGCCATTGTCACGCACCACCCCCTTGGGGCGGCCTGTGGTGCCTGAGGTGTAGAGAATATACAGGGGATCATCGGCCCCCACCTCCACACACTCTGCAGGCTCGGCGCACTCCACCAGCGCCTGCCAGTCGAAGTCCCGTCCTTCCTGTAACTCCGCCTGACACTGGGGACGGGCAAAGATCACCGTACTGGCCACCTGGTGCTGAGATTGGGCCAGGGCCGCATCCAGCAGCGGCTTGTAGGGGATCACCCCTGAAGGCTCAATGCCACAGGACGCGGAGATCACCAGCTTGGGCTGGGCATCGTCGATGCGGCTGGCCAGCTCCGGCGGGGCGAAGCCGCCAAACACCACCGAGTGGATCGCGCCTAACCGGGCACAGGCCAGCATCGCCACCGCGGTCTCCGGGATCATCGGCATGTAGATCACCACCCGGTCACCCTTGCCGATGCCCAGCCCCTTGAGGGCCCCGGCAAAGGCGGCCACCTGCTGCTGCAGCTCAGCATAGCTGACGGCACGCTCGGTGCCGGTCACCGGGCTGACGTACTGAATGGCCGTCTGCTCACCAAAGCCCGCCTCCACGTGCCTGTCCACCGCGTTGTAGCAGGTGTTCAGGGTCGCGTCCGGAAACCAGCGGTAGAAGGGGGCCTGGCTGTCGTCCAGCACCCGGTCCACCGGTTTCATCCATGTAATTGTCTGGGCAGCCTGGCTCCAGAATCCCTGAGGATCCTGCCACGCCTGCGTCTGCATCTGTCTGACCTTGTCCAACGGCATCTTTGCCTCCCTGGTCGAATTCACACTCTCCCCTGAATTTGTATCAAAAGGGAGAGCGGTGCCCCATTCGACCAAGGGCTAACACCCCCTTAACAACTTTACCTTTACGTAAACTTCCTATATGGTGAACGGAAGTGATTTTAGACCGGTACCACCATGACTCAGAACCAAGAAAAGGGCAGCGTGACCTACTCCATCAGCGATCTCGCCCGGGAGTTCGACATCACCACGCGCAGCATTCGCTTCTATGAAGATCAGGGCTTGCTCAGCCCTGCGCGCAGGGGGCAGACCCGCATCTACAGCCTGCAGGACAAGGTGCGCCTGAAGCTGATCCTCAGGGGAAAACGCCTGGGCTTCTCCCTGGCGGAAACCGGTCGCCTGTTTGATCTCTACGACGCCGACAAGAGCAGCGGCACCCAGTTGCAAACCATGCTGGAGCTGATCGAAACCAAGAAGGCCGATCTTCAGCAACAGATGGACGACATCAAGGTGGTGATGATGGAACTCAGCTCCGCCGAACAGCAATGTAAGCAGGCACTGGAAGAGCTAACCGCAGAAACCTAGTGTTTCACACATAACAAGCGGTCCCTCTTTTTGCGGCCGGAGCGCCGCCAGTCTTGCTGCCCACAAGGACCCAAGGGGAGAAGATATGAGCCTTTACCAACCCAATTTCAACTTTGGCTTGGACGATACGCTGGAGATGCTGCGAGACTCGGTACGGGATTTTGCCCAGGCCGAAATCGCCCCTCTGGCCAGTGACATAGACCAGAGCAACACCTTTCCCAGCCATTTGTGGCAAAAGATGGGCGAGATGGGGCTGCTGGGGATCACCGTCTCCGAGGAGTATGGCGGCGTCAACATGGGCTACCTGGCCCACGTCATCGCCATGGAGGAGATCTCTCGGGCCAGCGCATCCGTAGGCCTCTCCTACGGCGCCCACTCCAACCTGTGCGTTAACCAGATCCACCGCAACGGCACCGAGGCCCAGAAGGCCAAATACCTGCCCAAACTGGTCAGCGGCGAGCACGTGGGCGCTCTGGCCATGAGCGAGCCCAACGCCGGCTCCGACGTGGTCTCCATGAAACTCACCGCCCGCCTCGAGGGTGACCACTATATTCTCAACGGCAACAAGATGTGGATCACCAACGGTCCAGACGCCGACACCTACGTCATCTACGCCAAAACCGACCTGAATGCCGGCCCCAAGGGGATCACCGCCTTTATCGTCGAGCGAGGCACCCCGGGCTTCACCCAGGCCCAGAAGCTGGACAAGCTGGGGATGCGCGGCTCCAACACCTGTGAGCTGGTGTTCCAGGATGCCCCAGTCCCCGTTGAAAACGTCCTCGGTGGCGTCGGCAAAGGGGTCAACGTGCTGATGAGCGGCCTGGATTACGAGCGGGTCGTCCTCTCCGGTGGCCCCCTGGGGATCATGGCCGCCTGCCTGGATCAGGTGGTGCCCTACATCCATCAGCGGGAGCAGTTCGGCAAGGCCATTGGTCAGTTCCAGCTGGTCCAGGGCAAGGTGGCAGACATGTACACCCGCTCCAACGCCTCCCGTGCCTACGTCTACGCCGTCGCCCAGGCCTGCGACCGCAAAGAAACCACCCGCAAGGACGCCGCCGGAGCCATCCTCTACTCCGCCGAACTGGCCACCCAGCTGGCCCTGGATGCCATCCAGCTGCTGGGGGGCAACGGCTACATCAACGAGTACGCCACCGGCCGCCTGCTGCGGGACGCCAAGCTGTATGAGATCGGCGCGGGGACCTCGGAGATCCGCCGCTTCCTCATCGGCCGCGAACTGTTCAACGAAACCGACTGATCCCATGGAGCGGGGCCTCTGGGCCCCGCCAGTTAAGGACTGACTAACGTGACCATACTCCGTTCCAGCATCAATCGGCAGGACGCGGGCTTTGTGGCCCGTCACAATGCCATGGCGGATCTGGTGGCCGACCTCAAGGCCACCCTGGACGCCATTCTTCCCGGGGGCAACGAGCGTGCCCGCAGCAAGCATCTGGGCCAGGGCAAACTGTTGCCCCGCCAGCGGGTCGAGCGACTGCTTGATCCCGGCGCCCCCTTCCTGGAGATAAGCCAGTTGGCGGCCCATGGCTGCTACGAAGACAATGTCCCCGCCGCCGGGGTGATCGCCGGCATCGGCCGGGTCTCTGGGGTCGAGTGCATGATCGTCGCCAACGACGCCACGGTAAAAGGGGGCACCTACTACCCCCTGACCGTCAAGAAACACCTGCGGGCCCAGGAGATCGCCGAGAAGTGCCACCTGCCCTGCATCTATCTGGTGGAGTCCGGTGGCGCCTTCCTGCCCCGCCAGGATGAGGTGTTCCCGGACAAGGACCATTTCGGCCGCATCTTCTACAACCAGGCCAACATGTCCGCCAAGGGGATCCCGCAGATCGCCGTGGTGCTGGGCCTGTGTACCGCCGGGGGCGCCTATATGCCCGCCATGGCGGATGAATCGATCATCGTCCGCGAGCAGGGCACCATCTTCCTGGGGGGACCGCCGCTGGTGAAGGCGGCCACCGGCGAGGAGGTCACCGCCGAGGAGCTCGGCGGAGGCGCGGTGCACACCCAGATCTCCGGGGTGGCCGACCACCTGGCGGAGAACGACGAGCACGCGCTGCAGCTGGCCCGCCAGTCGGTGGCCCGTCTCAACCACAAACGCCAACAGGCTCTGGCGGATACCCCCATCCTGCCGCCCCGCTACCCCAGTGATGAGCTCTACGGCATCGTCGGCAGCAACCTTAAGCAGCCTTTCGAGGTGCGGGAGGTGATCGCCCGACTGGTGGACGATTCCGACTTCGACGAGTTCAAGGCCGGCTATGGCGCCACCCTGGTGTGTGGCTTCGCCAAGCTCTATGGCCAGCCGGTGGGGATCCTGGCCAACAACGGTATCCTCTTCTCCGAGTCGGCCCTCAAGGGCGCCCACTTCATCGAGCTGTGCTGCCAGCGCAACATCCCCCTGCTGTTCCTGCAGAACATCACCGGTTTCATGGTGGGCAAGAAGTATGAGCACGAAGGGATCGCCAAGCACGGCGCCAAACTGGTGACCGCGGTTTCCTGTGCCCGGGTGCCCAAGTTCACCGTGGTGATCGGCGGCAGCTACGGTGCCGGCAACTACGGCATGTGTGGCCGCGCCTACGACCCCACCATGATGTGGATGTGGCCCAATGCCCGCATCTCGGTGATGGGCGGTGAGCAGGCGGCCAACGTTCTGGCCCAGGTGCGCACCGACGCCCTCGCCCGCAAGGGGGAGAGCTGGAGCGACGAGGCCCAGGCCTCCTTCAAGCAACCCATAGTCGAGCAGTATGAGCGTCAGGGACACCCCTATTACGCCAGTGCCAGACTGTGGGACGACGGCATCATCGACCCGGCCCAGACCCGGGAAGTGGTGGGCCTGGCCCTGACCGCTGCCATGAACGCCCCGGCCCAAGAGACCCGCTACGGCGTGTTCCGCATGTAAGGAGAGCCCATGGAGTTTCAGTATCTGACCCTGAGCCGCCAGGGCGGCGTCGCCCGACTGACCCTGAACCGGCCGGACAAACACAACGCCTTCGGCGACACCATGATCCAGGAGCTGAACCAGGCCCTGGCTCACCTGGCCAAAGAGCCCCCCACGGTGCTGGTGCTGGCCGCCAACGGCAAGCACTTCTCCGCCGGCGCCGACCTGGCCTGGATGAAGAGCCAGGTAAATCTGGATGAGCAGAGCAACATCCGCGACGCCAGGGAACTGGCCAGGCTGATGCACAGCCTGGATCGCTTCCCCAGCCCTACCCTGGCGCTGGTGGACGGCGCCGCCTTCGGCGGGGCATTGGGCCTGATCGCCTGCTGCGACATCGCCCTGGCTTCCCCCCGGGCCCGCTTCTGCCTCTCCGAGGTCAAGCTGGGACTGATCCCCGCGGTGATCAGCCCCTTTGTCGCCCGCGCCATGGGGCAGCGTCAGGCCCGGCGCTTTATGCTCAGCGCCGAACAGTTCGACGCCGACACCGCTTTCCGCCTGGGGCTGGTGCACCAGGTATGCGACGACCTGTCTGCCGAAGGCGAGACGATGATCGCCACCCTGACGGGTAACGGTCCAAAGGCGATGCAGGCCTGCAAAGCCCTGCTGCACACCATAGAACAACACCCCTTCGATGAAGCCCTGGCGCAGCTGACCGCCGAGGCCATTGCCCGCATCCGGGTTTCAGACGAAGGGCAGGAGGGGCTGGGCGCCTTCTTCGATAAGCGTCCCCCCAGTTGGCAAGGAGAGAATTGATGCTGACCAAAGTACTGATCGCCAACCGGGGCGAGATCGCCTGCCGGGTGATACGCACCTGCCGGGAGCTGGGCATCGCCACTGTGGCGGTCTACTCCGAAGCGGACCGCAGCGCCCAGCATGTGCTGATGGCCGACGAGGCCCTGTTGCTGGGCCCGGCCCCGGCCACCGAATCCTACCTGCGCGGTGAGGCCATCATCGAGCTGGCCAAGGCCCACGGTGTGGACGGCATCCACCCCGGCTACGGCTTCCTCTCCGAGAACCCCGAATTTGCCCGGGGCTGCGAAGCCGCGGGCATTCGCTTTATTGGCCCTGGCGCCGACGCCATCGACAAGATGGGCTCCAAGAGCGCTGCCAAGGTGATCATGGCCGATGCCGGCGTGCCCATGCTGCCCGGCTACCACGGCAAGGACCAGAGTGATGACTGCCTCACCGATGAGGCCAGCAAGATTGGCTACCCCCTGCTGGTGAAGGCCGCTTTCGGCGGCGGCGGCAAGGGGATGCGCATCGTCAATCAGGCCAATGAGCTGGCCGAGGCTCTGGCCACCGCCCGTCGGGAAGCCGCCTCCGCCTTCGGCAACGATACCCTGCTGCTGGAGCGTTACCTGTCGGCCCCCCGCCATGTGGAGGTGCAGGTGTTTGCCGACACCCAGGGGAACTGCGTCTACCTGTCCGACCGGGACTGCTCCATCCAGCGACGCCATCAGAAGGTGGTGGAGGAGGCTCCGGCCCCCGGCCTAAGCGACGCCCTGCGCCAGGAGATGGGCGAGGCCGCCTGCCGCGCCGCCCAGGCCATCGATTACGTGGGCGCCGGTACCGTGGAGTTTCTGCTGGATGAGCAGGGGCGCTTCTACTTTATGGAGATGAACACCCGATTGCAGGTGGAACACCCGGTTACCGAGCTGGTCACCGGCCAGGATCTGGTGGAGTGGCAGCTGCGGGTGGCCGCCGGCGAGCCCCTGCCCCTGGCGCAATCTCAGGTTCAGGTGACCGGACACAGCCTGGAGGTGCGCCTCTACGCCGAGGACCCCCAGCGGGAGTTTCTGCCCGCCACCGGCACCCTGACCCGCTTCGATGTGCCGGCCAGCCTGCGCCTGGACAGCGGCGTGGTCGCCGGAGACAGCATCAGTGCCCACTACGATCCGATGATCGCCAAGCTGATCACCTATGGCGACAACCGCAGCCAGGCCATCGCCCAGATGATTCGTGGCCTGCGCCAGACTCAGCTGGCGGGGGTCACCAGCAACCTGGCGTTTCTGGCCCGCATCGTCGCCCATGATGACTTCAGAAACGCGGTGCTGGACACCGGCTTTATCGAGCGTCACTACCCTATGCTGACCAAGGCCGATGACCTACGTCAGCGGGCGGCCATCGCCGCTGCCCTGGTGGCCAGCCGCCCAGATGCGGAGCACTCACCCTGGCAGAGCGCCGTCGGCTTCCGCCTCAATCAGCGCGCCCATCTGGGGCACCAGCTGGAGGATGAGCATGGCGAACGTTACAGCCTCAACCTCAGAGGCGAATGGCCCGCCTTCACCCTGACTCTGGATGATCAGGAACACTCCGTGGTGGCCGACCTGGATGAGCAGCAGATCCGCATGGAGCTGGATGGTCATCTGTGTCACTGGCCCTATGAGCGCTGCCACGAAGCGATCACCCTGTTCCTGCCCGACGGTCCCTTGCGCTTTACCCAGGTTCGTCACGGCACCCAGTCCGGCGACGAGGAGGGGGAGGACTCGCTGAAGGCACCGATGAACGGCACCATAGTGGCGCTGCTGTGCGACCTGGAACAGCAGGTGGAAGCGGGCCAGTCCCTGCTGGTGATGGAAGCGATGAAGATGGAGTACACCATCACCGCGCCCTATGCCGGCAAGGTCACCGCCCTGCCCTTCTCCCCGGGCCAGCAGGTGAGCGACGGTGTCTCCCTGGTGGCCCTGGAAGCGGCGGAGGAGTAATGAACCAAGCAAAAATCGTCGAGGTAGGCCCCAGAGACGGCCTGCAAAACGAAGCCGGGGTCACCCTGGCGCAGCGCATCGCCCTGGTGGATGCCCTGAGCCAGACTGGCCTCAAAGAGATCGAAGCGGGCAGCTTCGTCTCCCCCAAGTGGGTGCCTCAGATGGCGGACGCCGACCAGCTGTTCAGCCGCATCAACCGCCAACCGGGGGTGCGGTACAGCGCCCTGACCCCCAATCTCCGTGGCCTGGAGTCGGCCCTGAGCGTAGGGGTGGACGGGGTGGCGGTGTTTGGCGCCGCCTCCGAGAGCTTCAGTCAGCGTAACATCAACTGCTCCGTGGCCGAGTCCCTGGAGCGCTTCCAGCCGGTGATGGCCGCCGCCCGGGAAGCCAATGTGCCGGTGCGTGGCTACGTCTCCTGCGTGCTCGGTTGTCCCTATGAGGGCGACATTGAGGTGGCCAAGGTGGTGGAAGTGGCCCAGACCCTGTATCAGATGGGCTGCTACGAGATCTCCCTGGGGGACACCATAGGCGTGGGCACCCCGGCCAAGGCCAAAGCCATGGTGGCGGCGGTGGCCCAACAGGTGCCGGTCTCGGCCCTGGCCCTGCACTTCCACGACACCTATGGCCAGGCCCTGGCCAATGTACTGGCCTGCCTGGAGCTGGGGATCACCACCTTCGACAGTGCCGTAGCCGGCCTGGGGGGCTGCCCCTATGCCGCCGGTGCCTCCGGTAACCTGGCTAGCGAGGATCTGGTCTATATGTTGGAAGGGATGGGGATCGACACCGGGGTCAACCTGGACGCCCTGGTGCTGGCAGGCGCGCAGATCTGCCGCAGCCTGAATAAAGCCCCCACCAGCCGGGTGGCTCAGGCCTGGCTGGCCAAACACAAGGAGAAGCAGGGATGAGTAACAGCCCATTGTGGCAACCGTCACAGGCGCGGCGCAGTGCCACCCAGATGGAGCAGTTCCGCGAAGACCTGAATAGGGATCTGGGGCTGAACCTGACCGACTATGACCAGTTGCATCGTTGGAGCGTCGACCACCCCGGCCTCTTCTGGCGGGAGATCTGGCAGCGATTCGGTGTTCAGGGCACCGTGGGTGAGACCCTGCTGGCCGACGCCGACAAGATGCCGGGGGCACGCTTTTTCCCCGAAGCCAGGCTTAACTTCGCCGAAAACCTGTTGCGTTACCGGGATGACCGCATCGCCCTGGTCTACCGGGACGAAGCCAGCAACCGGGTCGCCCTCTCCTACAATGAGCTCTATCATGAGGTGGCCAGACTGGCCGCCCACCTGCGTGGCCTGGGAGTCGAATCCGGGGACCGAGTCGCCGCCTTTATGCCCAACCGCATCGAGACCGTGGTGACCATGCTGGCAGCGGCCAGCCTGGGCGCCACCTTCAGCTCCTGCTCACCGGACTTCGGCTTCAACGGCGTACTGGACCGATTCGGCCAGATCCGTCCCAAGGTCCTCATCGGCGCCAGCGGCTACCGCTACAACGGCAAGGTGATCGACTGCAGCGACAAACTGACCCAGATAGCCGAGGCCATCGACTCCCTGGAGCAACTCATCGTGGTGCCCGCCTTCGATAACACCGCAGAAGTGGACTCCCCGTTGGCCCTGGCCTGGAGTCAGGCCCTGGACAACGAGGCCCGCTCGCTGAAGTTTGAGCCCCTGCCCTTCGACCACCCTCTGTATGTACTCTACTCCTCCGGCACCACAGGCAAACCCAAGTGCATCGTCCACGGCGCCGGCGGCACCCTGCTGCAACACCTCAAGGAGCACCGGCTGCACACCGACCTGCACCGGGAGGATGTGCTGTTCTACTTCACCACCTGCGGCTGGATGATGTGGAACTGGCTGGTCAGCGGCCTGGCGGTGGGCGCCACTCTGGTGCTGTACGACGGCAGTCCCTTCGCCCCGGGTCCCGAAGTGCTGTGGCAACTGACCGAGCAGGAGGAGGTGAGCATCTTTGGCACCAGTGCCAAGTATATAGCCGCCCTGGAGAAGGCGGAGTACTTCCCCGCCCGTCACCACAGGCTGGACAACCTCAAGGCCCTGCTGTCTACCGGTTCTCCCCTGGCCCATGAAGGCTTCGACTTTATCTATAAGGAGATAAAGCAGGAGCTGTGCCTCAGTTCCATCTCGGGCGGTACCGACATCGTCTCCTGCTTTGCCCTGGGGAACCCGGCCAAGCCGGTCTACCGGGGACAGCTTCAGTGCCTGGGGTTGGGGATGAAGGTCCAGGTGTTTGACGAGCAGGGACAGGCACTCCAGGGTGAAAAGGGCGAGTTGGTGTGCACCGCTCCCTTCCCTTCTATGCCTGTGGGCTTCTGGGGGGACGAGGACGGCACTCGCTATCACGATGCCTACTTCGCCCGCTTCGACAATGTCTGGGCCCATGGCGACTACGCCGAAACCACCCCACAAGGGGGCCTCATCATCCATGGTCGCAGCGATGCGGTGCTCAATCCCGGCGGGGTGCGCATCGGCACCGCGGAGATCTACCGCCAGGTGGAAAAGGTGGAGCAGGTACTGGAGAGTCTGGCCATAGGTCAGCAGTGGCAGGATGACGTTCGAGTGGTGTTGTTCGTGGTGCTTAAGAGTGGATTACAGTTGGACGACACGCTGAAGCACACCATTTGCCGCACCATCCGCGCCAACACCACCCCCCGTCATGTGCCGGCGAAGATCGTCCAGGTGTCAGAACTGCCCAAAACTTTGTCTGGCAAGCTGGTGGAGCTGGCAGTGCGAAAAGTGGTGCATGGAGAGGCGGTCAACAACACCGACGCCCTCGCCAACCCGGACTCACTGAAACAGTTCGTCAACATCCCAGATCTGACCAGTTAACACCAAAAACGCGGCCATTACCTGAACTTAACAGGGATGGCCGCACTTTTCCTATTACCATCAAAAACTTACACACTTAGTTAAGCTCAAAATGAACAAAATTAGGGGGTAAAGCAATCATAACTTAAAATGCTTTTTTAATAAAAACATCTGATAAAGCCCCTCTTAAATCAACCGCTTAAAGTTGCAAATGAAAAGTGTGAACTGCTACCTAAGCTGATCTATTGCGCAAATTCGTTACCGCATGTTAGATTCCGCGCCCAGATAGTTATCAAAATTTGACTAAGATTCACTAACAAGACGAAATTAGTTTTTTTAACTCGGAAGGTGCCATGCCAGTTTTAATGCGGGACTTTGATTCCATCGATATACGGCTGCTGATCGTCTTCCGCGCCGTGGTCTTTACCGGGAGCTTGAGCAAGGCCGCTCGCAAGCTTTCCGTAACCCCAAGCGCAGTCAGCCAGTCACTGTCCAAGCTGAGTAAATATTTCAGCCATCCCCTGTTCACCCGTACCAGCAACGGTCTGGAGCCTACCGACTTCGCCATGGAACTCTATGGCTACGTCAACTCCGCCCTGGACCTGCTCCAGGACGGCGTGGAAAGCCTGAGCGACTTCGACGCCGCCAACAGCAAGCGTCGCTTCCGCATCGCCGCCAACCACATCCTGGACCTCATCGTGCTTCACCCCCTGGCACGCCGGGTTGAGACCTTCAACAACCAGTTGAAGATCACCGTCAACAACCTGGTTGAAGAGGAATCCAAGATCATCGACAGCCTGCAGATCGACAACAACGATCTCTGCCTGGTGGCCCTGAAAGTGGACATGAAGTCCATCATTCAGGAGAAGCTGCTGGAGGAGGAGATGGTGGTCCTGGGCTGCAGAAACAACCCGCTCACCAAAGAGGTGATCGACATGGACACCTACCTGTCCCAGCGTCACGTCCGTTACGCCGTGGGCCAGATCGGTTACAAGATGGGTAACGCCCTGAACCTGGGCTATGTGGATGAGCGTGAGGTGTTCCTGGACACCAACAACCCTTTCAATGCCATGATGATGGCTCAGGAGAGCGACTCACTGGTCACAGTGTCACGCTGGCTGTGGGAGAAGTATGGCCGTCAATTCGATCTGGCCGAGGTCAAGACCTCCTTCGACATCCCCAAGGTGCCTCTGTACCTGACCTACCTGAAGAAGATGGAAGACAGCAAGGCCAACCGTTGGCTGCGTGATCAGGTCAAAGAGACCCTTAGCAAGATTCGCTGATCTCTCCGCAGGAAAGGACTCCTGCCCTCCCCTCCCGAAACACCGCCACTTTATTCTCTCTCAGCAAGCAGCAGAAAAAGAAACAGCAGCCGAAGCTGCCGTATCTCATTGCGTCTGATGCTCAGTCCCAGGCCAGTTCCCGGTAGTGGGTCCGGCACATGGAAACATAGCTGTCATTGCCACCGATATGCACCTGATCGCCATTGCGAACCGGCTTGCCTTCCCCATCCATGCGGACCACCATGTTGGCCTTGCGGCCACAGTGGCAAATGGTTTTCAGCTCCACCAGCTTGTCCGCCCAGGCCAACAGGTAATGGGAGCCCTCGAACAGCTCACCCTGAAAATCGGTACGCAGGCCGTAACAGAGTACCGGGATATCCATCTTGTCCACCAGATAGGTCAATTGACGTACCTGCTCCTTGGTGAGGAACTGACACTCATCAACCAACAGGCAGTTGACCTGCTGCTGCTCATTGCGCTCCAGAACCATGGTCAGGAGATCATCCTCACGACGGTAGATCAGCGCATCTGAAGAGAGGCCGATACGGGAGGTCACCTTGCCCACCCCGTAGCGATCATCCAGACCGGCGGTCATCACCAGCACCTCCATGCCGCGCTCGCGATAGTTATAAGCGGACTGCAGCAAAGAGGTGGATTTTCCGGCATTCATGGCCGAATAGTAGAAGTAGAGTTGAGCCAAAATTCTTCCCCCTGAAAAATTCTCGGACAGTCTAACCAAAAGGCCGGATCCGGACCAGAGTTAACCGCCTGAAACTGTGCGCCGGCTCGACGCTCTCTGCATAAAGAAAGCCCCGCTAAGCGGGGCTCATTTAACGTTACTCGGTGACCGCCGTCGTCCTGTTCGGCGCGCACAGGCGTCTGAGCACTAAGACCACCAGCAACAGGCCCAGGGTGGCCGTGGCAAAGCCCAGCACCACCGACCCGGTCATCCCCAGCACCAGGTAGCCCGCCAGGGAGATCACCGCCGTCAGCACCGCATAGGGCAACTGAGTGGTGACGTGGTCGATGTGGTGACAACCCGCTCCGGTGGAGGAGAGGATGGTGGTATCTGAGATGGGCGAGCAGTGATCACCGAATACCGCCCCGGCCAGCACCGAGGAGAGCATGGGCAGCATCAGTGCCAGATCCACCGCTTCCGCCATATTGGCGGCGATGGGCAGCATGATGGCGAAGGTGCCCCAGCTGGTGCCGGTGGCGAATGCGGCAAACCCGCTGAGGACAAACAGCAGCGCCGGCAAAGACCAGGCGGGCAGGTTGCCCTGGGCCAGGGAGGCCATGTACTCACCGGTGTTGAGATCGCTGATGATACCGGCAATGGTCCAGGCAAACAGCAGGATATAAATAGCAGGCAACATCGACTTGGTGCCGCTGATCACCGCCTTCACCATATAGCCCACGGGCACACCCTGCATCAGGCTGAACATCAGGGTGAAGATCACCCCGGCCAGGCCGGAGTAGAACAGGGACCAGGCCACATCGGTGTTTTCGAAGGCGCCGATCAGGCTGAAGGCTTTACCGTCGGCGGCCAGGGCCTGATTACCGGAGAACAGCATCAGGGCGACGGTGATGGCGATCAAAAAGCCGATGGGCGCCACCAGCCCGGCCACCCGACCGTTGTCCGCTTCCGGCAGATCCAGCTCCTCACCGGGGGGCACGCCGCGGGACTCCTCCCACAACTGACCGGCACGGGCACGCTGCTCGGCCCGGGCCAGGGCACCGAAGTCCAGGCCAAAGTAGACCACCGCCAGCAGCAGCAGGAAGGCGAAGATGGCGTAGAAGTTCATGGGCACCATCTGAATAAAGGCACTCAGGTAGCCGATCTCCGTCATGCCGTGGGTGGTGAGCAGGCCACCGATCAGGGCGATGATGTACGCTCCCCAGGAGGAGATGGGGGAGATCACGCAGATGGGCGCCGAGGTGGAGTCGATGCAGTAGGCCAGCTTCTCCCGGGACACCTTGTAATGATCGGTCACCGGCCGGGCCACGGAGCCCACCACCAGGGTATTGAAGTAGTCATCGATGAAAATCACCACGCCCAGCGCCATGGTCATCAGCTTGGCATCCCGCCCGGAGCGAATCCGCTTGCGGGCCCAGGCGGCAAAGGCCCGGGTCGCGCCGGAGACGGAGATCAGGGCGGTCATGATCCCCAGCAACACCAGAAATCCCAGGGTGTAGAGGTTCCAGGCGGCAGGCGCGCCATCGTCCCACACCAGGGTCAGGGCCCGGCCGGAGAGCTCGGACAGCGCCGTCATGGGCGCAAAGTCCACCAGCATCAGGGTGCCCAGCAGAATACCCAGCCCGAGGGAGAGCAACACCTTGCGGGTCATGATCGCCATCCCAATGGCAACCAGGGGAGGCAGAAGAGAGAGTGCCGAATCGGCGTAACTAATTAAGGCCATCGTTATCTTATCGTTGTGGATTAGCGATGGAGGCAACTGACACGACTGTGCGTCGAGGGAGGGATATGCAGAGAATAGAAACCCACCGTCCTTTCAGTAGCGCTCCATAGTAAAAAAGCATCCGAGCTCCTCTCGGAATTTACTATGGCAGTGCTGCTCCTGTTAAAAGCAGCCCCAGCGGCCAGGGATGATGCCCTGCCCACTTCGGCATCGACTCCTTTCCACCGGCGTCGTCGGGTATCAACCTCGACCGGCGTACTGATAGGCGATGCGCCTCTACCTAAATCGGTACTCGCAAAAAGCGAAGGCGGCATTCTAACCGCAAGTGTCCCTCACTTGTCCGGCAGATGCCGCCATAATGTGAGTTAAATCACATTTATAACAGTTCTGTGAGCTTAGGAACAGCCTCAAACAGGTCTGCTTCCAGGCCATAATCGGCAATCTGGAATATAGGCGCGTCCGGGTCCTTGTTGATCGCCACGATCACCTTGGACTCTTTCATCCCCGCCAGGTGCTGAATGGCACCGGAGATCCCCACGGCGATGTAGAGATCCGGGGCAACGATCTTGCCTGTCTGACCCACCTGCAGATCGTTGGCCACGAAGCCTGCGTCTACGGCTGCCCTGGATGCGCCGATGGCGGCACCCAGCTTGTCCGCCAGCTGTTCGATCAGGGCAAAGTTCTCACCGCTGCCCAGTCCACGGCCTCCGGAGATCACCACCCGCGCCGCACCCAGTTCAGGGCGCTCGGACTCAACCAGTTCCTCGCCGACAAACTGGGTCAACTCGCTCGACTTGACGCTGTCCAGGGCATGAATTTCCGCCGGTGCCTGCTCAGCCACCGCATCGAAGGCACTGGTCCTGATGGTCAGTACCTTCTTCTCATCCAGGCTCTGCACCGTCGCCAGGGCATTGCCCGCATAGATGGGACGGACGAAGGTATCGTCAGACTCGATGGCAATGACATCGGAGTGCTGTGCCACGTCCAGCAGGGCCGCAACCCGGGGCAACATATCCTTACCCTTGGCGCTGGCTGCCGCCAGAATGTGGCTGTAATCAGCGGCCAGTTCCAGCACCAGGTCGGCCACAGGCTCCGCCATCTGGTGGGCGTAGGCCGCGTTATCCGCCACCAGTACCTTGGTGATGCCGGCGAGCTTGGCGCCCTGCTCTGCGGCGGTCGCGGCGTTGTCGCTGGCCACCAGCAGATGAAGGTCCTGCCCCAGTGCCGATGCGGCACCCACCACCTTGGCACAATCGGCACTCAGGCCCTGCTTATCTACTTCTGCAATAATGAGGATCGCCATTACACCACCTTCGCTTCATTCTTCAGCTTATCCACCAGCTCTTCCACTGAGCCCACCATGACGCCGCCGCTGCGCTCAGCGGGCGCGGTCACTTTCAACGTCTTCTGATGAGACCCCAACTGCAATTCAAAATCTGCCACAGTCACGATATCCAGAGGCTTTCGCTTGGCTTTCATGATATTGGGCAGGGAAGCATACCTGGGTTCATTGAGACGCAGATCCGCCGACACCACGGCGGGCAGCTTCAGGCTCAGGGTCTGGATACCACCGTCAATTTCGCGGGCCACCTTAATCTGATCGCCGTCCACGTCCACACTGGAGGCAAAGGTGGCCTGACCCATACCGGCCAGCGCCGCGGTCATCTGAGCGGTCTGGTTGTTGTCACCGTCGATGGACTGTTTGCCGAAGAGCACCAGAGAGGGCTGCTCCTTGTCAATCACCGCCTTAAGCACCTTGGCGACAGAGAGGGGTTCCAGGGCATCATCATGCTCCACCAGAATCCCCCTGTCTGCACCCAGCGCCATGGCAGTGCGCAGCTGTTCCTGTGCCACCTTGAGGCCAATAGACACTGCAATAATCTCATCAGCGTGGCCTTTTTCCTTCAGCCTTACCGCTTCCTCTACTGCGATCTCGCAGAAGGGGTTGATCGCCATCTTCAGATTGGCCAACTCGACATCGGTCTCGTCTGCCTTAACCCTTACTTTTACATAGGGGTCGACCACCCGCTTAATGGGAACCAGAATCTTCATAGTACGTCCTTTGTTGAGCGCCGGATTCGACTTTGCCTAACACTGCTCACCACTCTAATTACTGTTGACGTTAACGTCAACCTGAACCAAGGTCGCAAGGCCCCCAGGCGACGGCGAATCCGGCTCAGGAGAGTTTCAGATGACTTTTAAAAAGGAAGATGAACTTTAACAAAAGTAAAATGTCATCATTTGGGAATGCAAAACTCTATTTAATCGCTAAATTAATCGGAATATTTTGCAGACAAGTAATATTTTGCATGCTAGTCTAAACACTGATCTATATACACACTCATATTTAGGTTGATTCAACGATGGCTGATTTCCTCGAAATTTTGACTCACGGTCGCCGCTTGAAGGCTCAAGTTAAAGAGCTGGAGCTGGATGAACTGAAAGACGTAATTGCTAAACTTCAAAAGATTGCTGATGAGCGCGAAGCGGAAGCTGAGGCTGAAGAAGCCGCTCAAGCTGAGCGTCTGGCGAAAATTGAAGCAATTCGTAAGCAACTGGCCGAAGACGGTATTAGTGTTGACGAGCTGAATGCACTGGAAGGTGCTGCTCCTCGTCGCAAGCGTGCTCCTCGCCCTGCCAAATACCAAATTGAAGTAGATGGCGAGATGATTACCTGGACCGGTCAAGGCCGTACTCCTAAGGCAATCAAGGAAAAGCTGGACCAAGGCCACTCTCTGGAAGAGTTCCTGATCGAGCAATAAACTACAGTTTCCTGAAAAAGCGGTCGCCTATGGCGGCCGCTTTTTTTTGTCTGCGGGTAATAGAGGGCAGCGCTTAGCAGCGCCGATATATAGTATTCCAGGAGGATATAAAGACCCACCCAGCACGACATGGATAAAATCCTTTATAATCATGCACTAAACTCATATCCCTCCTCAGCCATTAGCCCCTTTGCCCCGGCCCCTATATCGTGCAGAAGGGTATTAACGCCCACCCGATGCCCCGATAAGTCAGGGTGTATGCCCTCGGAGGATGTGACATTTCAATTACGTAGATTGAACCGGGATAAAAGCGAAGCTGAATTTAAGCTGAATATACTTATGCTACGGCTACGATATCGAAGAATAGAAACCTTTGATGACCAGATGTCACCACCGGGCAGTGCTTTATTGAGCTCAACAAGGTCAGTTTGACCCTTTCAATTCAGCACTTTTGTAAACCTTTGTTGAGCATGACTCATCACCACCAAGTTCTCCGGGGGGCATACCATGGCTATTTCCACACTCTTTTAAGAGCAAGGCGATTTTGAAGTAACCAAATGTTAACTCCTGCTTCCTATATGAGGAGGCATAAGCTCAGCTCTCTTTTAGCTCTCCCTTTAACCCACCTAAGGACAGCCATCATTCCAATGGCTATTCTTTACCAGGTTAACCCGGCAACTAAAGAAGACTCATTGGTCAATTTTGCACCAGCATCGAATGTCATACTCACCAGTGGCAAGTTATAAGCCGGCATTATATTTCAGTCCGGAGCCCCTCAGACTTTCTCAGGCCACATATACGCTGTGTTACACTAAGGCGATAAAAGCACCAAAGAGATCCCCCATGAGACACTCCATCATCGCCACACTCTTGTTACTTGGCGGCTGTAGTGCCAATTTCGAGTTCAACAGTAATCTGGACTCCGAGGCAACCCGCGACTATTTCAAAGCCGGTCAGGTTGCCCTGTATCAGGGCGAGGCACCACCTCCGGGTAAGGATCTCGGTTGGCTGGAGGCCACCAGCTGCCAGCAGAGAGAATCCGACCCCGCCGCCAGCCCGGCGGATGCCCGCACTCAGCTGCGTCGCAAGGCTGCAGAATTGGGGGGCAATGCCCTGTGGGTAAGCCGCTGCGCATCTCTGCCCGCCGATGACCACTGTCTCTCGGCCATCACCTGCTACGGCCAGGCCTTGGAGCAATATGAAGATTGAGATTGAGCCGGTCGCCATCTGCCGCTCCCCCTATAAGCAGAAATTTGCCATCCCCCGACAACCTCGCCTGGTGCCCGCGGCCCTGGGCCGCCTGGAGCTGCAGGGTGAGTGCAACAACCCGTATCTGCTCAGAGGGCTGGAGCAGTTCGATACCCTTTGGTTGATCTTTGCCTTCCACGAAAACCTGGCACAGGGATGGAAGCCCACGGTTCGGCCCCCCAGACTGGGCGGCAACACCCGGGTCGGAGTTTTTGCCACCCGGGCCACCTTCAGGCCCAACGGCCTGGGGTTGTCGGCGGTCAAACTGAAAGGGGTTGGCCAGCACAAGGGCCAATACTACATAGACGTTGAGGGCATAGATCTGCTGGATGGCACCCCCATCTACGACATCAAACCCTACATCCCCTACTCCGACGCCCTGCCTGACGCAGCGGGAGGGTTCGCCCAGGAGGCGCCGCCCGCCATGCCAATGGAGGTCAGCCCTCAGGGCAAGGCGGCTTTGGCAAGGGCCGAAGCCCTCTGCCCAGGCTTCACTGAGCTGGCCTCCCAGGTTCTGGCCCAGGACCCTCGTCCCGGCTACAAAAAGGAGGAGGGGGAGCGGGTCTATGGCGTTCAGCTGCATCAGTTTGATCTGCGCTGGCAGGTAAAGGAGGGGCGCAACCTGGTGGTGGATGTGGTGCCTCTGGAGAACTCATGAGTGAGCGTTACCGACAGCAGCACAAGCGGCGCCTGAACTGGATGCCCTGGCTCTACTACCGCCTCAAGCCCAAACACCTGGAGTGGGCTCGCCCCTGGCAGGATGAGCTGCAACGAGAGCTGGAGTCGATGGAGAGTGTCAGCTTTGGCCAGAACTGTTTTCTGGCCGAGGAGTGCGCCATCTTTGCCGAGCCCGGACGGGAGGTGAAGATCGGCGACCGCTGCATGCTGGCCACCGGCAGCTTCCTCCATGGCCCCATCACCCTGGGAAACGAGGTCAGCATCAACCATGGTTGCAGCCTGGATGGTGGCCGAGCCGGCCTGACCATCGGCGACCAAAGCCGCCTGGCCAATAACGTCAGCATCTATGCCTTTAATCACGGCATGGAGCTGGACCGCCCCCTCTACCAGCAGGGGGTCAGCTCCAAGGGGGTCACCATAGGCAAGGATGTGTGGATCGGCGCCAGAGTCAGCATCGTCGACGGCGTCTCCATAGGGGATCACGCCGTGATCGGCATGGGCGCCGTGGTGACCAAAGATGTGCCGCCCTATGCCAAGGTGGCGGGCAACCCGGCCCGCATCATAGGGGATCGCCGGGACACATAAGGAAGCGGCCGCCTATCCCAGGCTCAGATCGCCCCGTTCCTGATTGTGGTAAGCCACCTGATTACGCCCCTGGCTCTTCGCCTTATACAGGGCCTTATCCGCCAGCTCAAAGAACTGCTCCGGAGTCTGGTCCACCTCAGGCACCACGGTGGCCACCCCGATGCTGATGGTGACATAGCCACAGATGTCCGACCCCTCATGGGGAATCCCCAGGGCTTCCACCATGGCGCGCAGGCTATCGGCAAACTTCACCGCCTTACGCCCGGTCTCCGGCAACACCGCGGCAAACTCCTCTCCGCCATAGCGGGCCAGCAGATCTCGAGGCCGATTAAGCTGACTGGAGAGCATACGGGCAATTTTCTTCAACACCCTGTCCCCGGCCAGGTGACCATAGCGGTCGTTGTAGTTCTTGAACAGGTCAACGTCGATGACAAACAGGGTCACCGGCTTGCCGGTACGGCGAGCACTCTCCCACTCCTGGCTGAGCCAGGTATCGAATTGGCGGCGATTGGCCACCTGGGTCAGTCCGTCGGTGAGACTCTGTCGGGTCAGCTGCTGGTTCACCCGGTTGAGCTCCTCGGTACGAGCACGCACCAGGGCTTCCACCTCGTGGTTTCTGCGGCGCATCTGCCACAACATGCCGCCCACGGCCAGCATTGCCATGGAGCCTCCCAGGCCTACCACGTAGGGCGCCAGGCTGCGCTTGGCTGCAAAGAATTGGCCATTGGCCATGGCCACCAGCTCCCAACGGCGTCCCGCCAGCCCCTCGAACACGAAACTCTGAGTGCGGTCTCCGACCGACACTGGGTGCGGCGGCGCCCCCATCAACTGGCGACGGGTGTCCCCGGTGGTATCCCAGATCTGAAACTCGATGTTGGCTCGCTCCCCGTCCAGGACCAGATCATGCAACAGCTCCTCGAGCTGAAACACCCCCAGCAGGTAGCCTTTCAACAGCTTGCTGCGGCTGGCATCGGTCAGAGGCAGACTGTGGTAGATGGGGACCACCGCCATCACCACCTTGCCATAGGAGACATCCATGGCCATGGGAGAGAGCAGCAACTCGCCGGCGCCCATCGCCTGGGTCAGCACCCCCATCAGTTTAGGATCCTGACCGAGGTCCATCCCCAGACGTGATTCGTTGCCACTGAAAGGACGCAGGTAATAGACGGGGAAGTATTCGTTGCGCTGCTCGGCCACCACCCGCTGGCCCAGGGAGGATTCGGTGAAGCTGAAATCGGGAAAGCGGTCGCGCATCGCCAGCTCCAGCTGCTCGCGCTCCTTGTGGGCCACCCGAGGCACCCACTCCAGCGCCTTGATCTCCCGCTGGCGGGCGAGGATGCCATCGGCCACCATCTCAAACTCGTCGGCGGTGACGTTGGTGCTGCCCTGGTACAGGGTAGAGAGGTAATTGAGCACCGACAGGGAGGAGTCGATGCGCCACTTGATCTGCCTGGCCTGGTTACTGGCGTAGTGATCGAACTCCCTCTCCAGGGTGTACTGCTCTGTCTGGTAGAGGCGAAACGCCAACCAGGTCATCGACAGTACCCCGACCAGCACCAGGCTGGTGATACCCCATCGTTCACTCTTCATCGCCACTCCGTCGGGCCTGAGATTCTTTAACAATTATTCCATACGAAACAACCAATAATCATCAATATATTACATCAGCCTGATGATCCAGCCTTTATTAGTATTTCAGAGTTGCCCTCAAAGCGCTGCCCGAGTGACACCCGGGGCTCAGGACTGATAGACTATCCGCCTCTTTATTTTTACGGACATTATCGATGAGAACCAGTCGTTACCTGGTCTCCACCCTGAGAGAGACCCCCTCTGATGCTGAAGTGATCAGCCATCAGCTGATGTTGCGCGCCGGCATGATCCGCAAACTGGCTTCCGGGCTCTACACCTGGTTGCCCACTGGCCTGAAAGTGCTGAAGAAAGTTGAAAACATCGTGCGTGAAGAGATGAACCGCGCCGGTGCCGTGGAAACCCTGATGCCCATGGTTCAACCCGCAGACCTCTGGCAGGAGACCGGCCGCTGGGACGACATGGGTCCCGAGCTGCTGCGCATCAAGGACCGCCATCAGCGCGATTTCGTCCTGGGGCCCACTCACGAAGAGGTGATCACCGATATCGTTCGCGATGCCGTGAAGTCCTACAAGCAGCTGCCTCTGAACCTGTACCAGATTCAGACCAAGTTCCGCGATGAAGTGCGTCCACGCTTCGGTGTGATGCGCTCCCGTGAGTTCCTGATGAAGGATGCCTACTCCTTCCATCTGGACCAGGAGACCATGGACGAGACCTACCAGGCGATGTATCAGGCCTACTGCCGCATTCTGGAGCGCATGGGACTGGAGTTCCGTCCGGTCCTGGCGGACACAGGCGCCATCGGTGGCAGTCACAGCCACGAGTTCCAGGTGCTGGCCCAAAGCGGTGAAGAT
This sequence comes from Ferrimonas sp. YFM, assembly GCF_030296015.1. Taxonomy (NCBI): domain Bacteria; kingdom Pseudomonadati; phylum Pseudomonadota; class Gammaproteobacteria; order Alteromonadales; family Ferrimonadaceae; genus Ferrimonas; species Ferrimonas sp. YFM. The sequence continues at coordinate 3,660,047 of NZ_AP027368.1, forward strand.
GCCGTGGTGTTCTCCACCGAGAGCGACTACGCCGCCAACATCGAAAAGGCGGAAGCCCTGCCTCTGGGTGAGCATGGTGAACCCGGCCAGGAGATGACCCTGGTGGACACCCCGGATGCCAAGACCATCGACCAGTTGGTGGAGCAGTTTGACCTGGCCATCGACAAGACCGTGAAGACCCTGATCGTGCACGCCAGCGACGAGTGTGATGCCAAACTGGTGGCACTGATGGTTCGCGGCGATCATGAGCTGAACGAAGTCAAAGCGGAGAAGCTGCCTGAAGTGGCCACCCCACTGCAGTTTGCCACCGAAGAGGAGATCCGCGATGCCATCGGTGCCGGTCCTGGCTCCCTGGGTCCGGTCGGCCTGAAGCTGCCTCTGATCATCGACCGCTCCGTGGCCACCCTGAACGACTTCGGTGCCGGTGCCAACATCGATGGCAAGCACCACTTCGGCATCAACTGGGAGCGCGATGTCGCCCTGCCCCGTGTCGAGGATCTGCGTAACGTGGTGGAGGGGGATAACAGCCCCTGTGGCCAGGGCGTGCTGAAGATTGCCCGGGGCATCGAAGTGGGTCACATCTTCCAGCTGGGCACCAAATACTCCGAGTCCATGAAAGCCACCGTGCTGGATGAGCAGGGCAAGGCCCGTCCGCTGATCATGGGCTGCTATGGCGTGGGCGTCTCCCGCATCGTCGCCGCCGCCATCGAGCAGAACCATGACGACAGAGGCATCATCTGGCCCGCAGCCATCGCCCCCTTCCAGGTGGTGATCGTGCCGATGAACATGCACAAGTCACACCGGGTTCAGGAAACCGCCGAGAAGCTCTACGACGAGCTGACCGCCGCCGGCATCGACGTGTTGTTCGACGACCGTAAGGAGCGTCCGGGCGTGATGTTCGCCGACGCCGAGCTGATGGGCATCCCCTACTCTGTGGTGATTGGTGAGCGCGGCATCGACGCCGGCAGCCTGGAGCTGAAGAGCCGGGCCGACGGCAGCAAAGAGGACGTGGCCATGGACGCCGTCCTCGACGCGGTTCAAGCCAAGCTCAAAGGCTAACAGCCGCAAACACGAAAAAGGGTTGGCATTGCCAACCCTTTTTTATTCCCTTGTCCCGTCCTGACACAGGCACTAGGTCAGACGCTCCGGGGCACTGACCGCCCGCTCCACTCCCTGAATCAGCTCGCGGAAGATCTTCTCCTTATCCAGCTCAACGGTGCACTTGCGCGCGCCGCACACCAGCTGCACCATGCCTCCATGGAGGGTATGGAACAGGGTAAAGGCGGTCTCCACAGACATCTGAGGGTGCAGGGCCCCCTGCTCAGAGGCCAACTTCAGCGCCTGATACATGTGGGAGTCCTCCTGACAGTGCATCTCGTCGAGCTTTTCCGCCAGCTCCGGCACCTGCTCCGCCTGACGATAGAGCATCATCACCTGTTTCAGGGTGGACTCGGTGTTCAGTTCCAGCCAGAACGTATGGCTGGCCTGGAGCAGACACTTCAGGGGGTCGGCCCCCTCCTCGGTCATGGAGTGCCACAGCCGCTCCGCTTCCGGAGTGATGGAGCGCTCAAACAGGGCGTGCAACAGATCGGCCTTATCCTCGAAGTGCCAATAGATCGCCCCGCGGGTCATCTCGGCGTCGGCGGCAATCTGCGCCAGGGTGGTCTTGGCCACCCCCTTCTCGCTGAACAGCTTCATCGCCGAGTCCAGCAGCTGTTGGCGGGTCTTCTCCGCTTCCGCCTTGGTTTTTCGCGCCATGTTTCAGGCCTCCTCTGGGTCTGCAGACCCCTCATCCGGCGACTATCACCTGGCCGGCGGAGGGTAAAGAATGGCGCAAATTATACCTACACTTAAGTTTGTATCAATGCGGTTATACCGTGAACTATACTTAAGTCACTGCAGCATAATGTAAATCAATGATTCTCTGTGGATTATCACACTCCACTCTCTTAAGGGGGGCCAGCGCTCCATGAGGCCGTCGCATCAAACACAGAACCGGGCCCTGCAACTCAGCGGAGGTGGCAGCCGGGCCGCCTATCAGGTCGGCGTGCTCAAGGCGATCGCCAGCTTCTACCCGAGAAATCACGGCCTGCCCTTCCCCATTCTCTGCGGCACCTCGGCGGGGGCCATCAATGCCGCCACCCTGGGCTGTCACGCCGGCTCCTTTCACAAGGGCGTGCGCAAGCTCGAATGGATCTGGCGCAATTTCCGCAGTCAGCAGGTGTACCATGCGGATCTCTGGCCCGCCTCCAGACACCTGTTGCGCCAACTGTGGCGCCGCAAAGACCCCAACCTGCCACCCAGTCTGCTGAACAATCAGCCCCTGCGGGTCCTGCTCAACCGGGTGCTGCCCCTGGAGAAGCTGCAACGCCACATCGACACCGGCCACCTCAGAGCCCTGACGGTGGCCGCGTCCAGCTACTCCCACCCCTGCTGCATCAACTTCTATCAGGGCCAGCAGAACCTGGCGCCCTGGCAGAGGTTTCGCCGCCGCGGGCAGATTACCCAGCTGACCCTGGACCATCTGATGGCCTCCTCGGCCATCCCTCTGGTGTTCCCTTCGGTGGCCATCGACGGTGAGCACTTCGGCGACGGTGCCATTCACCAGCTCTCCCCCCTGAGTGCCCCCATCCACCTGGGGGCAGAACGGATCTTCATCATCAACCTGGAGAGCCCCACCGACAACCAGCCGGTGCCCCACCCCCCCAACAGCGGCCGCATCACCGGTCACCTGCTGGATGCGGTGTTTTCCGATGCCCTGAGCTCGGATCTGGAACGGGTGGCGCGAATCAACGCCTCCCTGGCGCTGATCCCGCCGGAGCGCCGGGTGATGCAGCCCCTTCGCACCGTGGAGACCCTGACCATCAAGCCCTCAGAGAACCTGGACGCCATCGCTCTCAAGCACTACCGGCGCCTGCCCAGGGGCGCCCGTACCCTGCTGAAACTGATGGGGGTGGATGAGAACCGGGAGTCGAGCCTGCTCAGCTATCTGATGTTTGAATCGGAATACTGCCAGGAGTTGATTGAGCTGGGGTACCGGGACGCCAGCGCCCAGCAACAGCAGTTGAAGATCTTCTTTGAGCTGGAGGAGACTAAGGTCCCTCCAGCAGTGCTCGCTCCGCCAGCTCAACCTGATGAGGCGTCCCCATCAGCAGCAGCACATCCCCCCGCTGCAGGCGGGTAGTGGGCACAAACTCCAGGGCCACCCCCTCCCGCTTGAGGCCGTCCAGCTGCACCCGCCAATGGTTCAGGGGCAGCTCCACCACGAAGTGGCCCACCGCCCAGGCGTTGTCCGACAGGGTTACCGCGTGCAGCAGCTCCCGCCCCTGCACAGGATCGGTGCCGCCGAAGAACCCATGGAGCATGCGGTAGCGATCGCGCCGCTCCCGCTCGATGCGCAGCAGGATGCGCGGCAGGGGCACCCCCAGTTGATACAGCACCTGAGACACCAGCATCAGGCTGCCCTCCAGGCTCTCAGGGATCACCTGGTCGGCCCCCGCCAGCTCCAGGGCCTCCAATGTGGCGTCATCCCGAGTGCGCACCAGGGTACGGATATGGGGGGCCATCAGCTTGATGCAGTCCAGCAGGTTGAAGATGTCGCGGCGATTGTCGAAGGTAACCACCACCAGCCTGGCCCGCGGCAGCCCCACCTCCTTGAGAATATCCTGGCGTCGGCCATCGCCGAACACCACAGGTTCGCCGGCGGCCCTGGACTCCCGCACCCGAATGGGATCGAGATCCACCGCCACGAACGGCATCTTCTCCCGCTTGAGGAAGCGGGCGATGGTCTGCCCCACCCGGCCATAACCAAGCAACACCACATGATCCTGGGTGGCCAGCTCAGGGGCTTCCGGCTCCTCGCCGAACAACTGCTCCCTCTGTCCCAGAATCCGCTTGGCCAGCACCAGACAGTTGTCCACCATGAAAGGCGTCAGGGCCATGGAGATCACCCCGGTGGCCACCAGCAAATTGGCCAGTCCCTGCTCCAGCACCTGCCACTTCATCGCCAGGGCGATCAGCACGAAGCTGAACTCCCCCACCTGGGCCAGACAGATACCGGTGGCCAGGGCGTCCTTGGTCTTCTCCCCGGTCAGGGTGGCCAGCATCCAGATGATGATCGCCTTGGCCAGCATCACCACCGTCAGCAGGCCGAGAAGCAGGGGCAGTTGGGCCCAGAGTAGGGAGAGATCCAGCAACATGCCCACCGACACGAAAAACAGGCCCATCAGCAGATCGCGGAAGGGGCGAATGTCCGCCTCAAGCTGCTGGCGATACTGGCTTTCTCCCAGCAGCATCCCCGCCAGGAAGGCGCCGAGGGTCATGGAAAGTCCCAGGGACAGAGTGACGAACCCCGTGGCCAGGGCCACCGCCAGGGTCGTCAGCAGGAACAGCTCATCGGAGCGGGAGCGGGCAACCTCATCGAAGATCTTGGGCAGAAGATAGCCCCCCAGCCCCAGCAGCAACACAAAGGCAATGGTGCCCTTGAGCAGGGCCCAGGAGAGTTCCATGGCCAGGGCGACGCCGCCGCTGTCTGAGCCCAGCAGGGGAATGATGATCAGCAGAGGGATCACCGCCAGATCCTGGAACAGCAACACGCTGACGGAAAGCTCGCCGTGACGGCGGTTGATCCAGCCCTGCTCATCCAGCTGTTTGAGCACGATGGCCGTCGAGGAGAGGGCGATGGCGCCGCCACAGACGAAGGCGGCCCGGGGATCCAGGCCCATGCCCCAGGCCAGGGCAAAGGTGCAGCCCAGGGTGACCACCATCTGGGCACTGCCCAAACCGAATACCCGGGCGCGCATGGCCCACAGGCGGGGCAGGGAGAACTCCAGCCCCAGGGAGAACATCAGGAATACTACGCCGATCTCGGCCACCAGGGCGATTTGATCACTCTGAAGCCAGTTAAACCCCTGACTGCCCGCCAGGCCGCCGGTCACCAGCCAGGCGAGGATCACCGGCAGCTTCAGCCGCCGGGTGATCACCAGGCCGGCAATGGCCACCAGTGCCAGTAATAAGATGGGGGTCAGACCGCCGTGATCCATGGGTATCGTCTCTCCTCCTGAAAGTCTGCGTGGCGGAGAGGCGGCTTCGGCCTACTCCTGACGAACGGGAACCAGTCCAGGTCCCAGGGTCTCCAGCGCCTCCTGCTCGAGCCAGTAGCCCAGGGCGGCCACCAGCCTGTCGCCGAAGAACAGCATGGGGATCTGGCCTCGCAGCCAGGGGGGCACACCCAGTTCCTGCCACACCTTCTTCAATGGTCTTGAGCCATTGCGGTTGGCGGGACGGACCCGTCGCGTCCCCAGAAGATCATAGCGCACCAGCACCGACTCTCCGGCCCGGGGCAGCCTGAGCCGCTCGCCATGGGCACGCTCCTCCAGGCACCAGTGCTCGCCGTTGGCCATCTGCTGACGCACCCTGGGGATCATCATCTCCAGCTCCGCATCCAGCGAGGGTCCTTCACCCACCAGGTACAGGGCATCACGAAAACGGCGCAGCTGGCAGTCACCCAACTTCAGTGTAGGTTGGGCGTCCTCTCTGGCCAGCCAGAACTGCTCCAGCTGCTGCAGCTGAACCTGGGAGGGCATTAATTGATTATGCTTTCTTAACCAGTACCTTACCAGATTATTTCTTCGTGGCGCACTGAGGGCGGCCAGACCACTGATCCCCAAGCCGCCGCTGGCAACCTGGTGCTGGCGGAGATCCTCCGCCGCCAGTTCATCACACAGACTCTGCTGCTCACCACAGAGCTGGGCGCTGCGGTGGACCGCATGGTGAAAGCCGGGCCAGCGCGCCTTCATCATCGGCAGGACCTTATGGCGCAGGAAGTTACGGTCAAATCTCAGATCGGTGTTGCTGTCATCTTCGATGTGGGCCAGCCCCAGCTCGGCGGCGGCACTCTCCACCTCGGCACGGGAGTGCCCCAACAACGGCCGCAGCATGGTGGCACCGGCAAAGGGCTGAGAGGCCAGCATGCCCGCCAGCCCCAGGGGACCGCTGCCCCGTTTCAGCGCCAGCAGCAGGGTCTCCGCCTGGTCGTCCTTGTGCTGGGCGGTCAACAACAGATCCCCGGGCAGCAGCAACTGGTTCAGGGCTGCGTAGCGGGCCTCACGGGCGGCGGCTTCCAGGCTGATCCTCGGCCCCTGCTCCACCGACACCTTGGTCACCGTCAGGGGCAGACCATAGAGCTCGGCACGACGGCGGCAATGGGCCACCCAGCTCTCGGCGTTGTCCGATAAGCCATGGTTTACGTGAATAAGCAGGAAGGGACGGGAGGGGAATTCGGGACGGAGGCGGCCAAGGATGCTGGCCAGCAGCTCCGAATCGATACCGCCGCTGTAGGCCAGGACCACGCGGCGGGCATTGTCCAGATGGGCCGCCAGGGCGGCCCGAACGCTGGACTCAAGCTGGGTTAACGACAATAACCGTACTCCATCAATCGGTCGTAACGTTGTTCCAGCAGGGTATCCAGATCCAGCTTCTTCAACAAGCCCAGATCGTTCAAAATTTGATCTTTAAGGGAGGCAGCCATCGCTTCCATGTCCCGGTGGGCGCCGCCACGGGGCTCGGCGATCACCGTGTCCACCAGCTTGAGCTCATTCAGGCGCTCAGCGGTAATGCCCATGGCTTCCGCCGCCTTGGGCGCTTCCGCGGCGTCCTTCCACAGGATGGAGGCACAACCTTCCGGAGAGATCACCGAGTAGGTGGAGTACTGCAGCATGTTGACCCGGTCACCCACGCCAATGGCAAGGGCACCGCCGGAGCCGCCTTCACCGATCACCGTGCAGATCACCGGCACCTTGAGGCCGGCCATCACCTTGAGATTGCGGGCAATGGCTTCACTCTGACCGCGCTCCTCGGCGCCAACGCCCGGGTAGGCGCCCGGGGTGTCGATAAAGGTGATGATGGGCATCTTGAAGCGCTCCGCCATCTCCATCAGGCGCAGGGCCTTGCGGTAGCCCTCGGGGCGAGGCATGCCGAAGTTACGACGTACCTTCTCCTTGGTGTCACGGCCTTTCTGATGGCCAATCACCATCACGGGCACCCCATCCAGGCGGGCGGTGCCGCCGATGATGGCCGGATCGTCGGCGAAGGCACGGTCGCCACAGAGTTCATCGAACTCGGTGAAGATATGGTCGATGTAATCCTGGGTGTAGGGGCGCTGAGGATGGCGGGCCATCTGGGCCACCTGCCAGGCGCCGAGATCGTCAAACACCTTGGTGATCAGCTCCTCGCGCTTCTCCTCAAGCTGTTTGATCTCATCCTGCAGATCCATATCCAGGTTGCTGTTGCGGCTGACGTTCTTCAGCTCGTCAATCTTTGCCTGCAGTTCGGCAATGGGCTGTTCAAAATCCAAAAAATCCAGGCTCATACTCTGATCACCTAAAGGTGTCTGTCGACACTCATCAATAAGTCATGGTCACTTTGCCCGGCCCGAACAACGTCTCGAGTTGCAGCAGCAACTCGTCGTCGGGACGGACCTGCCAGTTCGGGCCCAGTTGCAGGGTCCCGCAGGCGTCGGGGCGGTTATATCGTATCTGTACTGGGCAGCTGCCCTGTTTAAAGTCACCCAAGAGGGTTTTGACTCGGTCCAGCTTGGTGTCATCCAGGTCTTGTGAGTCCAGATCCAGGGTGACGCCCTTGGCCCACTTCTCTCTGGCCTGACTGATGTCCAGCACCTCTTTGGCAGACATTTTATTGCCGCCGCTGAAATCATCAAAGCTGACCTCTCCCTCAACGATCAAGATCTTATCCTTTACCAGCAGATCTTGGTACTTTTCCACCCCTTCTGCAAACAGCATCACCTCCAGGCGGCCGCTTTTATCGTCCAGGGTGAGGATCCCCATCTTGGAGCCCCGCTTGGTGATCATCACCCGAGCGGCGATCACCAGGCCGGCAACCCGGGTAGACTTGCCGCGGCCCGTGGGCACCACATCCTTAAGGCGACCGGAAGTCCAGCCTTTTATCTCCTTGAGGTACTGATTGATGGGGTGACCGGTCAGATAGAGACCCAGGGTGTCCCGCTCGCCATCCAGCCAGATCTTGTCAGGGAAGGGGGGCACGCTGACGAAGGCGTGGTCCGCCTGGCCCGGCTCCGGGCAGAGATCGCCGAAGAGATCGCCCATGCCCTGGGCGGCGTTGCGGGCGTTCTGTCCGGCGGCCTTGGCGGCCGAGTCCAGGGTGGCCATCATCGCCGCCCTGTGGGGCCCCAGGTTGTCCATGGCCCCGGCCATGATCAACTTCTCTATGGTGCGCTTGTTGACCTTCTTCAGATCCACCCGGTTACAGAAATCAAACAGATCGTGGAAAACGCCGCCGGCTTCCCGGGCTTCGAGGATCGCCTCCACCGGGCCTTCACCGACCCCCTTGATGGCGCCAATGCCGTAGACGATCTGCTCCTGCTCGTTCACATTGAACTTGAACAGCCCCATGTTCACATCCGGCGGCAACACCGGCAGCCCCATGCGGTTGCACTCGTCCACCAGGGTCACCACCTTATCGGTGTTGTCCATATCCGCCGACATCACCGCCGCCATAAAGTAGGCGGGGTAGTGCTTCTTCATCCACAGGGTCTGATAGGAGACTAGGGCGTAGGCGGCGGAGTGGGACTTGTTGAAGCCGTAGCCGGCGAATTTCTCCACCAAGTCGAAGATCTTCATCGCCAGTTCGCCGTCGACGCCGTTACTCTCCGCCCCCTCACGGAAGGTGCCCCGCTGCTTGGCCATCTCCTCGGGCTTCTTCTTACCCATGGCCCGGCGCAGCATATCCGCGCCGCCCAGGGTGTAGCCCGCCAGGACCTGGGCGATCTGCATCACCTGCTCCTGATAGAGGATGATGCCGTAGGTGGGATCGAGAATCGGCTTCAGGCTTTCGTGCTGGTATTGGGCATCCGGGTAGGAGATCTCCTCCCGGCCATGCTTACGGTCGATGAAGTTGTCTACCATGCCCGATTGCAGCGGCCCAGGACGGAACAGGGCCACCAGGGCGATCATGTCTTCGAAGCAGTCCGGCTTCAGCCGGCTGATCAGCTCCTTCATGCCACGGGATTCCAGCTGGAACACCGCGGTGGTCTCTGAGCGCTGCAGCATGTCGAAGCTGGGCTGATCGTCCAGGGGGATCGATTCGATGCGCACCGGCGCTTCGCCCTTGGCCTCCAGGGCCGGGTTCAGCATGTCCAGGGCCCACTGGATGATGGTCAGGGTCCGCAGGCCCAGGAAGTCGAACTTCACCAGGCCGGCGGTCTCCACGTCGTTCTTGTCGAACTGGGTCACCGGGTTGCCGCCGGTATCGTCGCAATAAAGCGGTGCAAAATCGGTAATGGTGGTGGGAGCGATCACCACACCCCCGGCGTGCTTGCCGGCGTTTCGGGTCACCCCTTCGAGCTTGCGAGCGATGTCGATGAGGTTCTGCACCTCCTCGTCCCGGTCGTACAGCTCCGGCAGGGCCGGCTCCTCCTTGAACGCCTTGTCCAGGGTCATCCCGGGATCCGGCGGAATCAGCTTGGAGATACGGTCCACGAAACCATAGGGGTGCCCCAGCACCCGGCCTACATCGCGAATTACCGCCTTGGCCGCCATGGTACCGAAGGTGATGATCTGCGACACCGCATCCCGGCCATACATCTCGGCGGTATGGTCGATCACCTCATCCCGGCGATCCATGCAGAAGTCCACATCGAAATCGGGCATGGACACCCGCTCGGGGTTGAGGAATCGCTCGAACAGCAGGTCGTATTCCAAGGGATCCAGGTCGGTAATCTTCAGGGCATAGGCCACCAGGGAGCCGGCACCGGAACCCCGGCCCGGACCCACAGGGATGTTGTTGTCCTTGGACCACTGGATAAACTCCATCACGATGAGGAAGTAACCCGGGAAACCCATGGAGTTGATCACCTCCAGCTCAATCTTGAGGCGATCATCGTATTCTGGGCGCTTCTCGGCCCGCTCAGCCGGGTCCGGGAACAGGAACTCGAGGCGCTCCTCCAGGCCGTCCTCCGACGCCTTGACCAGGAAGTCCTCGATTTTCAGATCCCCGGTGGGGAAGTCCGGCAGGAAGTACTCGCCCAGGCGCACGGTAACGTTACAGCGCTTGGCGATCTCCACACTGTTCTGCAGCGCTTCGGGAATGTCCTGGAACAACTCCACCATCTCCGCCTCGGTGCGGAAATACTGCTCCCTGGAGTAGAGTCTGGGGCGGCGGGCGTCATCCAGAGTGTAACCGTCGTGGATGCACACCCGGATCTCGTGTTCATCGAAATCTTCCGGATTGAGGAACACCACCTCGTTGGTGGCCACCACAGGCAGACCGGCGGCCATCGCCAGGTCCACCGCCCGGTGCAGGTAGGTCTCCTCCCCTTCGCGGCCGGTACGCAGCAGCTCCAGGTAGTAACGGTCGGAGAAATGGGTCTGATAGAACGCCGTCAGCAGGTCCACCACCTGCTGGTTGCCCTTGGTCAGGGCCTGGCCGACATCGCCATCTTTGCCGCCGGAGAGCAGGATCAGCCCCTCGGCGTGCTCCGCCAGCCACTCCCGATCCAGCACCGGCCTGTGGTTGACGTGCCCCCTGAGGTAAGCCTTGGAGATCAGCAGGGTAAGATTCTTATACCCCTCATTGTTCATGGCAATGGCGGTGAGGCGGCACTGCAGATCGTCCAGTTCGGGGCAGATCTGCCAGAAGTCGGCGCCGATGATCGGTTTGATGCCGTTCTTGTGGGCACCACCGTAGAACTTCACCAGACCACAGAGGTTGGTCTGATCGGTCAGGCCGAGGGCAGGCATCTGCTGCTCCGCCGCCCTGGCCAGGATGGGGCCCACCTTCTGCAGGCCATCCACCATGGAGAAATCGGAGTGAACTCTCAGATGGATAAACTTGGGATCGGCCATGGGTTACTCCAGGCCCAGTGCGCGGCGCACCGGTTTAAAGCTGGTTCTGTGGTGTGGGGTCGCGCCCTGGGTGGCCAGGGCCTCCAGATGGGCGGCGGTGGGGTAACCCTTGTGCCCGGCAAAGCCATAGTCCGGATAGAGCTTGTCCAGCTCCTTCATCTCCCGGTCCCGAACCACCTTGGCCAGGATGGAGGCGGCGCTGATGGCGGGCTCCTTGTCGTCCCCCTTCACCAGGGCTTCCGCCGCCAGGCCACCAAAGTCGGGGCAGCGGTTGCCGTCCACCCGCACCAACGTGGGAGTCAGGGTGAGGCCGGCCACCGCACGCTGCATCGCCAGCATGGTGGCGTGGAGGATGTTCAGGCGGTCGATCTCCTCGACACTGGCCCGGCCCACATGCCAGGCCAGGGCCTTCTCCTGGATCTCCACAAACAGCGCTTCGCGGCGCTTCTCCGACAACTTCTTGGAATCGCGCAAGCCCTCAATGGGATTGGCAGGGTCCAGGATCACCGCGGCGGTCACCACATCCCCCACCAGGGGGCCACGGCCCACCTCATCCACGCCGGCAATCAGCTCACTCATTCTCGGCTCCAATCAGCTTCAGCACCGCCTTGGCGGCCTGTTCCGAGGCATCCAGGCGCAGCTCCTGGTGCATCTGGGTAAAGGTGGCCAACAACTCACTGTTGTCCCCCTCAAGATAACCGCTGACCTGCTGGGCCAGGGCATCGGCACTGCACTCGTCCTGAATCAGTTCAGGCACCAGATCCCGTCCCGCCAGCAGGTTGGGCAGGCTGTACCTGTCGATGTTCATCATCCGCTTGGCGATGCGGTAGGTCATGGGGGCCAGCTTGTAGGCCACCACCATGGGTCGCTTCACCAGCATCGCCTCCAGGGTGGCGGTGCCGGAGGCCAGCAAAATCACGTCGGAGGCGGCCATCACGGTACGGGACTGACCGTCCACCAGCACCAGTTCCAGCTCGGGAGCCAGCTCCGCCTTCAGGGCATCAAACTGGCTGCGGCGAGCCTGATTGGCCAGGGGCACCACTATGGTGAGGTGTGGATGGCGCGCCTTAAGCTGGGCGGCAGCCTCCAGGAAAGTGGGGCTCAGCCGCTTCATCTCTCCGCCGCGGCTGCCGGGCAGCAGCGCCAGCACCTGTCCCTCCAGGGGCAGATTCAGGGCTTCTCTGGCCTCAGCCTGGTCACTGACCAGGGGGATCTCATCCGCCAGAGTGTGGCCGACGAAGGTGCAAGGCACCTGATGCTGGTCGTAGAACGCCTTTTCAAACGGCAGCAGAGACAGTACCAGGTTGGTGGCCTTCTCGATCTTAAAGATGCGCTTGGGTCGCCAGGCCCACACCGATGGGCTGACATAGTGAACCGTGGGGATGCCTGCGGCCTTGAGCGGCGCTTCGATGCGCAGGTTGAAATCCGGGGCGTCCACACCGATGTAGAGATCCGGGCGGCGGTCCATCAGGGTGGTAATCAGCTGCTTCTTGATCTTCAGCAGGCGCGGCAGGCTGCCCAGAACCTCCACCAGCCCCATCACCGCCAGGGCTTCCATATCCGCCAGGTTCTCCATCCCCACTTCCTGCATGCGGGGACCGCCAATGCCGATAAACTGGGCATCGGGGTGGCGTTTGCGAAGGGCCTTCATCAGGCCGGCACCTAAAATATCGCCGGAGAGTTCCCCGGCGACGATGGCTATGGTCAACTGGCTCAAGCCAAGCTCCTCAACGTACGATACCGCGGCTGGACTGCTCGACGAAGTCTGCCAGCATCCCCACCTCTGGGTGCTCGTCCGCCAGTTCCCTCAGCTGAGGCATCGCCTCGGCCGTGGTCAGGCTGGAGCGATAGAGTATCTTGTACGCCTTACGGATGGCGGTGATCGCTTCCTTGGAGAAGCCGCGACGCTTGAGACCTTCGTTGTTGATGCCCCTGGGCACCGCGCTCTGACCGGACGCCATCACAAAGGGAGGCACATCCTGCAGCACCAGGGAACAGCCTGCGGTGAAGGCGTGGGCGCCAATCTTCACAAACTGGTGAACGCCGGTCATGCCGCCGAGAATGGCGTGATCGCCTACCTGCACATGGCCGGCGATGGAGGCGTTGTTGGCCATGATCACATGGTCACCGACCATGCAGTCGTGGGCCACATGGGTGTAAGCCATAAACAGGTTGTTAGAACCGATCTTGGTCAGCCCCTGATCCTGAACCGTGCCGCGATGCACAGTACAGCACTCGCGGAACACGTTGTTGTCGCCAATCTCCAGGCGGGTGGGCTCGCCGGCGTACTTCTTGTCCTGACACTCCTCACCGATGGAGGCAAACTGGAAAAACTTATTGCCCTTGCCGATGGTGGTGGGCCCCTTGATCACCACATTGGAGCTGATCCAGGTGTCATCACCTATGATGACGTCGGCACCAATGTAGCTGAATGGCCCTATGGTGACGTTATCGCCAATCTTGGCATCGGGGTGGATTACCGCCTGGGAATGGATCACGGGATCAAGCCTCTCTCTTGGCACACATCAGGTCTGCGGAGCAGACAACCTTACCGTCAACCTTGGCTTCGGCGGCATAGAAGCCGATGCCGCGCTTGGCTTTCTTGAAGTAGACGTGCAGATCCAGGGTGTCGCCCGGGGTCACCTGGCGCTTGAAGCGCACATTGTCGATGCCGGCGAACAGGTACAGCTCGTTTTCACCCTTGCCGTAGGTCTTGAACGCCAGAATGGCGGAGGCCTGGGCCAGGGCTTCCAGGATCAGCACACCGGGCATGATGGGGGCTGCCGGGAAGTGGCCTGGGAAGAAGGGCTCATTGTAGGTCACATTCTTGCGGGCGTGCAGAGACTCACCCGGAACGAAATCGAGAACCCGGTCCACCAGCATAAAGGGGTGACGGTGTGGCAGAAACTGGAGGATCTCATTGACCTCCATGGTGTTCATTTGCTCAGACAAGGTGGACTCCAAACTTATTCACTATCTTGCTCTGACTCGGCCAGCTGTTTCTCCAACTGACGCAAGCGCTGATACATATCTTCCAACTGGCGCGAACGCACCGAGTTGCGACGCCAGGACTTGTTGTCCTGAATGGGCGATCCCGATGAGTAGACTCCGGGCTTGCTCAGCCCCTTGGTCACCCGGGACATCCCGGTAACATGAACGCCATCGGCCAGCTCAATGTGGCCGGCGATGCCGCTGTTGCCGCCAATAATACAGTGGCGACCAATCTTGGTGCTGCCCGCAACCACGGTGCAGCCTGCCAGGGCGCTGTGGGCACCGATGACGTCGTTGTGGGCGATCTGACACAGGTTGTCGATGATCACCCCCTCCTCGATGATGGTGTCATCGATGGCACCCCGGTCGATGGAGGTGTTAGAGCCGATCTCAACCCGGTCACCGATGATCACCGTGCCAACCTGGGGAATCTTGATCCACTGGCCACGCTCGTTGGCGTAGCCAAAACCGTCCGAGCCGATCACCGCACCCGAGTGGATGATGCACTCTTCGCCGACCACCACACCGTGATAGAGGGTGACGTTGGCCCACAGGCGAGTGCCGCGGCCCACACGGGCTCCGCGTCCCACTACGCTGCCGGCACCGATCTGGGCGTTATCGCCGATCACCGCGTCCGCTTCCACCACGGCGTTGGCGCCGATGCAGACTCCTTCACCCAACTGCGCATTGGGCTCCACCACCGCTGAAGGGTGGATGCTGTCTGCGGCGGCTGGGGTGGTATCCAGGATCTGGGCGATGCGGGCGAAGCAGACGTAGGGGTTGGCGGCCACCAGGGCATCACCCTGGTAATTTTCCGCATCCTGCGCAGACAAAATCACCGCTCCAGCGGCGGTGTTGTCTAACTGCTTACGATATTTGCTGTTTGCCAGAAAACTGATCTGGTCAGGGCCAGCATTTTCAAGGGTGGCCACTCGGGCCACCACTTTACTGCCGTCCCCCTGAACTGTGGCGCCGACCAGTTCGGCCAGCTCCACCAGGGTTTTGCTTGCCATAGTGCTTAGTTGCCTTTACCTACAGCTTGAACCACTTTCTCGGAGATGTCGGCGGCGCTGTTCACGTAAACGGCGGCACCGCGCTGCAGGATCACGTCGAACTTCTCCTGCTCGGCCAGGCTGTTGATCGCCAGCTGTACCTGCTGCAGCAGTTTCTGTTGCTCTTCCTGCTGACGCTTCTGCATATCTTCCTGCAGGTTGCGGCCCTTGCGGTTGAAGTCAGCGTTCAGGCTCTCCATCTGACGGCTCAGCTCGGTTTTCTGAGCGTCGGTCATCAGCAGGGCGTCCTTCTGCTGCTTCTCGGACAGAGCCTTCAGCTCCTCCTGTAGCTTGCGTACGGCAGCCACACGCTCGGCGAACTCAGTTTCCAGGTTCTGCATCATGGATTCGGCCTGAGGCAGCTTGCTCATTACCAGGCGCATGTCCACCACACCGATCTTCTGGGCCCAGGCGGAGGGAGCAACGGCAACCAACATCAGGGCAAGGGTCATTAACTTCTTCAAACTCAAATTCCTCTGTCTTTATTAGGCGGCGACCGAAGTCGCCGTTTCTTTAGAAAGTACGTCCAATATTGAAGGAGAACACTTCACTGTCATCCCCTTCGTACTCCTTGATCGGCTTCGCCAGACTGAACACCATGGGGCCCATGGGGGACAGCCACTGCACGGACAAACCGGCTGAGGCGCGGATGCGGCTCGGGTCGGAGTAGTCCTGAATCTTTTCAAACTCCGACTGAGGCAGCGATCGGTAGCTCTCATAATCGAACTCAGTATCCCATACGTTACCGGCATCGACAAAGAAGCTGGTACGGACGGAGTTCTTATAGGACTCGTCCAGGAAAGGAGTCGGAATGATCAGCTCGGCACTCAGGGTCGCGATGGCGTTACCACCAATGGAGCGTCCGCTGTTCACCGCTACGGTATCAGGATCCCCGGGCAAACTACAGCCGCCAAAGTTTCCGCCTGGCAGTGGGATACAGGGGGTACCGTCACCGGTCAGGTAGAAGGCGCGCGGGCCCACGGAGTTGGTCTTGAAGCCTCGCAGCACGGTGGAACCACCGGCGTAGAAGTTCTCCCAAAACGGCAGGATGTTGTCCTGGCCCTGATACTGACCATAGCCGTTACCATAACCCAGCTTACCCCGGGTCAGGAACACCCAGTCGTGGGTGCGGTTCAGCGGGAAGTAGAAGCTGGTGTCGAAGCTGACCTTGAAGTACTGAACGTCGGAGCCCGGAATGGTCATCTTACCAAACAGCTTCTGGTTGTTACCGGAGGTTGGGAAGGTGCCCCGGTTCAGGGTGCTGCGGGTCCAGTTGGCGTTGAGCTCATAGTTGTCAAACGCCAGGGTGCTGCTGGAATCCGTGGGGTCACCGTAGATCTGGTAGAACTTCAGCACCTGCTGGTAAGGCGACACCTCAGACAGCTCGTTGTGACGGTAGAACAGGCCCAGACCCAGACGGTTGTACTCGTTCACCGGCCAGGACAGATCGGCACCGATGCCGTAGGAGTTGTTCTTATAGGACTCCAGATAGTACTCGTCGGCGTCAAACTCAGACCAGTAGACGTTGATGCCGGCGCTCACCCCATCCTTGGTGAAGTAGGGATCGCGGTAGGTGGCATTGACGCTCTTCTGATAAGAGTTGTTGTTCAGGTTGATGGCAACGTTGTTGCCAGTGCCCAGGAAGTTGCTCTGAGACACACCCAACTGCAGACTCAGCTTGCTCTCGGTACCATAGCCGACACCGAAGTTGAAGGAACCGGATGGCTGCTCCTTCACCTTGTAGCTGACGTCCACCAGATCCTCGCTGCCAGGCACCGGGGTGGTTTCCACCTCGACGGTCTCAAAGAAGCCCAGACGGTTCAGGCGCTCCTTGGACAGCTCAACGGAACGACTGTTGAGCCAGGCGCCCTCGAGCTGACGCATCTCACGACGCAGCACTTCATCTTTGGTCACCGTGTTGCCGGAGAAGCCCACAGAGCGCACATAGATCCGCTTGCCGGGATCCACGTTGATGTTCAGGGAAACCTCTTTGGTCTCCTCATCCACCTCAGGGTAGGTGGTGACCTTGGGATAGGCGTAGCCATAGCGGCCGAGGAACTTACCGATAAGCTCTTCGGTAAAGGTGACTTCGCCACCGTTGTACATCTCGCCGGATTCGATGGGCACCAGCGCCTTCATCAGTGCCTCTTTGCCCAGCAGCTCACCGGTGAGGTTGATCTCCTTGACGGTGTACTGTTCGCCCTCATCCACGTTGACGGTGACGTACAGACCGGTTTTATCCGGGGTCATCGCCACCTGGGTGGAGTCCACCTTGAACTTGAGGTAGCCGCGATCGTTGTAGTAGGAGGTCAGGGTTTCCAGATCCCCCTCCAGACGCTGCTTCTGGTAGCGGCGGTCGCCGAAGAAGTCCCACCAGGCCACGTAGTCGGTCAGCTCGAACAGGCCGATCAGCTCCTCATCGGGGAACACACTGTTGCCCACGATGTTGATCTGGTGGATGTCGGCGGCGTCACCTTCGGTAAACTTCAGCTTCAGCTCAACCCGGTTACGGGGCAGGGTGATCACCTGCGCCTTTACCTTGGCGTTGTATTTACCGACGCTGTAGTAGAAATCCTGCAGGCTGCCCTCAATCTCGGTGAGGATGGTGCGGTCCAGGGGTTCACCGGTCTTGATGCCGGACCCGTCCAGACTCTCCTGCAGCTGCTCATCCTTGATGTCTTTGTTGCCGTCGAACACGATGTCGGCGATGGTCGGCCGCTCACGCACCAGCACCACCAGGGTGTTGCCGTCGCGCGCCACGGCGATATCTTCAAAGTTATCGGAAGCATAGAGGGAGCGTATCGCCCGCTGCAGGGTCAGGGTGTCCACCTGATCCCCCACCTTCACAGGCAGATTCAGCAACGCCGCACCAAGAGCAACCCGCTGTAACCCCTCAACCTTAATATCGTCAACCACAAAGGCGTCAAAGCCTGCAGCCTGCCCCTGTGCCGAAATGGCCGCACCGATGAACACCATCGATGCCATAATTTTATTCAGTCTCATAGACGAAGATTCTTATTATTTCCTTGGGCTTACAGTCGTGCCACGTCATTGACGATAGCGATAATCATCAACATCAGAACCAGTGCGGATCCGATGCGATACCCCACATCCTGAATCCGTTCAGGAACCGGCTTACCGGTAACAAGCTCCACGGCAAAGTAGAGCAGGTGGCCCCCATCCAGTACCGGCAGAGGCAGTAAATTGATGATCCCCAGGTTGACGCTGATCAGCGCCAGGAACCCCAGGAAGTAGACCAGACCGAATCCTGCGGTGCTGCCTGCCCCCTGAGCGATGGAGATGGGACCACTTAGGTTACTCACCGCAAGGTCCCCAGTAAACAATTTACCTATTGTTTTTAACGTCAGTTCAACCAGCTGCCAGGTGCGATCGAGCGAGGGGCCCACGGCAGACACCAGCCCGTAGCTGAGATCCACCTGATACTCCTGGGGCCAGGGCTCCATGGTCGGGGAGATCCCCACCTTGCCCACCAGCCTGCCCGACTCATTGGTCACCTCATCGGGCACCACGGTCAGGGTCATGCTGTTGAAGTCACGCTGTACGGTGAAGCTCATCGGCTTGCCCGGGTGGGCTTCCACCTCGGCAACCAGCAGCTCCCAGTCAGAGTAAGGCTCACCATTGACCGCCATCAGCTTGTCACCGACGCGGATGCCAGCCTCATAGGCCGCTCCCTCTTCGGTCACCAGACCCAGGACATTGCTGACCTGAGGCCGCCAGGGCATAACACCCAGGCTGACAAACAGCGGCTCTTTATCCGGCTGCACCTGCCAGTCTGAGATATCCAGATTGACGGTTCTGGGCCGACCATCCTCCTCCAGGGTCAGAGTCATCTGCTCGTTGCCGATGTACTCCACCATGGCCAGGTTGACCGCCTCCCAATCCACCGTATCCCTCTGGCCAACCCGAGTGATGATCGACTTGGGGGAGATGGCCGCTTCGGCGGCGATGGTGCTGGGGGCGACCTCACCCACCACGGGACGCACCGTGGGCACGCCCATCAGGAACATCACATAAAAGGCGAAGATGGCGAAGGCAAAATTGGCCAAAGGCCCGGCGGCGACAATGGCGATGCGCTGCCAGACGGTCTTGGCGTCGAAAGCCTGATCTCTGAGGTGATCAGGCACCTCCTCAACACGGCTGTCCAGCATCTTGACGTAGCCACCCAGAGGGATGGCAGACAGGCTGTACTCAGTACCGTCCTTGCCAATCCGACGAAGCAGCACCTTGCCGAAGCCGATGGAGAAGCGCTCCACCTTGACTCCGCAACGGCGAGCCACCCAGAAGTGGCCATATTCGTGGACGGCGATCAGGATTCCCAGGGCAACCAGAAAGGCGCCGAGACTCCAAAAAAACTGAAACATTAAGCTCCTCTGGCGATCCAGCTGTCGGCCAGCACTCTGGCCTCCCTGTCCAGCTCACCGAGGGCGGACAAGGTCATCAAAGGGCTCAGGTCCGCCCGTTCCAGACAATGGGCGTTGACCCGGGCAATGTCGGTAAACCTGATCTGTCCCTTCAGAAACGCCGCCACCGCCTGTTCGTTGGCAGCATTGAGAACCGTGGTTGCCTCCTGGCCAGTGTTGCAGGCGTCCATCGCCAGCTTCAGACAGGGGTAACGCTGGAAATCCGGCGCTTCGAAGGTTAATTGTCCGACCTTGAAGAAATCCAAAGGTTCCACGCCGCTGTGGATTCGGGTCGGATGGGAAAGGCTGTGGGCTATAGGGGTGCGCATATCTGGCTGCCCCATCTGGGCCAGCACCGAGCCATCCTGGTACTGCACCATGGAGTGGATGACACTCTGAGGGTGGATCACCACCTGAATCTGCTCCGGGGTGGCATTGAACAGCCAGCGCGCTTCGATGTACTCCAGCCCCTTGTTCATCATGGAGGCAGAGTCGACAGAGATCTTCTGCCCCATGCTCCAGTTGGGGTGGGCGCAGGCCTCCGCTGGGGTAATCAGGTCGAAACTGTCCAGGGCCCGGGTACGGAAGGGGCCGCCTGAGCCGGTCAGCAGCAAATGGGAGATGCCGTTGCCCGCCAGGTCGCAATGACCCAGGGTGTCCTGCACCTGGGTCGGCAGACTCTGGAAGATGGCGTTGTGCTCACTGTCCACCGGCAACAGGGTGGCGCCGTGCTCGCGCACCGCGTCCATAAACAACCGGCCGGAGACCACCAGGGCTTCTTTGTTGGCCAGCAGAATCCGTTTGCCCTTGCGCACCGCCGCCAGGGTGGAACTGAGTCCCGCCGCGCCGACGATGGCAGCCATCACCACATCCACGCTGTCCAGTTCGGCCACCTGAACCAGGGCCTGGTCACCGGTGAGCACCTGAGTATCCACCTTACCGCTCAGGGCCTTTTCCAGGGCCAGAGCCGCGTCGGCGTCCACCATCACCGCATAGGCGGGGCGAAACTCCTCACACAGGGCCACCATCGCCTGCCAGTTGCCATTGGCGGTCAGAACCTCGACCCCATACTGCTCTGGGTGACGGCGCACAACGTCCAGGGTGCTGCTACCAATGGAGCCGGTGGCCCCAAACAGCGCGAGTCTTTGCATGGTCAAATCCACCAGTAAAGGTACAGCAAGGCAAACACCGGCATCGCGGCGGTGATGCTGTCGATTCGATCAAGGATACCACCATGGCCGGGCAACAGGCGACCGCTGTCCTTGATGTTGGCACTGCGCTTGAACATGCTTTCAGACAGATCCCCCAGGGCGGAGGAGAGTGCGGTCAGCAACACGGCCGCCAGCACAGGAACAAAACCGTTGTTGGGCAGATAGTTCCAGGCGACCGTCGCCAGCAGGGCACACACCAGCAATCCGCCGGCCAGACCTTCAATGGTCTTGCCCGGACTCACGTGGCGAGCCAGCTTATGCTTACCAAAGGCGCGACCGAAGAAGTAGGCGCCGGTGTCCGCGCCCCAGACAATCAGCAGCACCGCCAGCACCAGATAGGCGCCATAGTGGGGGTCCTGCATTTGAGGGGCGCTGTGCAGCACCAGCATGGCCACAAAGGCAGGCAGCAGCGTCAGCTGACCAAACACCGCCTTGAGCACCATGGAGTGATGCCAGACGCGTACCGAACGCACATAGGTCACCACCAGCCCCAGGGCGATCAGCCACCAGAGGCCGCCCACCTGGAGCAGTCCCTCGGCCAGGGGATGCAATTTGTCGCCCAGCCACAGCAGGTCACTGGGTACCATGAAGTAGAAAGCCCCCATGAGCACGGCCATGGAGAGGGTAAAACTGGCTTGAATCAGGCGGTCGCCTGGTTGAATGAAGCTGCCCCACTCTTTGGAGGCCAACAGGATCACCAGGGCGATGGCCAGGGCGAAACCGTCCGCGGACAACAGGAAGATGGCGGCCAGTGCTGCCGGCAGCAGCAGCACGGCGGTTAAAACTCGTTGCTTAAGCAAAAAAAACCTCTTTGGGTTGAATTCTTGTTATGGGGCCGAGACCTGGGCGCTGGTCTGGCCGAAGCGACGCTGTCGTCCGCAATACTCGTCGAGGCAACTCTCCAGGGCCCGCTCGTCGAAGTCGGGCCACAACACCGGGCTGAACACCAGTTCGGCGTAAGCCGCCTGCCACAGGATGAAGTTGCTGATTCTGTGCTCGCCGCCGGTACGCACCAGCAGATCCACCTCGGGCAGATCCGCCATGGTCAGGTAACGGCTGATGGTGTCTTCACAGATCTGCTCCATATCCAGATGGCCCTGCTTCACCTCTTGGGCGATGCGGCAGGCCGCCTGCATCATGTCCCAGCGGCCACCGTAGTTGGCGGCCACATTGAGCACCAGGCCCTGGCAGTCGGCGGTCATCGCCTCCGCCTTGCGGATACGTTGCTGCAAGTCGTTGCTGAAGGCAGAGACATCCCCCACCACCTTCAGGCGAACATCGTTGCTCTTGAGCAACTTTACCTCACGGGACAACACCGTCATAAACAGCCGCATCAATAATGCGACCTCACGCTCCGGACGCCGCCAGTTTTCACTGGAAAACGCGAACAAGGTCAACGCCTTGATCCCGTGCTTACGGCAGACGCGCACCGCCTCCCGAACCGCTTTGACGCCGGCACGATGACCGGCAAACCTGGGGCGCCCCTTGGACTCGGCCCAACGGCCATTACCATCCATGATGATGGCAATGTGTCTCGGCAGAGACTCGGCAGATGCCGCTGGTGAGGAATCACGACTACTGAGCATGAAGGTGTTAATCCCGGCAAATGAAAACAGAAACGCCGCGTAGTATATCCAAACGCGGCGTCGATTCGCTAGCAAACAGGGACGTTTGCTTAGATCTCCATCAGCTCGGCTTCTTTCTCAGCCAGCACGGCGTCGACGGCCTTGACGAACTTGTCGGTCAGCTTCTGGATGTCATCCTCAGCGCGGCGGGCATCGTCCTCGCTGATCTCTTTCTCTTTTTCCAGCTCCTTGATGTGGGAGTTGGCATCACGACGGATGTTGCGGATGGCCACTTTGCCGTTCTCAGCTTCGGCGCGAACCACTTTCACCAGATCCTTACGGCGCTCTTCAGTCAGAGGAGGCAGAGGGATGCGGATGGTGGTGCCGGCGGAGTTGGGGTTCAGGCCCAGGTCAGAGGCCATGATCGCCTTCTCAACCGCCTGAATCATGGAGCGGTCGAATACGGTGACCGCCAGGGTACGGCTGTCTTCGGTGGAGATGTTGGCCACCTGCTTCAGGGGGGTGTCGGCGCCGTAGTAGGAGACTACGATGGTGTCCAGCAGGCTGGGGTGAGCCCGGCCGGTACGAACCTTGGCCATCTGAGTGCGGCAGGCTTCCACACTCTTATCCATGCGCGCTTCGGCGTCTTGCTTAATGTCGTTAATCACGGTGAACTTCCTTACGGTGTCGACTCGATGCGTAAAAATTAGTTGGTGATCAGGGTGCCGTTGGCTTCGCCCATCACCGCCCGGCGCAGGGCGCCCGGCTCGTTCATGTTAAAGACCAGCAGAGGCAGGTCGTGATCCCTGGCCAGAGTAAAAGCAGACAAGTCCATGACTTTCAGCTCTTTCTCCAGAACCTCTTTGTAGGTGATTTTATCATACTTCACTGCGTCGGGATTGGTAACCGGGTCATCTGAGTAAACTCCGTCCACCTTGGTGCCCTTGAGGACCACGTCGGCTTCGATTTCGATGCCGCGCAGACAGCAGGCGGAATCCGTGGTGAAGAAGGGGTTACCTGTGCCGGCAGAGAAGATCACCACCCGGCCCTGCTTCAGCAGGCTGATCGCTTCAGCCCAGCTGTAGTTGTCGCAGACGCCGTTGAGGGGGATGGCCGACATCAGTCGGGCGTTCACATAGGCACGGTGCAGTGCATCACGCATCGCCAGGCCGTTCATCACGGTGGCCAGCATGCCCATGTGGTCACCCACCACCCGGTTCATGCCGGCTTTTGCCAGGCCTTCACCGCGGAACAGGTTGCCACCGCCGATCACCAAACCTACCTGCACACCCAGCTCAACCAGCTCCTTGATCTCCTGAGCCATACGGTCAAGTACCTTGGGGTCGATGCCGAAGCCCTCTTCGCCCTGGAGTGCTTCACCACTGAGTTTTAACAAGATGCGTCGAAATGCGGGTTTTGGATTGGTGCTCATCTTTTTCTCTATCCTGAATATTAAAAGACCGCGACAGGAGGCCGCGGTCTGCATCAACTAAGCGTTGGCCTTAGGCCTTCTTGGCAGCTTCGATTTGAGCCGCTACTTCAGCAGCGAAATCTTCTTCAGCTTTCTCGATACCTTCACCCACTTCCAGACGTACGAAGTTGGTTACCTCGGCACCCTTGTCAGCCAGCAGCTTGCCACAGGAGATGGAAGGATCCTTAACGAAAGGCTGACCGGTCAGAGAGATCTCACCGGTGAACTTCTTCATGCGGCCTTCAACCATCTTCTCAGCGATTTCCTGAGGCTTGCCGGAGTTAACGGCAATCTCAACCTGGATGGCGCGCTCTTTGGCAACCACGTCGGCATCGACGTCTTCAGGCTTCACGAACTGTGGGTTGGAAGCTGCAACGTGCATGGCGATGTCTTTGGCCAGCTCAGCGTCGCCGCCGTTCAGGGCAGCCACAACACCGATCTTACCACCGTGGATGTAAGCACCCAGGTTAGAACCTTCAACCAGCAGCACGCGGCGAACGTTCATGTTCTCACCGATCTTGGCAACCAGGTTGGCACGGGTTTCTTCAACGGTGATGCCGTCCAGCTCAGCAGCGTTCAGGGCGTCAACGGTGTCGATCTTGCCAGCCAGGGCTACTTCAGCAACCTTGTTGGCGAAAGCCAGGAAGCTTTCGTCACGGGCAACGAAGTCGGTTTCACAGTTAACTTCTACCATTGCGGCCAGACCGTCGTTGCTCTTAACGATGATCACACCTTCAGCAGCGATACGGCCAGCTTTCTTGGCAGCTTTGGCCTGACCGGACTTACGCATGTTCTCAATGGCCAGCTCGATGTCACCGTTGGTCTCAACCAGGGCTTTTTTGCAGTCCATCATGCCAGCGCCGGTGCGCTCGCGCAGCTCTTTTACCAGGGCAGCGGTAATTGCCATGTCCAATTCCTCTATGACTTGCGTCTTTTGAATACTTAAAAAAACAGGGGCCACGATGGGCCCCTGTTAACCAATAACCTTTTGGTTAATAAGGGGCGAGTAAACTCACGCCTTATTATGCTTATTCAGCTTCTACGAAACCGTCTTGCTCAGCTTGAACAGCCAGGTCCTGGTTGCGACCTTCGGTTACAGCTTCAGCAACAGCACCGGTGTACAGCTGGATAGCACGGATTGCATCGTCGTTACCTGGGATAACGTAATCGATGCCGTCTGGGTTGGAGTTGGTATCAACTACGGCAACTACTGGGATACCCAGGTTGTTGGCTTCCTTGATGGCGATGTGCTCGTGCTCGGCGTCGATCACGAAGATAGCATCAGGCAGGCCGCCCATGTTCTTGATACCGCCCAGAGACTTCTCCAGCTTAACCATTTCACGAGTACGCATCAGCGCCTCTTTCTTGGTCAGCTTTTCGAAGGTGCCGTCTTGGCTCTGAGCTTCCAGGTCCTTCAGACGCTTGATGGACTGACGAACGGTCTTCCAGTTGGTCAGCATGCCGCCCAACCAGCGGTGGTCAACGTAGAACTGGTCACATTTCAGAGCAGATTCTTTGATGCTCTGACCAGCAGCGCGCTTGGTACCAACAAACAGGATTTTACCCTTCTTGGATGCAACGTTGCCCAGGAAAGCCAGAGCGTCGTTCATCATAGGAACGGTAGATTCCAGGTTGATGATGTGAACACGGTTACGAGCGCCGAAGATGAAAGGCTTCATCTTAGGGTTCCAGTAACGGGTTTGGTGACCGAAGTGCACACCGGCCTTCAGCATGTCGCGCATAGATACAGTTGCCATGAGATTCCTCAATAATATATGGGGTTAAGCCTCCACGTATCCCATGACCCGACCCCTGAGGGCACCCCGGACCATGTGCCGATACGTGTGTGGTTTAATAACAATTTAACGATATAATGGCGCCATTGTTCGCTTGGGAGCCCAAACCTGATGGTCAGGGGTCCATTCAAGACTCAACAGAACCGGCGCGCTTTATACCATACTGGGGCATAAAGCTCAACCTGACCCGGTTTCCCAGAGCCCGAAATTCGATAGAAAGAGTAGACTAATGAGCATCGTTATCAAAACCCCAGAGCAGATCGAAAAGATGCGCGTGGCCGGCCGCCTGGCTGCCGAGGTGCTGGAGATGATCGCACCCCACGTCAAGAAGGGGGTGACCACGGAAGAGTTGAACACGCTCTGTCATAACTACATTGTGGATGTACAGGAAGCGATTCCGGCGCCGCTGGATTACCACGGCTTTCCCAAGTCCACCTGCATCTCCATCAATGAAGTGGTGTGTCACGGCATCCCCTCTCACAAGAAGCTGAAAGAGGGCGACATCGTCAACATCGACATTACGGTGATCAAGGACGGCTTCCACGGTGACACCTCGCGGATGTTCATCGTCGGCCAGACCCCGCCGCGCAACAAGAAACTGGTGCAGGTGGCCCAGGACTCCCTCTACGCCGCCATCCGCCAGGTGCGACCCGGCCTGTGCATGAGTGAGATCGGCGCCATCATCCAGCCCATCGCCGAACGGGAAGGCTTCTCGGTGGTACGCGACTACTGCGGCCACGGCATCGGCGAGAAGTTCCACGAGGAGCCGCAGATCCTTCACTACCGCAACCGCGCCAAGCTGACCCTGCAGGCCGGCATGTGCTTCACCATCGAGCCCATGGTCAACGCCGGCGACTACCGCTGCAAGCTGAACAAGAAAGATGGCTGGACAGTGACCACCAAAGATGGCCAGCCCTCCGCCCAGTGGGAACACACCCTGCTGGTGACCGAAGATGGCGTCGAGGTGCTGACCCTGCGCAGTGACGAAACCCTGGAAAGGGTGATCTCCCACTCCTGACCTCTCACCGACCCGCCGCCGGTGCGGCGGGTCCTTCACAAGGACCCTCGCCGGCATGAACGCCCTGACCCTGACCCCTCCCCTGCTGAAACACCAGCTCGAACAGCACCGCCAACACCAGCAGCAAAAATTTGCCGAGGGGGAAGCCATCGGCATCCTCCTGGCGGAGCGCGCCGCCTTCATCGATGCCATGCTGGTGCAGCTGTGGCAGGAACTGAACCTGGGGAACTGTCCTGTGGCCCTGGTGGCCGTTGGCGGCTATGGCCGGGGTGAACTGCATCCCAACTCCGACATCGACCTGCTGGTGCTCACCAGTGAGTGCTGCACCTCGGTGATGGAGGAGGCGATCGGCACCCTGCTCACCACCCTGTGGGACGCCAAGCTGGACGTAGGCCACTCGGTGCGCACCGTGGAGGAGACCTTCAGCCAGGCCCAAGGGGACATCACCATCGCCACCAACCTGCTGGAGTCCAGGCTGCTCTGCGGCGACACCAGCCTGTTTCAGCAGCTGCACGCCAGGTTGGAGGATGAGACCTTCTGGCCGGTGGACCAGTTTTATCTGGCCAAGCGCGAAGAGCAGCGGGGTCGCCACAACCGTTTCTCCGCCTTCGACCTTGAGCCCAACATCAAATCCTGCCCTGGCGGGTTGCGGGACATTCAAACCATCACCTGGGTGGCCATTCGCCACTTCAGCGCCGGCTGCCTGGCGGAGTTGGTCTCCCACGGCTTCCTGGCCAGGGAGGAGCTGGAGGAGCTCAATGCCTGCCGGGATTTCCTGTGGCGTCTGAGATTTGCCCTGCACCTGGCCGCCGGCCGGGCCGAGGACAAGCTGCTGTTTGACCACCAACCCAAGGTGGCCGAGCTGCTGGGCTATACCCAGGGCACCCAACTGCCGGTGGAGCAGATGATGAAGCGCTACTACCGCACCATACGTGCGGTACGGGAGCTCAACCAGATGCTGCTGCAGTTGTTCAAGCGGGAGGTGCTGCCTCAATTGGCGTTCAGCCAGCCCCTGCAGCCTCTGGACGAGGATTTCAGTCTGATGGGGCACTACATTACCGTGCGCCACGAGGGGGTGTTTGAGGAGCCGCATAAGATCCTGACCCTGTTCCACCATGCCGCCGTGCAGGAGGAGGTGGAAACCGTGGCCGCCCCCACCCTGAGGCTGCTGCGCAACGCCCGGCGCCGGCTTAAGCTGCCCCTGAGTGACCTGCCCCAGTGCCGGGAGCAGTTTATGGCGATATTGCGCCATCCGAGGGGGATCAAGGCGATCTCCCTGATGCACAGACACGGCATCCTCTCCAGCTACATCCGCGCCTGGCAGCAGATCGTCGGTCAGATGCAGTTTGATCTCTTCCATGCCTACACCGTGGATGAGCACACCCATCGATTGCTTCTGTTTATCGAACGATTCTCCGATCCCGCCCATAAGGAGATCTTCCCTCTGGGCTCGCTGCTGATCGACCAGTTACCCAAGAAGGGACTGCTGGTGCTGGCCGCCATCTTCCACGACATCGCCAAGGGGCGGGGCGGAGACCACAGCGAGCTGGGTTCCGACGATGCCCTTAAGTTCTGCCATCTGCACAACCTCAACGATCATGACGGCCGACTGGTGGCCTGGCTGGTACGCAACCACCTGCTGATGTCGGTCACCGCTCAGCGCCGCGACATCAATGATCCCGAGGTGGTGCGGGAGTTCGCCGAAAACGTCAGTGATCTCACCAGGTTAAGCTACCTTTACTGCCTGACCGTGGCCGATATCTGCGCCACCAATGACAACCTGTGGAACAGCTGGAAAGGCTCCCTGCTCAGCCAGCTGTACCACAGCACCCGCGGCATGCTGCTCGGGGGACTGGAGAAGCCGGTGGACACCCGGGGCAAGATCCGGGAAAACCAAAACAAGGTATTGCACCAGCTAGGAAAAATGGGGCTGGAGGAGGCGGATGTCTCGCCACTTTGGCAGCGCTTCAGCGCCGACTACTTCCTGCGCTTTACCCCGGCCCAGGTGTTCCATCACACCCAGGCACTGCTGACCCGCCAGGACGACCAACCCCTGGTGGAGATGGTGGAGCACGAAGCCAGTGGCGGCACCGAACTCTTCGTCTACTGCCGGGACAGGGCGGGCCTGTTCGCCACCCTGATGGCGGTGTTCGACGGCAAGAACATCACGGTGCACGACGCCCAGATCTTCACCTCCAGGGATGGGTTTGCCCTGGACAGCTTCATCATCCTGGAGCAGGACGGCAGCGCCATCAGTCACCCATCACGAATCAACAGTCTGCGCAATGCCATCGTCCGGGCCCTGCTGGCCCCCATGCCGGCAAAAGTACGACAGCGGCCATTGCCAAGGCGGATGCGACAGTTTAAGGTTCGTACAGAGGTGAACTTCCTTCCGGCCAAGCGCAAGCAGGGTTCGATGGTGGAGATCATCTCCTTGGATTCTCCCGGCCTGCTGGCCCGAATCGGTCAGGTTGTGGATCAGTGTGGCCTCATTGTGCACTCCGCTAAGATCACCACCGTGGGTGAAAAAGCTGAAGATCTCTTCATGCTGGCTAACCCGGACGGTGCCGCCCTGACCCCGGAACAGCAAAGCCACTTCCGGGAATCCCTAACCCAAGCATTAACCACCGAATAGCAGAGGATTAATTCGATGACCGAACTGCAACAACGCATTGAAGCCGCTTTTGAGCGCCGCGCCGACATCACCCCAGCCAATGCCGACGCCGCCCTGGTTCAGGACGTGAAACACGCCCTGGATCTGCTGGATAAAGGCCAGGCCCGCGTTGCAGAGAAACAGAACGGTCAGTGGGTGGTGAATGAGTGGCTGAAGAAAGCGGTACTGCTCTCCTTCCGCCTGTTCGACAACCAGGTGATGGAGGGCGGCGAGACCCGCTACTTCGACAAGGTGCCCATGAAGTTCGCCGACTACGACGATGCCCGTTTCCGTCAGGAAAGCATCCGCGTGGTGCCGCCCGCCACCGTGCGTCAGGGCGCCTTTGTTGGCCGCAACACCGTACTGATGCCCTCCTACGTCAACATTGGCGCCTACGTCGATGAAGGCACCATGGTGGACACCTGGGCCACCGTGGGCTCCTGTGCTCAGATTGGTAAGAACGTGCACCTCTCCGGCGGTGTTGGCATCGGCGGCGTTCTGGAGCCCCTGCAGGCCAGCCCCACCATCATCGAGGACAACTGCTTCATCGGTGCCCGTTCCGAAGTGGTGGAAGGCGTCATCGTCGAGGAGGGCTCCGTCATCTCCATGGGCGTTTACCTGGGCCAGAGCACCCGCATCTATGACCGTGAAACCGGTGAAGTTCACTACGGCCGCGTGCCTGCCGGCTCCGTGGTCGTCTCCGGCACCCTGCCCTCCTCCGATGGCTCCTGTAACCTGTACGCGGCCATCATCGTGAAGAAGGTGGACGCCAAGACCCGCTCCAAGGTGGGCATCAACGAGCTGCTGCGCAGCGCTGAATAAGCCACGCAGAGCAAAAAACGGTCCTAAAAGGCCGTGCCCCTGACAAAAAGCCCGCTTAAGCGGGCTTTTTTTGTTTCAGTGCAGACACACTTTTCTCAGGCTTTTCTCACCCAAATGAACCACCTCCATCTTTCTGGCCGTCTGGCCGCAATCAGGGACACACCCTTTTACCCTTTGTAACCACCTGAACATACCTGAGCCACCATGCTTAGTGGGACACGATCACCCCCAATCACCCCTGGGATATACCAAGGAGAAAGGAATGAAAGCACTGACTCTTACCGCCGCCGCCCTGGGTATGGCCCTCGCTCTGCCCGCACAGGCGGCCATGACCTCCGCCATGGAGCAGTCATTGATCGCCACCTGCAAAGCCTCACTCTCCAACAGCCGTCTCACCTTCCACAACACCATGAAAGTGTACCGGGTCAATCCCTACCGGGTGCTGGACAAGCTGGTGTGCAACGGCGATGACGTGGCCACTTTTGCCGAAGTAAATGGGGCCGACAAGGTTGCCAATCTGATCAGAGACCGCTACTACGAAGGTCAGGTGACCATTCAGGATATCGCCTTCAATGGCCAGCGGCTGGAAGTCTGGTTTGACTAAAAAAGACAAGCGATAGGGTAAGAGAAGCCGCTGCACAGCGGCTTCGTTCATTCACACCCATGTCAGGCGCGCAGCAACAGTTCCTGCATCTCCCCCCGCAGCTTCTCAGCCTGGGGGCCAAACACCACCTGGACACCATCGCCGATCACCACCACTCCCTTGGCGCCAAGCTGCTTGAGTTGGGGTTCCTTGACCATGGCGGCCTGATGGACACTCACCCGAAGGCGGGTCAGACAGGCATCCAGATCCCGGATATTGTCCCCGCCGCCCAGGGCGCTGAGCACCTCCTCGGCGCTGATCTCCTCTTTGGCCTCGTGGGGGGTTCGCCCCGGAGTCGGCAGATTAAAGCGGGTGATCACAAAGCTGAACAGGAAATAGTAGGCCACCCCGTAGAGGATCCCCAGCACCCAGAACCAGATGTCGTTGCGGGAGAGGTGGTAGAACAGGCTAAAGTCCAGCAGCCCCTGGGAGAACACCAGCCCGTGGTGGAAATCCACGGCGATGGCCAGCACATAGGCCAGGCCGGTCAGCAGGGCGTGCACCAGATAGAGCAGCGGCGCCACAAACAGGAAGACAAACTCCACAGGCTCGGTAACACCGGTGATGGCGCAGGTCAGTCCGGCGGAGAACATCACCCCCGCGGTCTGGGTGCGCTGATTGACATCGGCACAGCGCCAGATGGCCAGGGCCGCCGCCGGCAACCCCCACACCTTCACCAGATAGCCTCCCGCCAGGTGTCCGGCATCGGGATCTCCCGCCAGGAAGCGCCCCACCTCGCCCTGAATCAGGTAGCCGGCAGGGGTGGAGAAGCTGCCCACCTCGTAGTAGAACGGCAGGTTCCAGATATGATGCAGCCCCAGAGGGATCAGCAGTCGCTCCACCAGACCATAGACTCCCCAGGCCAGCATCGGTTGCTGATACACCACCCAGTGAGAGACCTTATCCAGCAGCAGGGTCATCCAGGGCCAGAGACTGGCCATCAACAGCCCCAGCAGGATGGCCGCAGGCACATTGGCCAGAGGCACCAGCCGGCGACCGGCGAAGAAGCCGAGAAACTCCGGCAGTTCGGCCCGGTAGCAGCGGCGGTACACCATAGAGGTCACCGCCCCGCTGAGGACGCCCCCCAGGGCGCCGGTATTGAGCGTCGACATCCCCAGCACCGTGCTGGTCTCCCAGCCATACACCTGGGCCAGCACCGACATGGTGGCCAGCATCACCCCATAGCCAATGACCGCCGACACCGAGGCGGAACCGTCCTGATGACAGAAAGAGAGGGCGATGGCCATGGCGAACAGCAGGGGCAGAAGGCTGAAGATCACCGAGCCGGTCTGCAGCAGCAAACTCTGCACCACCTCGGGGAAGATACCCAGAGGGCTGGTGCCCAACCCCAACAGGAGACCCGCAGCCGGCAGCACCGCCACCGGCACCATCAGGGCCTTACCGACCCTTTGCAGACTGCGGAACCAGCTTTTGGTCATAACCCCTCGACTACGCCTCGACCAGTGCCTCGCAGAGCTGTCTCTGCCAGGACTCCACCCAGGGCAGAGCCACCTGCTCGGGCTCCATGGTCTCGCAGGCATCGATCTGCAGACGCTCTCCGATGCGCACGGCGGTCAGTTCGGCGAGCAGCTCATCGAACTGGCGCCCGGCACCACAGAAGGTGTCTCCGTAGCTGGAGTCACCCAGGGCAATCACGCCGTAGCGCAACTTGGGCACCAGGGGAAACTGCTCGTTGAGAGAAAGGAAAAGGGGAAGCAGGTTGTCGGGAAGGTCGCCGCTGCCTGTGGTGGAGGTCACCACCAGCCAGGCGTCGCTGCCCTCCGCCAGCAGTTGATCCGCAGACTGGGCATCACTGATGGCAGCCTGATGGCCTTGTACCTGCAGAGCCTGACATACCTGCTCCGCCGTGAACTCGGCTCCACCATACACCGACCCCACTAACACACTGATCCTGGCCATCGAACTACATCCTGTTAATGACTTGATAAATTCCCAATTCCACCTTACTGTAAGGACCGAAAAGGCGCAACAACCGCGCCAACGGAGGCAGGATGCAGTTCCGTCAGAGAGTACGTCGTACTCATCACAGGATTCACGTCAAGCGGCAGCGTATCCGCCGCCTGACCTATTTCACCCACACCCATATGGAGCGCCTGGGCTCCCTGCCTCAATCCGCCCCCAGCGGCTCCAAAAGGCGATAAGCCTGCTGCTCTGTTGACCAGCCAAATGCCTCGAACAGGCGCAGCCACTCCTCCTCCAGCTTAGTCTCCAACTCGATGCGCTCTCCGGTCACCGGATGATCGAAGCACAAAGCCTTGGCCAATAACCACAGACGCTGCACCCCGAAATGATCCCGGTAGAACTTGTTATGGCGTCCGTCGCCATGGCTGGTGTCGCCGATAATGGGATGGCGCAGGTGCGCCATATGGCGGCGCAGCTGATGCTTGCGACCGGTCAGCGGCTTCATCGCCACCAGGGTATAACGGCAACTGTCGTAACGTCCGACCGGATAGGGCAGCTCCACCCGATGAAGAGGACGATAACAGGTGACCGCTTCCTGAGCCTCCTTATCCTGATCCGCCTGGGCGTCGGCGATCTTATCCAGCTCCTCCTTCAGAGGGTAATCCAGCTCTCCCCCCTCATTGAGGTACCCCCTGACCAGGGCCAGATACTCTTTGTGGATACCGCGCTCGGCAAACTGGGGCTGCATAATTCGGGCAATCT
The DNA here is from genome assembly GCF_030296015.1 of Ferrimonas sp. YFM. Lineage (NCBI taxonomy): Bacteria > Pseudomonadati > Pseudomonadota > Gammaproteobacteria > Alteromonadales > Ferrimonadaceae > Ferrimonas > Ferrimonas sp. YFM. Next base: position 3,693,255 of record NZ_AP027368.1, read on the forward strand.
CTGCGGACTTGCCAAACAGCAGGATGCCCGACGTGGGCCGGTCCAACCGGTGCAGCGGGTACACATGACACCCCACCTGATCCCGAACCATCTGCATGGCAAACTCGGTTTCCCGCTTAGCCAACCAGCTGCGGTGCACCAGCAGGCCACTGGGTTTGTGCACCGCCACCAGATGCTCATCTTCAAACAGAATCTCAAGCATCTTGTGCCTCACTCATCAGGGAGTCCAGCTTCGACAACAGGGCAATCACCTCGTCACGGCCCGCCAGGGCCTCTTCCGCCATGGGCGCCACCGCCACCTTGGTGGGCAAAGGCGCCCCGGCGTCCAGCAGGGCAAACAGCCTGGGCAGGTAGATAAACTGAAGCCACTGCTCAAACCTCAGGGTGTCCACGGCAAAGGGCTGAGTACTGGCCAGCGCCTGGGCCGGCACCGGCTCAGACTGCCACAAGCCATCTTGAATCAATTGCGCCTGCAACCGCTCAAGCTCGCGGCGAACCGCCATCTTCAGGGTCATCTCTCACTCCCGGGGATCAAATGGTGCGGAATCATACCATCGGATTCTGCTTGCCCCTATAATAGCGCGCTCAATTGCTTTACAGCCGTGCCAGAAACCAGAGAGCGCTCATGGAAAACATCACCACTTTGCATCAGTTCCTCCAGGCCGCAGGGGTCCAGTATCAGGTATTCGACCTGGGACGCCGGGTGGTTCCCCTGGATCCCATCGAGTTTGCCCAGGTGGAGGCGACCCAAAGCCCCTACCCCTATCCCCGCAGCGGCCATGCCTGGCTTGGGGTACTGTTCTGGAATCCGGCCCTGTCCCAGGACCACTACATCTGGTTCATCAAGCTGCCCCTGGATGAGCGTGGCCTGCTGAACCCCGCCGCCCGCAGCCAGTTTCTGCAGACCGTGGTGGACGCCCTGGGCAAGGACCCCACCGCCCCCATGACCCAGGAGCAGCAGGAACAGCTCAAGAGTAACCCCTTTATCTTTCAGCCCAGTCAGGACAAGCTGGCGGTGTTCCATGCCCGCATCAATGCCCAGCTGGCCCGCCCCGCCTCCATCTATTACGAACACTGCCAAAGCTACCTGAAAGGTCAGTTGGGCTGGGACAACTGGCAGCAGCTGGGCCTGCAGGGACTGGCGGACAACCTGGCCCGTCTCAGCCTGGCGCAACGGGAGGAGGAGCTGCCGGTGGCCATCGGCCAGATGCCCCCAGAACCCCTGGCCGCCTTTGCCTCAGTGGCGGAGCACTTCCCCTGCTCACCCCAGATGGCCAAAGCCTGGCTGACCCTGATGGGAGAGGGGGATCACGACGCCATCAACCAGATGGCCCTGCGCGGATTGGCTGGACACAAAGCGTCCCTGACCAAGGCGATCGAGCTGGCCCTGCCCCAGGCCAGCGCCGACACTCTGGTGGTGATCGCCGCCCGCTGTTGGGAGGCCTTGACCCACCCGCCTCTGCTCAAGGCCTACCTGACCCGACTGGCAAAACTGGACAAAACCCTGTTCGTAGCTCTTTACTCTGATCTGGTTTCCATGCCAACGTTACGTCAACAGGTTTTAAGTGTCCTGAGGGACCCCGAGCGGGATCAGGCCCTGGCGGAAGCCATCGGCCACCTCATGCAAAGTGTTAAGGCGTAGGGAATGTTGAATCTCACCGATCTTATTCTGGGACTGGTGGTGTGCGGAATCGCCGCCATCTTCTGGCAGCTGAGGCAGATCTCCGAGATCGCCGAATTTCATGCCAAGCGGGTCTGCCAAAAACGGCGTCTGCAGTGGGTCAGCACCGCCAGAGTGCGCGCCCGTCTGGGCTTTATTGCCGGCCAGGGGCTGGGGTGGAACACCCGCTATCAGTGTGAGTTCTCCACCGATGGCATGAACCGGCTGCACGCCACTGTGGTGATGAGCGGCAAGAAGCTCAAGGATGTGGAGATGCCCTTCTACCCTGAGCCCGAGTGGCAAGAGGTGCCTCAAAGCAAAGGACGCATCGGCGGTTGCGGCGGAGGCCGTGCACCGGCCTCCAATTGCTCCAGCGGCAGCTGCTCCAGTGGTTGCAAGTAGCCTAAAAAGCAATAAAAAAGCCTGACGCGAGTCAGGCTTTTTTATTGCGGCTTCCTTTGGCCAGCCTCAACGGAGAGAATCTCTGACCCCGGGGCGATACTTTTTGAAACCACAAATAGAACGGGGCGCACAGAGTGCGCCCCTAGATATTACACGCTAAGCAATCCCGCTATAATTCGTGCTCCCTGCATCATCCTTGCGTACCACTCGCTTCCTGCGATCTTCCCTGTGCTGATCCTTCAGCATCCCTGTACATTGCTGTACTGTTCTCCTTAACACGATAACATCCTGTTATCGAACGCATCTCCGTCCTGGAGGTGTCCTGTACCTTCCTTGGGATTCTGCAATCCTGGCAGAGCGGCTCCCCTTTCAAGTCTCACCATCCTAGTGATGTCTGTCCGGTTCGCCCAAACCGTCTCTTAAATGGCGACTCCCTGTCACGCATCTCCAAGTCGGTTTAGAAGCCTGTTCCCTTGGCACACCTTAAAGTCTACTCAGATCACAGAAACAAACAAGATAGGGGACCAAATCAATGGCTGGTGGATTATTGGTCGATTCGAGGGTTGTAATTAGCCTTTATTCCTTACAATCAATTACTTGGATTTTGATAACGAGATTGGACCTGCCAAAAGACCCACCATTTTCCTACAGGCTTGTAAGAGATCTCGCACAAAATCCATCAGACCGATTGAGCCACACCATCCCGATCGGCCGCATCGAAGTACATTAATTGACCGGTAACGTCGCCCAATGTCACCTTTTCCATGGACTTGAACCCCTTTCGGGCAAACAACTGTTCATGCTGGGGCTGGGACACAAACACCGCCAATCCCTGCGAGTCACTCTCAGACAACAGTTGCAGCAAAGAGGCCAGAACCTGGCCACCGATCCCCTGATTCTGATGCTGGGGATGGACGGCAATCAACTGCAACAACCAGTAATCGTCCCCGGGCAACATCCCCTTGAGCTCATCTTCCCGCTCCATCCAGTGACGGGTAGGGCTCCAGCCTGTGCCCAAAGCCATCTTCAGTCGCCAATACCAGTAACGGCTCTCCCCTTGCGGGTACTCCTTGTCGACGATACAGGCGACCGCCACCAGGACATCCTCCTGATAAAAACCCACCAGCTTCTGTTTGTGCTGCCACAGCTCCGCCAGCTCCTCACGCAACGCAGCCCGGAGCTTCTGGCCATAGCCCTGCCGGCCGAAAGCCTGCTGAAAAAACAGGTCATCGTGGTAGGCGTTGTAGAGCAACGAAGCCGCAACCCTCAGCTCTTCAGCCGTCAGGTAGCTGGCCTTGATCTCAGCGCTCTGCCCTTGGCCCATACTCTCTCTCCTGCGTTCAACTCTCTCTGGATACACCTTGATAACACAAGATCTTTTTCCAGTGTACCCCGACCATTGGTTTAAGGCCCGGCCAAGGCTCAGCTTTGAGACTACACTCAAGGTGATTCTTCAATGGAAAGGATGCAGTTATGGACACCACCAAAGCCAATCTGAACAACCTGTTCGACCAGCTGGGCATGGCCAGTGATCCAGTTTCCGTCTCCCACTTTATTCAGGGCTATCATCTCGACGCCGACACCCCCATCGAAGCTGCAGGCTTCTGGACCCAGGCGCAGGCCGACTTTCTTAGGGAGGGACGCAGCAGCGACGGAGAGTGGAGTGAAGTGATCGATCAACTGGACACCCTGCTGCACAAAAACTAGAGACAAAAAAACGCCGGCAAGGCCGGCGTTTCTGATTCTCTGCCTCCCCCTTAGATGGAGTTGCTGTAGGCCTTGTTGCCCCAGCCCACCACCTTGCCTCCCTCGAACACCACCGGGGTGCACTCGTCCTTAGAGGTCTTGCCGTCACCCTTGGTGCGGTGGGTTCGATAGAACAGCACCTGAACCTCTTTGCTCTCTTCACGGTAAAACTCATTAAACTCGGCGGTGCCCATCAGCGCCACCACCTGATCCACACTCATGCCGGGGCTCAGCTGGGACAGCCTCTCCCGATTGCGCTTCTCCACCTCCTCCCAGGAGCTGTGGCTATCGCCATCCCAGGAGTCGCCCTCCCAGCCGTCGCCGCCAACGGCAACAACACATCCGGACAGGCTCAGAGTCAGGGCAATGGCGGCAGGCAGCATCAGTTGGTTCTTCATTCTTCGTTCTCCTTGTCAAATTCGATAACGGCTAAGGAATAGCAAGAGGTTTGCCAAAAGTTAAAACCGTTAACTTTCAATAATTTAAATATATTCCTTGTGTCAGTTTTAGGATTTGCGCCACACTGTTGGTAAATCTCACTACTTTTTATCAACATGAACCAAGACATTCTTCTCGCCTTGGCCAAACTGCACCGTCAGGGGCAGGAGGTCACCCTGGCCAAGCTGAAGGCCGCCGCCACAGGGCGTCACCCCATGCCGGCGCTGATCCAGGCGATCAAGGCTTACCAGGCGGATCCCGAAGGCGTTCTGGCGCAGGTGCCTGAATCACCGCAGCCGCCCCCCGCTGAGGAGGATCGCCTCAGCCAGCTGGAACGCCAGGTGCAGGAGCTGACTGCCCGGCTTGCCGCGCTGGAGTCCAAACTGGGCTGACGCCCCTCCAGGTCATAACGGGAGAGTCATCCCCTTGCTCCCCTTGGTCCGGTCGCTATAATTGCCCGCCTGACTGTATTGGAGCCCCCTATGTATCTGGTTGAACTTCGCTTTGAGTGCTTTGCCGACACCACCCTCTCTCAGGTGGAGTACGCCATCAATCAACTGGTGGAAGCGTGGCGGGCCAATGGCCAGATTCTGGGGAAAGAGTTTCCGGTGATGCAGCACGACGCCGAGTTCAGGCTGCGCGCCCTGTGCCCGGAAGAGGAGAGCCTGCACCCAAGGTTTCACTCCGACTGGGCCCAAAGGCGCATCGACCTGCTGGCAGAGGCCAAACTGACCCGTCCCCGGCTCAAGGTGTTGGGCCGGGACATCAACAGTGAAGCCAGCTCCCCGGTGCTGCCCAGCAACTGGCAACTGCTGTACACCACCTATGTGCACACCTGCTCGCCACTGAGGGACGGCGAGACCATGATGCCCGTGCCCCTGTACCGGCTGCCCGCCACCTTCAACGGCGACCACAAGGCGCTGATCAAGTGGCAGAGTGAATGGCAGGCCTGTGATGAACTGCAGATGGCCGGCAGCGGCGCCGTGGAGTTCGCCGCCCTGGATGAGATCACCAGCGTCAACAGCGCCCTGTTCCGTCGGGGCTGGGATCTACGAGGTCGCCTCGAGTATCTGACCCAGGTCCCCACCTACTACTACCTCTACCGGGTCGGCGGGGGATCGCTGGAGGAGGAGAAGGCCAGGCCCTGCCCTCGCTGCGGCAATCAGGAGTGGTTCCTGGGCGAGACCATCCACGACCTGTTCCACTTCGTCTGCCACGACTGTCGCCTGGTCTCCAACCTCTCCTGGGATCTGATCTAAGCTCAGTTGGACCGGCTGAGGCAGCCCCATCGACCTCTGCCCCTACGACTAAAGTCGATGGGCAATGGCGCCCAACCCCGGCATACTCAGATATCGGCTCATCACAGAGCCACCATCCACAGAGCATTCGGCACCGCCGAAGCCCAAGTCGTATCAGGGCAGGTCGTCTCCGCCGTGCCGGAGCTCGCAAACCGCGAAGGAGACGCACCATGATCTACCAGAAGCCCGGCACCCCAGGGGGCCTGTTCAGCTTTAAATCCCGTTACCAGAACTTCATCGGCGGCCAGTGGGTTGAGCCGGTTCAGGGTCGTTACTTCCCCAATACCACACCGGTGGACGGCTCCACCATCTGCGAAATTCCCCGATCCAGTGCCGAAGACATCGAGTTGGCCCTGGATGCCGCCCATAAGGCCCAGCCCATCTGGGGTAACACCGCCGCCGCCGAGCGGGCCAACCTGTTGCTGAAAATTGCCGACCGCATCGAGGCCAACAGCGAGGTTCTGGCCCTGGTGGAGACCTGGGACAACGGCAAGCCAATCCGCGAAACCCTGGCGGCGGATCTGCCCCTGTGCGTGGACCACTTCCGCTACTTCGCCGGCGCCCTGCGCGCCCAGGAGGGCAGCATCGGCCAGCTGGATGCCCACACCAACGCCTACCACTTTCACGAGCCCATCGGCGTGGTGGGACAGATCATCCCCTGGAACTTCCCGCTGCTGATGGCTGCCTGGAAGCTGGCTCCTGCCCTGGCGGCGGGCTGCTGCGTGGTGCTCAAGCCTGCGGAACAGACCCCGGCCAGCATCCTGGTGCTGATGGAAACCATCGGCGATCTGCTGCCCGAGGGGGTGGTCAATGTGGTCAACGGCTTTGGTGAGGAGGCGGGACAGGCCCTGGCCAGCTCCAAGCGCATCCGCAAGCTGGCCTTCACCGGCTCCACCCAGGTGGGGCGACATATCATGCATCAGGGAGCGGATAACCTGATCCCGGTGACCCTGGAGCTGGGGGGTAAATCCCCCAACATCTACTTCGAAGACATCATGGATCAGGATGACGCCTATATCGACAAGTGCGTCGAAGGGCTGTTGCTGGGCTTCTTCAATCAGGGGGAAGTATGTACCTGCCCGTCCAGGGCGCTGGTGCAGGAGTCCATCTACGACCGCTTTATCGAGCGGGTGCTGGAGCGGGCCAAGGCGATTAAGCAGGGCAACCCCCTGGATACCGAGACCCAGGTGGGCGCCCAGGCGTCTCAGGAACAGTTCGATAAGATCATGAGCTACATGAAAGTAGCCCGCGAGGAGGGCGCCGAGTTCCTCCTGGGCGGCGATGCCTTTACCCCGGCCGATGGCAGCGGCGGCTTCTATGTGCAGCCCACCCTGCTCAAGGGCACCAACGACATGAGGGTGTTCCAGGAGGAGATCTTCGGCCCCACCCTGGGGATCACCACCTTCAAGGATGAGGCGGAGGCGATCGCCATCGCCAACGACACCAGCTATGGCCTGGGTGCCGGAGTGTGGACCATGGATCAGAACCGGGCCATGCGCCTGGGCCGGGCCATCGAAGCCGGCAGAATCTGGGTCAACTGCTATCACCTCTACCCGGCCCACGCCACCTTCGGCGGCTACAAGCAATCGGGCATCGGACGGGAAACCCATAAGGTGGCGCTGTCCAACTACCAGCAGACCAAAAACCTGCTGGTGAGCTATGACCCCAACCCTCTGGGCTTCTTCTAGTCCCTTAAAAAACGGCCTCATTCGAGGCCGTTTACCCCTTTGTAGCAGCCATCCACTCTTTGACCGGCGCCAACCACGCCTGCCGAGGCAGATAGAAGGCACCGTGCCCCTGGCCTGTGGTGATCGCTACCTCTTCGAAGCTGCTGACGCCGGGGCTGCGGTCCATCAGAAACTGACAGGAGCCCACCTGATCCGTGGTCTCATAGATGGAGAGCACCCGGCCATAGGCTTGCACCTCAGGGTGCCCTTTCACCAGCCCGGCGCAGCCTGCCAGAATCACCAGATTGATCTCCGTCTCCCTGAGCTCGTTGGCGGTCAGCACCGACAGGGCGCCCCCTCGGGAAAACCCCATCAGGGTAATGTTGTGGGCCGGTACGCCATCGGCCATCAACCCCTCGACCCTGGCCGCCAGTGACTTGGCGTAACCAAAGGGCTCGGTGCCTGCAGGTCTGTGATGGGCAATCAGGCGGTACTCATCGCTGCTCAGGGCCCGAAGCACATCCGGGTAATCGTACAGCCCCCACCTGGGACTTATGGGCCTGGGATCGTCGCCCTCGACGATGTAGCCGTGGGAGTAGATGAGGTAGCGCGCGTCAGGGTCGGCCAGCTCCGGAAAGGCCTGCTCCAGGCTGGCAAGGGCGCTGAAAGACAACAGCAGTAAGGTCCCCACAAGGGAACGCCAGGGGGTCATCACTGACATAACTCTCTCCTTGGAATCGCAGACTAACTGCGGCCGGTCAAATGCCCCAGCATGATTTTCACCCTAGCCCAGAAACCGGGTCGCGGTGGCTCCACCGGCATGGGCTCTGGCAAAACCACCCTGGGGGAGAGGCTGTCAAACAACGCCTCCAGGGAATCCGCCACCCGGGTTTCGGGTTCCTTGCCCGGTAACTCCAGCCAGATGGAGCCGTCGCCGTTGTCCAGCACCAGCATCAGGTCCGAGTCCGCCATCACGCCGATGAACCAGGTGGGCGGCTGCTTCAGTTTCTGCTTCATCAGGGCATGGCCGATCAGGTTCTCCTGGAGAAACTCGAAGTCCTCCTCGTTCCAGGGCTGCAGCAGTTCGCCGGCGCCGAAGGAGGCATCGAATCCCGGGTTACCCCCATAGAAGTGACCGTAGAACTCGGCCAGGGCGGGGTGCAACTCCAGCTCCAGGGCCTGGGCCAGGTTGCCGAAATCTGCCGCATCACGGGCCGCAGGCTGCCAGAGCTGTCCCAGCTCATGCTCTCCGGCACTGGCGGGGCCGGATTCGCTGCGATCGGTCACGGGCAGATGGCCGTGGGTCTGGGTCCAGGCAGAGGCGTGGCGGTCGAAAAACTGGCCAAGAGGCGAGCTGTGGTTCATGGGGTTGGCATCTCTGGGTTAGAATAGCGGGATATTGTGCCACGTTTCGGAATCACTATGACAGATCACCACGATCCCTATCAGGGCGCCGAAGCCCTCGAGGGGCTGACTCTGGGCCACCAGACCCAGTACCAGGACCATTACGCCCCTGAACTGCTGCAGGGCGTGCCGCGCCAGTTGAACCGGGATGCCATCGGCCTGGACGATGCGCTGCCCTTTGACGGCGCCGATGTCTGGACAGGTTTCGAACTCTCCTGGCTGAATGGCAAAGGCAAGCCCATGGTGGCCATCGCCCATTTTACCCTGCCGGTGACCTCCAAGAACCTGGTGGAGTCTAAATCCTTCAAGCTCTACCTCAACAGCTTCAACCAGACCAAATTCGACAGTGTCGACGCGGTGCAGCAAGCCCTGACCAAGGACCTGTCCGAATGCGCTCAGGGCAAAGTGAGTGTTCGTATACTGCTGCCCGCGGAGTTTGAAGCAGAGCAGGTCGCCGAGCTGGAAGGTGAGCTGATCGATGATCTGGACATCGCCATCGACGACTACGAGTTCAATCCGGACTATCTGCAAGACGCGGCCACTGGAGACAAGGTGGAGGAAACCCTGCGCTCCAACCTGCTCAAGTCCAACTGCCTGATCACCTCCCAACCCGACTGGGGCAGCGTGCTGATCCGTTACCAAGGGCAAGCCATCGACCGGGAAAAGCTGCTGCGCTACCTCATCAGTTTCCGTCGCCACAACGAGTTCCATGAGCAGTGTGTGGAGCGGATCTTTATGGATCTCAAACGTTACTGCGGCTGCGAAAAGCTGACCGTCTATGCCCGCTACACCCGTCGCGGTGGCCTGGACATCAACCCCTACCGCAGCGACTTCGAACCGGTGCCCGCGAATATCCGACTGGCACGACAGTAGGGTGTGTTGACCTTTGCTGAATATTTTTGCGCCAGCACCCGGTCGCCGAGGCCTCGAATTGATAGCACTATCTTCCAAATGGATTGCTACCTTGGCTAAACAGAGCGCCCTTCGGGGCCGGACTGACGACAACTACTCATCGTCGTTCGATTTTGACGTAGAGCAACTATGCCCACAATCGAACTCCTTGATTAGTCGTCGTCATCCTCGGCCAAATTCTAAACACCAAAGATAAACACACCCTAGTAACCACACAAAATTAGCGGCTACTTTATAATCAAAATTTGCATCCGGAGGCGGCCATTTGTAGAATGCCCGCCGCCTTGAGGAGCTTTAGGAACACCATGTTTAAGCCAGAACTGCTGTCCCCAGCCGGGACTTTGAAAAATATGCGCTACGCCTTCGCCTACGGTGCCGATGCGGTCTACGCCGGTCAGCCCCGTTACAGCCTGAGGGTGCGCAACAATGACTTCAACCTGGACAACCTGGCTACGGGTATCGACGAGGCCCACCAGCTGGGCAAGAAGCTGTATGTGGTGTCGAACATCGCTCCTCACAACTCCAAGCTGAAAACCTACCTGCGCGACATTGAGCCGGTGATTCAGATGAAGCCGGATGCGCTGATCATGTCCGATCCCGGGCTGATCATGATGGTAAAAGACGCCTTCCCCGAGCAGAGCATCCATCTGTCGGTGCAGGCCAACGCCATCAACTGGGCCAGCGTCAAGTTCTGGGAGCGCCAGGGGATCGATCGGGTTATCCTTTCCCGGGAGCTCTCTCTGGATGAGATCGAAGAGATCCGCCAGCAGTGCCCCGAGATGGAGCTGGAGGTGTTCGTTCACGGCGCCCTGTGCATGGCCTACTCCGGCCGCTGCCTGCTCTCCGGCTACATCAATAAGCGCGACCCCAACCAGGGCACCTGCACCAACGCCTGTCGCTGGAACTACAACGTCCACGACGCCAAGGAGAACGAGTCCGGCGACGTGGTGGCGGTCAACCCTGCCGACAACGGCGTGCAGATGATAGAGCCCACCCTGGGCCAGGGTCCCACCAGCGATCAGGTGGTGCTGCTGCAGGAAGCCAACCGCCCCGGCGAGTACATGCCCGCCTTCGAGGATGAGCACGGCACCTACATCATGAACTCCAAGGACCTGCGTGCCATCCAGCACGTGGAGCGCCTGGCCAAGATGGGGGTGCACTCCCTGAAGATCGAAGGCCGGACCAAGAGCTTCTACTACGTGGCCCGCACCGCCCAGCTCTATCGCAAGGCCATCGACGATGCCGCCGCCGGCCGTCCTTTCGACCCCAACCTGATGCTCTCCCTGGAATCCCTGGCCCACCGCGGCTACACCGAGGGCTTCCTGCGCCGTCACACCCACGACGAGTACCAGAACTACGACTATGGCTACTCGGTCTCCGAGAAGCAGCAGTTTGTCGGCGAGCTGACCGGCGAGCGCAACGCTCAGGGTCTGGCAGAGGTACTGGTGAAAAACCGCTTCGAAGCGGGCAACAGCGTTGAACTGATGACCCCGGCGGGCAACCTCAACTTCAACCTGGAGCACATCGAGAACCGCAAGGGCGAGAAGATGGAGATTGCCCCGGGCAATGGCCATACCGTTTATCTGCCTCTGCCCGAAGAGCTGGATCTGAGCCACGCCATCCTGATGCGCAACCTGGATGAAGGGCAGACCACCCGCAACCCGGTCAAACCGGCCTAACCGGTTATCGCACACAGAAAAGGCGCCTCAGGGCGCCTTTTTTCGGTTTCTCTCGCGGCATCACAGGTCAGACAGATACCACTGTACCGAGGAGCCGCAGGGCATGATCACCGGGCCATGGGTGCCGCCCAGGGAGACCCCGCCGGTGGCGGTGTTCATGTCCACATGCCAGTACTTGCCCTTGGGCGGGGTCAGGGTGCTGATGCCACCCTGGATCTCGGTTTCAAAGGCGTTGGCACCGCCCAGGTTCAGGGACACCTCCGGGCCATTGTTGCTCAGCTTGAGTACACGGGCATCGGCGCCGCAGGCATTGGTATCAAACTCATAGGTAATCGCCATTGTCTCTTCCTTGTATAATGGGTCTTGGAATCAACCGACCCCGTGTCGGTTGCCCAACAAGTAAAGACGACAAAGACGCGCCGAGCAGCGGCGCCCCGCAAGGCGCTCTTCCCCGGACCTCCCATAAACTCAGCCACAAGGGCTCAGCGCCTGCACCTTGGCAGAGCAGCAAGACCGAGACAATAAGACTTAAAAAGCAGACATTTATAGAAGAAGAGAAGGGAGGATGACGTTGAAAGGCTGAGATGTCGCCCAGGTGCACCGGCACTTCACGTCACCGGGTGCCTCCATGATGACCACAATGCCTGACCTCTTTGGCAGGCAATGTGAGTCGGCAGCGGCTCACACCGACGACAGAAAGAAACCCGCCCCCGCCGCCACGTCAAGCGCAGCACGCTTTTGTTGCCCAGCTAAACTTATGGTAAAGTCGCCGCCCTTAGCGATAACCGACAGACGTAGACATGGCCCTAATCATTCTCGACAGCTGCATCAACTGCGACATGTGCGAACCTGAGTGTCCCAACCAGGCGATCACCATGGGTGAGGAGATCTATGAGATCGATCCTGACCGCTGCACCGAGTGCGTCGGCCACTACGACAAACCCACCTGCGTCAGTGTCTGCCCCATCGACTGCATCGACCCGGATCCCAAGCATCCGGAAGACGACGCCACCCTGATGGCTAAATACCTGATCCTGACAGGAAAGGCATAGTCCTGAGCCTGGCCAGTGCCGCCAGAACCGGCTCTGGCACAGGTGGCAACAGACTCACCCGCCCCAGCAGGGCCTTAAGCTCCATCGCCAGTTCTGTCTCACCCCGCATCTCCAGCTCCCGCTGGAAAAACAGTCCATCGGCGTCTCCCTCGCCACAGGCCAGGATGGCAAAGGCTTTCAGGCTCCCCTGAAGCTGCGCCGGCTCATCGCCTTTGGCCCACTCCACCTGCCACTGTCCCTGCTCCAGGCCCAGAGCCAGGGCCCAGGGGGCGCCATTGAGTGCGATGGCGATGCGTCGTCCCTCAAGAAACGCCAGCTCTCCTTGGCGAACCAGTTCACCAAAACGATGAGTCAGCAGGGGCGTCAGGGCCAGTGCCACGGGAGCAACCGGCGGTTTAGGCAGATTCATAGCGGTCTGAAATCCATTCACAGATCAAAAAACACATTGTAAACAGGGCATTCATCACAATCAGTGTTCAGGATCAAAGTCTGGTTTGTTGGTTTGGGTAGAGTGACACGACGCAATACTGGAACCTGGAACAAGGACAATGGAACTGCTTGCTCCTGTGGCCAACCTGGCCGCCTTGGACAACGCCCTGGATGCGGGCGCCGACGCCGTCTATGTCGGATTAAAGAACGACACCAATGCCCGCCGCTTTGCCGGCATCAACTTCACCCCACAAGAGCTTGAGGAGGCCGCCCGCCGCTGCCAGAGCCGGGAGAAGGCCCTGATGGTGGCCATCAACACCTTCCCTCAACCGGGCCAGGAGTCCCGTTGGCAGGACGCGGTGGCGGTGGCCGCCGAGGCCGGCGTCCAGGCGCTGATCATGGCCGACCCCGGCCTGCTCGCCTTCGCCCAGAAGCACTACCCCGAGGTAGAACGCCACCTGTCGGTACAGGCCAGCGCCGCCAATCTGCCCACCCTGAAACTGTTTCACCGGGAGTTTGGCATCACCCGAGCGGTGCTGCCCAGGGTACTGGACATCGATACCGTGGAAGCGATCTGTGCCGAAAGCCCGGTGGAGATCGAGGTGTTCGCCGGCGGCAGCCTGTGCGTCATGGCCGAGGGACGCTGCCAACTCTCCCACTATGTCAGCGGTCACTCCCCCAACTCAGGCGGCGCCTGCTCTCCAGGCAGCCTGGTCAGTTGGGAAGAGCATCAGGGTGAACGCCACGTTCGCCTGGACGGTCACCTGCTGGACAAGGTGCAACCCGGGGAGGCCGGCGGCTACCCGACGGTTTGCAAGGGCCAGTACCTGGTGGAGGGCAAGCCTCTCTACCCCATCTCCCGCCCCTGCTCCCTCTCCACCCTGCCGCTGCTGGCGCGCTTTGGTCGAGCCGGGGTGGCGGCCCTGAAACTGGAAGGGCGGCAGCGCAGCCCCTATTACACCCGTCAGGTCACCCGGCTGTGGCGCGAAGCCATCGACCGCTGGCTGGCGGATCCCGAGCATTACCGAAGCGAGCCAGGATGGCATCTGCAGCTCAAACCCCTGGCGGAAGGCGGCCTGGTGACCGCCGGCGCCTATCTGAGCAGCTGGCACTAGGAGGCCCTATGAAACTGTCACTGACCCTCAACTGCTGGCCCCTGACCCGTCAGCAACAAAACCAGCAGCTGGATACCCTGACCCAGGCGCCGGTGGCGCGCATCGTCCTCGGGGAAACCGTCTGCGAAAAACGGGATCGCCCCTCCCTGCGCACCCTGCTTGAGGTGGCCGAGGTTGCCCAGTCCAGAGGCATTCAGGTGGTGCTGGCCAGCCTGAACCTGGTCAATGGTCCGCGGGAGCTCAAGCTGGTGGAACAGGTGTGTGGCCAGCACTCCCTGATGGTGGAAGCCAATGACCTGACCGCCGCCTCCCTGCTCAAAGACCTGGATCAGCCGTTCTGGGCCGGGGCCAACCTCAACATCTACAACAAAGAGAGCCTGGCGTGGATCGCCAGGCTGGGGGCCATGGGCTACCAGCCCCCCATCGACATGAGCGAAGAGAACATGGCACTGCTGCTGGAAGCGGGCAATGAGCTGGGGCTGGAGGGGGAGATCCTCGGCTTCGGCTGGCCACAACTGGCGGTCTCCGCCCGCTGCGCCACTGCCCGAATTCATGGCCGCAATAAGGAGCACTGTGACAAGGTGTGCCAGCACCACCCGGTGCCCATGGCCAGCACCCTGGAACAGGAGCCTCTGCTGCTGCTCAACGGACCACAGAATCACGGCGTCAAACCGGTAGACAGGCTGGACAGCCTGGCACACTGGCAACAGGCGGGCGCCAGCTGGCTGAGGATCATCCCCGGCCCCTGGGCGCAGGGAGAGTGGTTACAGAGCCTGGAGGCGCTCAGCCATCCAGGGGGGGCGTCTCGTCTGCGTCGCGAAATACCAATACCAGGGCATAAAACAGCCACAGGGTTACGCACAACAGCAGCAGCCAGCCTGTAAGGGCTGGCCACCATATCGTAGGACGCACTTCGCCAAACAGGCCGTAGGGGTAGCGATCCTGCAACACCATCAGGGCATCCTGACGCAACAACAGGGTGGTGGCCAGAGACGCCGCCGCCACCGCGGGAATCACCCCCCAGCGCGGCGGCTTGTCCATCAAGATGGAACGGCAGTACACCAGGGCACAGAGGATGGTCATCACATAGAAGGCCATCATCGCCTTGGAGTGCAAATTACCCACGTTCACCGGAAACAGCCCGCAGCCGGACAGACACAGACTCAACAGCACCCCACACACCAGCAACGGCGAGCGGAATTTCCTGTTAATCAGCCAGTTAGAAAAGATAAACGACAGGCTCAGCGCCAAGCCGCCAAAGAACAACCCGCCATTGACCATCACCGCCATCGGCGAAGTCTCACCATAACGGCCCAGTTCAGACAGGCTGTGATTGAGAAAACTGAAGTGCTCACCCGCTTCGCCACGAAACGCCAGGGCCGCCACCAGAGAGGGCAACACCAGCAGAGCCAGGGCGGCGATGCCGATGCGATTGGTGAGACGAACCAAAGGACGATGCTGATATTTCATGGGTTTTTCCGCATAGATAACCGGGCTAGTGTAGCTACACTAACCCGGCATTTAAAGAGTTATCCGCGGATGTGGTAATCCCCTTCGGCCAACCACTTATAGGTGGTCAGGGCTTCCAGCCCCATGGGACCGCGGGCATGCAGCTTCTGGGTGCTTACCGCCACCTCGGCCCCCAGGCCAAACTGGCTGCCGTCGGTAAAGCGGGTGCTGGCATTGACGTACACCGCCGCCGAATTGATGCTGGCCGCAAAGTAGTTGGCGTTGGTCATATCCTGGGTGAGGATCGACTCGGAGTGGTCACTGGAGTGGCTGCGGATGTGCTCAATGGCCTCATCCACATCGGCCACCACCTTGATGCCCAGAGTCAGAGACAGCCACTCGCGGTCGAAATCGCCCTCGCCGGCGGCGTCAATGTCGATGTGTGAGCGGCTGGACTCGCAGCCTTTGAGGGTCACCCCCTGAGGGGCCAGCCTGGATTTCACCTTGGGCAACAGCTCGGCGGCCACGGCCTGATGCACCAGCAGGGTGTCCAGGGCATTGCACACCGTCGGGCGCTGCACCTTGGCATTTTCAATCACGTCCAGGGCACGCATCAGGTCGGCGCTGCTGTCCACAAACAGGTGGCAGATGCCGATGCCGCCGGTGATCACCGGGATGGTGGCTTGCTCCTTACACAGCTGATGCAGGCCAGCCCCACCACGGGGGATGATCATGTCCACGTGGGTGTCCAGCTTCAGCAGCTGAGCCACCAGGGCCCGGTCCGGATCCGCAATTAGGCCGATGGCCGCTTTGGGCAGGCCGTGGGCCTTCAGCGCCCGGTGCAGTACCGCCACCAGGGCCAGGTTGGAGCGCAGGGTCTCCTTGCCCCCACGCAGGATGGCGGCATTGCCGGTCTTAAGGGCCAGTACCGCCACGTCGATGGTGACATTGGGGCGCGCCTCGTAGATCACCCCCAGCACCCCCAGAGGGATGCGGCGGCGGCTCAGGCGCAAGCCATTTTCCAGCAACTTGGAGTCGATATCCTCCCCGACCGGATCCGGCAGGCCCATCACGGTACGAATGTCGTCGCAGATGGCGGTCAGCCGCTCCGGGGTCAGCAGCAGACGGTCGAGCATGGCACCACTGATGCCGTTGGCTTCGGCCTCCTTCACATCCTCGGCGTTGGCCTCAAGGATGGTGGCCTGATGCGCCTGCAACTGCTCGATGATGGTCTGCAGCAGGGCATCTTTCTGGGCCCGGCCCAAACTCAGCAGGGCAAAGCTGGCACGACGGGCGTCACGGCCCATCTGTTGTAAGTCTGTCGTCATAGAATCACCAAGTCGTTTCGATGCACCGCCACGGTGCCGTAGCTGAATCCCAGATGCTGCTCAATCTGCTCCGAATGGCAGCCGATGATGCGCGTCAGGCTGATGTGGTCATAGCGCACTATGCCTCGACCTATGGTTCGCCCCTTAGGGTCGCAGATGGAGACCGCCGCCCCGCGCTCGAAGCGTCCGTCGATGGCGGTGATCCCCTTGGGCAGCAGGCTGGATCCCTTCTCCACCAGGGCGCGAACCGCCCCCTCGTCCACGGTCAAACAGCCGCTGGCCGCTGGCGCCGCCAACAGCCACTGCTTACGGGCATCCAAGGGCGCTTCATCGGCACAGAATCGGGTGCCGACCGACTCCCCCCGCACCAGCCGCTCGATCACCCCTTCGCTGTGTCCGGCGGCGATGGCCACCTGGATCCCGGCCCGCTGGGCCACATCCGCCGCCTGCAGCTTGGTGGCCATGCCTCCGGTGCCCAGATTGGTGCCACTGCCACCGGCCAGCTTGCGCAGCTCATCGGTGATGCGGTTGACCTCGCTGATCAGCTGCGCATCCGGGTTGGAGCGGGGATCGGCGGTAAACAAGCCACTCTGATCGGTCAGCAGGATCAGTTTGTCGGCGTCCGCCAGCATCGCCACCAGGGCGGAGAGGTTGTCGTTGTCCCCCACCTTGATCTCGGCGGTGGCCACCGCATCATTCTCGTTCACCACCGGGATGATGCCAAAATCCAGCAGGGCGTTGAGGGTGTCCCGGGCATTGAGGTAACGCTCCCGGTCATTGAGATCGGCCCGGGTCAGCAACATCTGGCCGACGTGCATATCGAACAGGTTGAACAGGTGCTCCCAGGTTTGCATCAGGTGGCTCTGACCCACCGCCGCCAGCATCTGTTTGCTGGCCACACTGGTGGGCAGGTCCGGCTGCCCCAGGTGTTCACGGCCGGCGGCAATGGCACCTGAGGTCACCAGAATGATTTCGCAGCCGCCGCGCTTGAGGCGGGCCATCTGCCGGACCAGCTCCACCATGTGGGCCCGGTCCAGGCTGTTTCCGCCTGAGGTCAGGACACTGGTACCCAGCTTGACCACCACGCGCTTGTAGGGAACAGAGAGAGAAGACATCGGAATCACTGATAAAAATTCATCCCTCCTTTATAACCCAGGCCAGATCAAAGCTCATCTTAAAAACGAGAAAAGGCGCCCCCAAAGGGGACGCCCATCACGATACGTTGCTTTTTTATACAGGCTTTTTATAGCACGGCGTATTTGACGACAAAGGCCAGTGCCAGCACCAGTACTGCCGGGTTCAGCTCTTTCACCCGGCCGGTCATCAGCTTCAGGGCCGCGTAGCTGATAAAGCCAACGGCGATGCCGTGAGAGATGGAGTAGCTGAGCAGCATCACCAGGGTGGTCAGAACCACAGGCGCCGCTTCGGTCAGATCTTCCCAGTCCACGCCCACCAGGCCGGACATCATCAGGATCGCCACATACAGCAGGGCGCCGGTGGTGGCGTAAGCTGGCACCATGCCCGCCAGAGGGGAGAACAGCAGACAGGCAACGAACATCAGGCCCACCACCACGGCGGTCAGGCCGGTACGGCCACCGGAGGCCACACCCGCGGTGCTCTCAACGTAACTGGTGGTGGTGGAGGTCCCCAGCATGGCACCGGCGATGGTGGCGGTGGAGTCAGCAAACAGCGCCTTGGGCAGCCGGGGCAGACGGCCGCGGTCGTCCAGCAGGTTGCCGCGCTGAGCCACGGCAATCAGGGTACCTGAGGTGTCGAACAGATCCACAAACAGGAAGGCAAACACCACGGAGACCATGCCCACATCCAGGGCACCGGCCAGATCCATCTGCATCAGGGTCGGAGTGATGGAGGGTGGCGCGGACATGATGCCGGTGAACTCCTGCTTGCCGGTCAGAACCGCCACGGCACTGACCACCAGGATGCTGATCAGCACCGCCGCCTTGTTGCGGAAGTGCACCAGGGTGATCACCAGCAGGAAGCTGAACATCGCCATGATGCTCTCGAATTTGGTCACATCGCCCAGAGACACCAAGGTAGCCGGGTTATCGACGATGATGCCGGCACCTTGCAGGCCGATAAAGGCAAGAAACAGACCGATACCGGCAGCGATGCCCAGACGCAGAGACATGGGAATGGCGTTGACGATCCACTCACGCACCTTGAACAGGGAGAGCAGCAGGAAGCAGATACCGGAGAGGAACACCGCTCCCAGGGCGGTCTGCCAGGAGTAGCCCATCTGGCCCACCACCACGAAGGTGAAGAAGGCGTTCAGGCCCATACCGGGTGCCAGAGCGATGGGGTAGTTGGCGACAAAGCCCATGATAAAGCAACCGATGGCGGCTGCCAGACAGGTGGCGACGAACACAGCCCCTGAGTCCATGCCAGCCATTTCCAGCATGGAGGGGTTCACGAAGATAATATAAGCCATAGCCAGGAAGGTCGTCAGGCCAGCGATCACCTCTTGGCGCACACTGGTCCCATGAGCCTTCAGCTTGAAGAGCTTTTCCATCATAGGATGTCCTAATTTTTAATTTTTTAATATTTTGGGGTACAGAGTTTCTGCCTGGGGCAGATGCGGCGCAATTATGCGGATTTCCCCCCCCCTCAGCAAGGGAAGGGAGTAAAAGGAGCATGAAACTGTTGCGAAAATGCTCAGGAATGTGATCCCGGTGAGCAGATCTGACTGTCACTCAAGGTGGCGAAAATCGATGGGATATGCAGAGAAAAGGGATAAAAAAACGCCGGCAACAAGGTTACCGGCGCAAAGGATGACAAATGTTCGGCCTTACTCCGCCGGCCAAAGGGGCCGACGACACAGATGGGGTCCAATAACTGATGAAATTACACGAGGTTGATGCTTAGCGAGCGTAGTAGATCGCGGTCGCATTCCAGCTGGCGCTAGCCCAGCTGCCAATCAGATTCACAGAGTAATCGAATGGGGCGTTCATAAGGCATTCTCCTAAATTCGTTGCAAACACAAATAATGTGCAGTTCCTTGGCACAACGACTCAGTTCCTTGGAGAGTATGCTGCCTCAGCGCTTTGAGGCATGGGCGGCTCCGCCGCCAGAGTGGATTGCTTAACCGGCGTAGTAGAGCGCAGATGCGTTCCAGTCGGTAGCAGACCAGGTGCCGTACAGGCGGACTTGGTATTCAAACTGGGTATTCATAGGGTGTTCTCCTAAAGTTGCTAACACTGATTGTCAATTAGTGGTGCGGTTCCCTGGCACAGCACTCGGTTCCTTGGAGACGCTTTGCCTCATCGAGGCAGGTGGCGGGCGTGCCGCCGAACGTTACTTCTTGCCAGCGTAGTAGATGCTGGTGGCGTTCCACTGGCCTTGGGACCAGGAGCCGTACAGGGTAACGTCATAACCGAATGGGTAGTTCATAATCTTTTCTCCGATAAAGTTGCTAACACCTAGTACAAGTGGTGCGGTTCCTTGGCACAGCGGTCTCGATTCCTTGGAGAAACTCACGTCTCAACCTTTGAGACGATGAAGACCAACTCGGTCCTTACTAGGGGGAGTTGCCTCCCGACAGTTGCTATAATACCGATATGTAATTTTATTACAAGCTTTATCGTGATCTTTTTTGAAAAAAAGCCGATTTCTGAAAGTTTATTACATGATAACCAATTGATATGGCCTGCAGGAGCGAGACCCAGATCTCACCTTTGCTGAAATTTCCAACATCACGCACAGGCAGCCGCAAACACCCCTGCGCAGATCACGTTTTTTCTAAGGAAAAAGCTCAACATCCTACCTGCTCAGTCAAGGAAACGGTCAGTCCAGATCAGGTCTGACGCACCTGACTCATCAGCAACTCCTCAATACGACTCACCAACTCCCCCTGCAAACCGGGTCGATGCACCAGGTTGACAGACAACCATCTGGCGCCAACATCGGCAAAAGGCGCCGTTGCCTCCCACTGCACATCGGAACGGGGGACCAGAGCATAGGCAAAACCGCCATCCACTGCTGACAACAGATTGTTCATGTCCGGCGTTGAGAGCACCTGTCGATGGTCTATCTTTAACTCCCTGAGATCGGCCAGCGCCCAATCGCGAACAATGCAGTCGTCGCTGAACAGCGCCACCGGAGCCGGACCTGTCTCCACGGATACACGTCCTGACCAGACAAACTCCTCGCGCCACAGCTCAGTGCCCTGAGCGGCAGAGGCACATCCGGAGACGATGGCCATATCCAGCTCGCCCAGCGCCAGCATCGACTGCAACTCCCGGCTTCTTCGACAGAAGACGCTGAGCTGAAGCTTTGGGAAGTGCTGAGCCAGGGCCACCACGACTCTCTGCAGCAGAGCCGGCAAATAGTCACTGGGGATGCCCATTCTCAGCGCCCCGGTTAACTGAGGCTGACCTATGGCAGAGAGGGTGGCGGCATTGAGATCCACCAACCGCTGAGCGTACTCCTTCAATGTCTCACCCGCCGGCGTCAGCTGGATTCCCTGATTGGTGCGGGTCATCAATCTGGTGCCCAGATGCGCTTCCAGCTTTTTCAGCTGCATACTCACCGCCCCCTGAGAACGGCACACCCTGGCCGCCGCCGGCTTAAGCCCGCCACTGTGTACCACCGTCAAGAAGGTCTTCAGCTGCTCCATGTCCAGCAGCGCCCTGGCATTCGGTTGCGATACGTCCATCTTCTCTCCTGATTACCACATCATTTAGAAAAGCTAAACAATGATACAGAACAATTCGTTTGTCTAAATCATAGCAGGCCACCTAGGCTTAATCTCAACGATTGCTTACCCAGGCCTGGTTTTATGACTGACTCCCCCCTTCCCTGCACCATGAGCGGTGTGCTGCTCACTGGCCACGGTGGCCTGGACAGGCTGCAATATCGACGGGACCTGCCCGTTCCCAGGCCCGGCCCCGGGGAGGTGCTGATCCGCATCGGGGCCGCAGGCATCAACAACACCGACATCAATACCCGCATCGCCTGGTACTCCAAGGAGGTCTCCCAGGCCACCAGCGCCGGGGGAGACATTGGCTTCGAAGGCCTCTCCGGCGCCGATGGCACCTGGTCCGGCACGCCTTTGCAGTTTCCACGGATTCAGGGCGCCGATGGCTGTGGTGAGATTCTCGCGGTCGGCGAGCGGGTCGACCCCAAGCGAGTCGGCGAGCGGGTGCTGGTGCGCCCCATGCAGGATCCTCTGACGGCTGATGGCAGCCACCTGATCACCTGGGGCTCGGAGTGCGATGGCGCCTTTGCCGAGTACGCCCTGTGCCGTGCGTCAGAAGCCTATAAAATAGACAGCCCCCTGAGCGACGCCGAGCTGGCCTCCTTCCCTTGTGCCTATTCCACGGCGGAGAACATGCTGCACCGGGCCAGGGTCCGGGCCGGGGAGCGGGTGCTGATCACCGGCGCATCCGGTGGTGTCGGCTGCGCCGCCATGCAGCTGGCGGTGCGCCGCGGCGCCGAGGTGTGGGCCGTCACCTCCGCCCACAAGGGGCCCGCCCTGCTCAAGCTGGGCGCGGCTGGGATCATCTGCAGAGAGCAGCCCCTGGCCGAACAGCTCGAAGGAAACAGCCTGGATGTGGTGGTGGATCTGGTGGCCGGCCCGGAGTTCGCGACTCTGCTTGAGGGGCTGAAACCCGGAGGACGCTATGCGGTTGCCGGCGCCATTGCCGGTCCCCTGGTAGAGTTGGACGTGCGCACCCTGTATCTCAAAGACCTGACCCTGCTCGGCTGCACCGCACAGCCCAGGGAGGTGTTCGAAAATCTGCTGCGCTATATAGAGGCGGGGGAACTGCTTCCCCAGGTCGCCAACACCTACCCCCTGTCCGAAATCCATCAGGCTCAGGAAGCGTTCCTTAGCAAACAACATGTGGGCAAGCTGGTGCTGATCCCCTGATCCCATGCCGAAGGCCCAGGAGACAGGGAGGCCCGCAGGCCTCCGACTCTTTGGGGATTACAGCTCCTCCATCATCGCCAGCAGGGTGGCCACAGGACGGGCTGTGGGCTTGCCATAGAGCGGGTCCCGCTTCTCCACCGCCGCGGCGGCGATGTCCAGATGCAGGTAGGGGATGGGCTGGTCACTGGCCAGCTGGTGCTTATCCAGCCCGGAAGCCTTGAGCAGGAACGCCTGGGGAAACTGATGACCGCGGCTGATGTTCACCGAGGCGCCGTTGTTGGAGGAGAGCAGGTCCTCTGACTCACTGCGGCCCGCCACCTGGGCGAAATCCTCACGACGCAGGGTGGAGATCTCCACCGGCTCGCCCCAGCGCTCACCAATCTGCTGCATCAGCTGCCCCTGCTGACCCCGCCGGGCAACGCTGTTCTCCACCACCCCGGTGTAGGGGCCGTAAGCGCGCACTACGTGCCCGGTCAGTGTGGCGATGGAGAACACCCTGGGCGACACCGCCTCCTGAGCGTCCTGACGCAGGTGTGACAACAGGTCCGCCAGCACCAACCGTCCCTCGGCATCGGTGTTGCCGATGCGCACCCGGGCCCCGGCGTGGGAGGTGATGATCTCATCGGGCACGAAGGCGTCGCTGCCCAAGGCGTTGCGCACCAGACCCAGCTCGGCGATGATGCGAATGCCTTTGGGTCTGAGCATGGCCACCGTCTTCATAAAGCCCGCCGTTGCCGCCGCACCGCCCTTGTCCCGGCTCATGCCGGCCATGGCGCCGCCCACCTTAAGATCGGCTCCGCCGGTATCGAAGGTCACCCCCTTGCCGGCGATCAGCCAGGTCTGGTGCACCTCGCCTTCCGGGTTGTACTCCACCCGAACCACCCGGGCGGCATGACGGGCCACGGCGAAGCTGGTGCGGGAGACGGCACTGAGCAGAGGGTACTCTCTCATCAGCTGCTCCTGGTCATCGACCACCGTCAGCTCCACCGGCTCCTCGGCAAACAGACTGACACAGTAATCGGCAAAGGCCGGAGGCGCCATCTGCTCGGGATCGCCACCGCACAGATCCCGGGCGGCCACCCGGCCCGCTTCCAACGCATTGAGGCGGGCCACATCCTGGCCATTCATCAGGCCAATGCGCACCTGGGGCTGATCCTCCACATCCGGGTTCAGGTACAGCCCCTGGCCACAGCCCAGGGCGGCCACCTCAGGGGCATTCAGGTAACGGGGATCGCCGCCAGGCAGGTCCAGCAGCAGCAGGATGGCTCGGGCACCGGAGCGAAACGCCATCTTGGCGCCCTCTTCCGCCGCCTCATAGATCCGGCGAACATCCTCATAGTCATCGCTGATGTCGCCGGTGGGCGCCAGAATCAACCGTCCCCCCGCCAATCCCGGCGCCAGCAGCAGGGTGGGTTCCTTGCCGATGCGCTGATCCACCGACGCCGCATGAGCCACCAGCTGACTCAGCTCAGGGTTGGCGTCCAGGGTAAAATCCTGGCTGACCACCAGCACCGCATCCCAGCCACCTTCGCCAAACTGGGCGTCCTCGGCTGGAGTAAAAAATTCCACTTGTGCCATGATGTTCTCTTCCTTTTACACGGGGAAATCCTTGTCCGGCCACTATAGCACGTTGCCTTAATCAGGCTGTGGTAGACTGACCGCACATTAATATAAGGCGAATACAGGAGTACCCGCTCGTGCAGCCAATCAGCTCCCTCAGCCCACAGCCCCTGTGGCGCTGGTTTGAAACCATCTGCTCTATCCCCCATCCCTCCAAGCAGGAGATTGCCCTGCGAGACCACATCCAGGCCTGGGCCCAGTCACGGGACCTGGAGACTCTGCTGGATCAGGTGGGCAACCTGATTATCCGCAAGCCCGCCACCGCCGGCTTCGAGAAGCGCAAAGGGGTGATCCTCCAGGCTCATCTGGATATGGTGCCTCAGAAGAACTCCGACACCGACCATGACTTTGGCTCCGATCCCATCCGCGCCTACATCGACGGCGACTGGGTCACCGCCGAGGGCACCACCCTGGGTGCCGACAACGGCATCGGCATGGCTTCCGCCCTGGCGGTGGTGGAAGCGGACGATCTGGAGCATGGCCCCATCGAGGTGCTGCTGACCATCGACGAAGAAGCGGGCATGACCGGTGCCTTCGGCCTGGAAGCGGGCGTGCTCAGCGGCGACATCCTGATCAACACCGACTCCGAGGAGGAGGGTGAGGTGTACATGGGCTGCGCCGGCGGCGTGGATGCGGCCCTGACCCTGGCGGTGGCCCGTGACGCCCTGCCAAAGGGGATGGCAACGGTTGAGATCGCCCTGACCGGCCTCAAAGGGGGCCACTCCGGCTGTGACATCCACCTTGGCCGGGGCAACGCCAACAAGCTGCTGGCCCGTTTCCTGTTTGGCCATGGCGAGGAGCTGGGGCTGCGCCTGTCCGAGCTGCGAGGCGGCTCTCTGCGCAACGCCATCCCGCGGGAGGCCTGGATGACCGTCAGCCTGCCCCAGGCCAACCTGGCCCAGCTGGAGCAGCGCATCGGCGACTACCGTGCCATTCTGGAAAACGAGCTGGCCGCCGTGGAACCCGGCCTGTCCCTGACCCTGAACAGCGCCCAGGCGCCAGCCCAGGTGTTCGCCGCCGCCGATCAGCAGAAGCTGGTGGCCCTGATGCACAGCGCCCCCAACGGGGTGATCCGCATGAGCGATGAGTTCGATGGCGTGGTCGAGACCTCCCTGAACATGGGTGTGGTCACCACGGACGCCGACAAGGTGGAGGTGCTCTGCCTGATCCGCTCCACCATCGACAGCGGCCGGGAGATGGTGGAAAACATGCTGAGCGCCCTGGCTCAACTCTCCGGCGCCGAACTGGGCCTCTCCGGCGCCTATCCTGGCTGGAAACCCGACGCCGCCTCCCCCGTCATGCAGGTGGTGCGCGAAACCTACCAGCAGAAGTTTGGTGCCCTGCCCAACATCATGGTGATCCACGCCGGTCTGGAGTGCGGCCTGTTCAAAAAGCCCTACCCCAAGCTGGACATGGTCTCCATCGGCCCCACCATCCGCTTCCCCCACTCTCCCGATGAGAAGGTGGAGATCGCCACCGTGGAGAAGTACTGGCAACTGCTGACCGAAGTGCTCAAAGCGGTCCCCAACCGCTAAGCGCCGCCGGGTCTCCCAAAAGAGAAGCCGTCCCGAAGGACGGCTTTTTTATGCCCATTTCGTTATTTGCTGCCCGCTAAATCAGCTTCTGCTGTTTCACCAGGGGCTTATTCAGCTCCAACACCACCAGCTCCACCTGGTCATCCGGATTGGTTCGGCAACTGGCTTTCAGCGCCTCGTGACGTTCCACCTGGCACGCCTTGACGATGGCCGAACCCTTGTCCTTGCCGAATCGGCGCATCAGATAGCTCATGGCGTTCTCCTCTGCGTAGCTGAGCAGGGCGGTCACCTTCTTCTGATCCCCTTTGTCGTCGTAGTAGTTTACGGTGCGACAAAAGGTCTTATCCCCGATATAGAGGCTGAAGTAATCTGCATCGCGCAGGGGTTTGTGTTGGTAGAAGCCATAGCCCAGGCCATAGCAGACGCCGGCAACCAGGGTCATCAGACCCGCAGCCAGGCACAGTTGTTTGGCAAAGGTTCTCATCCTTAACCTCCTTCCTTGCGCCGGCGGATTGCTGGTCACCGGCTGACGGCAGAGGCTGAGTGGCCAGATGGCCGATAGGGGGTCAGGCTCTGCACCAAGCCAGGATGGCAGTGTCTGGGGGTAGAAAGAGTGGACACACCTGGCTAACCGCTTCACCAACGTCTCTGGGTTTTTAGCGGACGTTTTTCGGAAGCTCACCTCCAGATTAATTCGTTGCTTTATTAATCGTTTTGACAGGGATCAAACAAGCTTCCGGTCACAAAGGCAGGGGCAATTGACGAAGGGCTTTGTTCTCCGCCAGCTCCACGGAGATCCCCACCAACCGGACCTGGCGTCCGTTGCCCCGGCGAAAGGCGATGCCCATCAGGGCGCGGAACAGCGCCGGGTCCAGTTGCTGACTCTGCTGGGTAACCGTGGTCAGCTCGAAATCGGCAAACTTCAATTTAACCGTCTGCCCTTTGATGCCGCGCTTGCTGGCACTCAGGCGCCGCTCCAGCTCCGGCAACAGGGTGTCGAGCTGCTGTTCACAAGCGGCCAGGTCCGGCAGATCCCGGGCAAAGGTGGTTTCCACCCCCACGGACTTGCGGATGCGGCTGGGCTCCACCGGGCGATCGTCTATGCCGCGACACCGGCGCCACAGCACCGGTCCGAACTTGCCCATCATCGACTCCAGCTCCACCTCCGACAGGCTGAGGACATCCTCTCCCTTAAGCAGGCCACGACGGGCAAGGCGCTCGGCGGTCTTGGGCCCCACCCCGGGGATCTTCTTCAGAGGCAGGCGGGCGGCAAACTCGGCGGTACGCTCCGGCGGGATCACCATCTGGCCATTGGGTTTGTTTTCATCTGAGGCCACCTTGGCCAAAAACTTGTTGGGGGCGATGCCGGCGGAGGCGGTCAATCCGGTGGCCTCGAAGATCTCTCCCCGTATCGCCTGGGCCATCCGGGTGGCACTGCCCTGGCAGTGGGGCTTGCCGGTCACATCCAGGAAGGCTTCATCGAGGGAGAGGGGCTCCACCAGTTCGGTGTACTTGCGAAAGATGGCGTGGATCTGCTGAGACACCGACTTGTACACAGACATGCGATGGGGCACCAGCACCAGATCCGGGCACAGCTGCTGCGCCCTGTGGGTGGGCATGGCGGAGCGCACCCCAAAGGCTCGGGCGGCATAGTTGCAGGTGGCGATCACCCCACGGCCGGACGCCCGCCCGCCAACGGCGATAGGCTTGTCCCGCAACTGGGGGTTGTCCCGCATCTCCACCGCGGCAAAGAAGCAGTCCATATCGATATGAATGATCTTGCGCTGCACCCGCACACCAATACTGTATATATAGACAGTTAAATCATATCACCCCAGGGCCAAAAGCCCAAAGATCAAAAAAGGCGCCAACCGGCGCCTTGTCCCATGGTGTGAGCTCCGGACTAGACCTGGTAACGATTCAGCCCCTGAGCCAACTGGCTGCCGCCTTCCACCAGCTCCTCCAGGCTGCGCTCCAGCTGGTCGCCCCGGGAGACCGCATCGTCGGAGAGGCTGTTCACCCGGGTCACCCTGGCGGCAATCTCCTCGGCCACTCCGGCCTGCTGGGCGATGGCCTGGGTCATCTCCTGCACCTGCTGCTGAATCCCGGCCACCGCCTGGCCGGCCTGATCCAGGGTATCGACAATCTGATCGCTGCGCTGCTGACTCTGTTGCAACTGCTCACAGCTTTGGGTCATCGCCTGCTCCGCTTCGATGCTGGCCTGCTGCAGCCCGGCGATGATGGTCTGGATGTTGGCGGTGGAGTCCTGGGTCTTGGAAGCCAGGGAGCGCACCTCATCCGCCACCACGGCAAAGCCCCGTCCCTGCTCCCCGGCCCGGGCCGCCTCAATGGCCGCATTGAGCGCCAGCAGGTTGGTCTGCTCGGCGATGGTGCG
Source organism: Ferrimonas sp. YFM (assembly GCF_030296015.1). Lineage (NCBI taxonomy): Bacteria > Pseudomonadati > Pseudomonadota > Gammaproteobacteria > Alteromonadales > Ferrimonadaceae > Ferrimonas > Ferrimonas sp. YFM. The sequence continues at coordinate 3,721,271 of NZ_AP027368.1, forward strand.
AATCACGTTGAGCACCTCACCAATCTGATCGGCGTTCTGCCGCAACCGGGACACCAGTTCACTGGACTCCTGCATCTGGCCTGCCAACTGGGCCAGGGACTCCTTACCCTCTCCCATGGCCAAGCCGGCCTGTCCCATCTGTTGATGCACCAGGTCGGCGTGAGACGCCACCTGTTCCGCCTGGCTGGCCATCTCGGCGCTGGTCTGTGCCATCTGACTGGTGGCCGTAGACGCCTGCTCCACCTCCCCTTTCTGGGCGGACATGGAGCTCAGGGTTTCCCCCCAGATCTCGGAGGCCAGGGCGCTGCTGTGGGACACCGACTCCGTCAGCCCCTTGCTCTGGTTCACCAGCTGGTGAACCCGGTCCGCAAACTGATTGAATGCCCGCCCCAGCTGCCCCAGCTCATCCTGACGCTTCAGATTGATTCGCTGACTGAGGTCCCCATCCCCCTGGGCGATCGCCTCCATGGCGGCCACCAGCCGGCGGATCTGCGACTTAAACGGCAACAGCAGCAACCACACCACCGCCGAGATCAACAGGGTCAGTAACACCGACACGGTTCCGGTCGCCCAGGCCTCTTCGGCCACCCGGGCGCCCACCACGTCCGTCGGCAGCAGCAACCCCAGTTTCCAGTGCACCTGGGGAAACTCGCTGTCCACCGGCTGCCACACCACCAACTGATCCTGGCCCTGTAGGCTCACTTCACCCTGTCCCTCGGCCTGGGCCAGTATCTCCCTGGCCAGGGTGGCAAAACCTTGCGTGGCACCGAACTGGTTGTCCACCTCACTCAACAGGGAACCGGGCGGGAATGCGTCGGAAAACAGTGGGAAGAACACCAGCTTGCCATCGCCGGTCACCAGGAACGCCTGCCCCTGCTCCTGGTAGGTCACCTGGGAGAGCAGGGTCTCGCCGATGGTGGAGATGAGGATGTCCATGCCGCCGATGCCCAGAAACCGGCCATTGGCGTCGTACACCGTCTGCTTCACCGTGGCCGATACCGAACCATCGTTGGCGTCCACCGCCGGCTCGGTGACGTAGAGACGATTCTTGGCCAATGCCTCGCCCCACCAAGGGCGTTTGCTGGTGTAGTAGTTGGGATCGTCTGAATAGCGCCCATTGAGATCGAAATACTCGTGGGTGGCGTCACTGCCGAAAAACAGACTCTTGATGGTGCCGTCTTTATCGGAGAAATGGCGAAAGTAGCGAGTCACCTGCGGGTAGTCGGCGAAGCCACTCAGGTCACCGCCCCGGTCATCGTACTCGGCAAAGAAGCGCTGCACCTGGGGACTGGCAAACACCGAGTGGACGATGGCCCCCTTGGCCTCGAAAAAGGCAGCTATTTTGCCGGCCTTATCGGACACCAGTTGGCTGACCTCATGGCTCACCTGCAGCCGGGTGGCCTGACGGGTTTGGTTGACCTGATAGATGGTCATCAGTGTAAGAATCAGAAAAAGGGCGCCGCCGATGGAGCCCACCAGCTGACGGGTTAAAGAGGCTCTGAACCAATCCATGATGTTCCCTGAAATTATTGTTTTTCCCTAGGTATTTTGCTTATCGGCCAAAATTACCCAAACTGAAGATGATACAAGCTCTCATGGAGGGCACCAGATCTGAGCCGGCAAACGCTCAGTTTCACTGGCTGGGACCCCACCAGCAGCAGCAATCGCCACAACCCGGCGCAAAGTCCACCCAATCAAACCTGATTCAGCATACTGACAGGAAAAAACAGGCAGCGAAATATATAAAAGTATCGTTATAACTTTCTGTAAATAAACAAAATTTATAAAAGGCGTCGGTGAGAATAAAACGTCCTATGGCGGCTTTTGTCCGCTTGAGGGGAAACACCAGGGTTATCGGCAGGCAGGGGAGGATACAAAAACGGGCTCCCCACAGGGAGCCCGCTGAGAATTGCAGGAAGCAGCGGTCAGAGAATTCGCTGCTGCTCCATCAGTTTCTGGCGACGGGCCTCGTCGGCCATCTTCTTCTTACGGCGATCGCAGGGCTCAGGGCAGTCACAGGCCTTGTCGACGCCGACGGACCCCAGGCCACCACAGGAGCCGCTGATGGTTTTGCGCTTGATGATATAGCCGATGGCCATCAGCCCCACCAGGGACACCATCAGGAAAAAGGTGGCGATAAAGGTGTTCATGACTGCGTCTCCTTGCTCTCCAGGTACTGCTCGAAGGCTGGGCTGTAGTGCACCTTGAACTGGCCCTCGCTGCGCTCAATCAGCATCACCGCCAGATCACGCTGCTGCGCCAGGGCCAGGCCCTTGTCCACACCCATCACCATCATCGCCGTGGCCAGGCCGTCGGCGGTCATACAAGTATCGGTGATCACCGTCGCCGACACCACATGGTGGTTCACCGGTCGGCCGGTGGCCGGATCGATGATGTGAGAGAACTGCTCACCGTCCTCCTCGAAGAAGTTCCGGTAATCCCCGGAGGTGGCCACCGCCTTGTTACCGGGTTCAATCACGTTGAACACGTCACGTCCCATGGGATCAGGCTGCTCGATGGCCACGCGCCAGGGCTGGTCTCCGGGTTTCACCCCCTTGACTCTGAGCTCGCCCCCCACCTCCACAAGGTAGTTGTGGATACCGCGGGCCTCCAGCACCTCGGCGACCACATCCACACCATAGCCTTTGGCGATGGCGGAGAGATCCACCTTGAGTTCGGACTCGGACTTGAACAGCCAACGCCCCTTCACCGAGAGCTTGTCGTCACCGATCACCCCCTTGATGCGGGCGATCTCCGCCTCGTCGGGGGCGTGCTCGATGCGACCGTCCGGACCAAAGCCCCAGAGGTTGACCAGGGGGCCCACGGTCACATCCAGGGCACCGTCGGTCATCTCGGTCAGCCGCTTGGCTTCCAGCAGCACGGTGGCAAACTCGGCACTGATCTCCATCCCGCCAACCCGGGCCATACGGTTGAAGCGACTCACTTCCGAATTGCGTTTCCAGGTGGACATGGAGCGATTCACCTGGCCCAGTCGCAGGTCGATCTCCCCCTGCAGCAGCAGCGGGTCATGATGGTCAGGGCCGTCCACCCAACTGACGTGGTAGGTGGTACCCATGGTGTGACCGGACACCGACTCCACCTGGGGAGCCTGGGTGCAGCCAGAGAGAACAATGGCCAGCCCGATGAGGGCCAGCCATAGGTTTTTAGGGGCTCGATACAGCATGAAGCCTCTCAGGTTAGCCGCCGAAGTCATCCAGCAGGATGTTTTCGTCTTCCACACCCAGATCTTTGAGCATGTTGATCACCGCCGCGTTCATCACCGGTGGTCCACACATGTAGAACTCGCAATCTTCAGGTGCTTCGTGGTTCTTCAGATAGTTTTCCAGCAGCACGTTGTGAATGAACCCGGTGTAACCTTCCCAGTTGTCCTCAGGCTGAGGATCGGACAGGGCCACATGCCACTCGAAGTTGTCATTCTCCGCCGCCAGGCCGTCGAAGTCCTCCACATAGAACATCTCGCGCTTGGAGCGGGCACCGTACCAGAAGCTGATCTTACGATCCGAGCTCAGACGCTTCAACTGGTCGAAGATGTGAGAGCGCATGGGGGCCATACCGGCACCACCACCGATGAACACCATCTCGTTCTTGGTCTCCTTGGCAAAGAACTCGCCGAAGGGGCCGGAGATGGTCACCTTGTCGCCAGCCTTGAGGCTCCAGATGTAGGAGGACATCTTGCCTGGAGGCAGGGTCAGGTTGTTTGGCGGAGGCGTGGCGATACGCACGTTCAGCATGATGATGCCCTCCTCCTCCGGATAGTTGGCCATGGAGTAGGCACGGATGGTTTCCTCATCCACCTTGGACTCCAGCTTGAAGAAGCCGAAGCGCTCCCAGTCGGCACGGTACTCGTCCGGAATGTCGAAATCCGCGTACTTCACGTGGTGGGCAGGGGCTTCGATCTGAATGTAACCACCGGCACGGAAAGGCACTACCTCGCCGGCAGGCACCTTCAGTTTCAGCTCCTTAATGAAGGTGGCCTGGTTATCGTTGGAGATAACCTCGCACTCCCACTTCTTGATGCCGAACACCTCTTCAGGGAGTTCGATATCCATGTCGCTCTTCACCGCCACCTGGCAGGCCAGACGACAGCCCTCTTTGGCCTCACGCTTGGAGATGTGATCCAGTTCGGTAGGCAGAATTTCGCCGCCCCCCTCATGTACCTTCACCCGGCACTGGCCGCAGGAACCGCCGCCGCCACAGGCGGAAGAGATAAAGATGCCGTTGCCGGCCAGGGCGCCCAGCAGTTTGTCGCCGGCACCGGTGGAGATGCTCTTGTCGGCATCATCATTAATTTTAATCGTCACGTCACCGCTGGAGACCAGCTTGGATTTGGCGAACAGAATCACCAGCACCAACACCAGTACAATCGCGGTAAACATGGTTACGCCGAGTACAATTTCCATCGACACGTCCTTTTACTTCAACTCTCGGCGCCGCTTACAGCGACACTCCGGAAAATGACATAAAGCCCAGGGCCATCAGGCCAGCGGTCACAAAGGTGATACCCAGACCACGCAATCCATCGGGCACGTCGGAGTACTTCATCTTCTCGCGGATACCCGCCAGCAGCACCAGGGCCATGGCCCAGCCCACACCGGCACCCAGGCCGAAGACCACGGATTCAATGTGGCCATAGTCACGGTTGGCCATGAAGGACACGGCACCGAAGATGGCACAGTTCACCGTAATCAGGGGCAGGAAGATCCCCAGGGCGTTGTACAGAGGCGGGAAGAACTTATCCAGGATCATCTCCAGGATCTGTACCAGCGCCGCAATCACGCCAATGAAGGTGATGAAGTTAAGGAAGCTCAGGTCGGAGTCGGGCATGCCGACCCAGGAGAGCGCTCCCGGCTTGAGAACGAATTGGAAGATGAGCTGGTTAAGGGGCACTGCCAGAGTCAGTACCACGATAACGGCCACACCCAGACCCATGGCGGTCTTCACCTTCTTGGACACCGCCAGGAAGGTACACATCCCCAGGAAGAAGGAGAGCGCCATGTTTTCGATGAAGATAGCCCGCACCAGCAGGCTGATGTAATGTTCCATAACCCTTCCTTACTCCTTAGGTTCCACCTGCTCCGGACGGGCGGTCCGGATGCCCCAGATAATAAAGCCAATCAAGAAGAAGGCACTTGGGGGCAGCAGCAGCAGGCCGTTTGGAACGTACCAGCCACCGTCGGTCACCTTGGTCAGGATCTCCACACCGAACAGGGTGCCGGAGCCAAACAGTTCACGCACAAAGCCGATGGCCAGCAGCACGGCGGAGTAACCCAGACCGTTGCCGATGCCGTCGAGGAAGCTGGGGACCGGTGGGCTCTTCATGGCGAAGGCTTCGGCGCGGCCCATCACGATACAGTTGGTGATGATCAGGCCAACGAATACCGTCAACTGCTTGGCCACGTCGTAGGCATAGGCCTTGAGCACCTGGTCCACCACAATCACCAGGGAGGCGATAACGGTCATCTGCACGATGATCCGCACGCTGTTGGGGATGTGGTTGCGCATCAGGGAGATGAACAGGTTAGAGAAGGCACACACCGTGGTCAGGGCGATGGACATCACCAGGGCGGTCTCCATCTTGGAGGTGATCGCCAGGGCCGAACAGATGCCCAGAACGTTCAGGGCAATGGGGTTATTGGCAATTACCGGACCGAGGACAATGTCCTTCATGGTTTTCTCAGCCATTACAGGATTCCTCCTTTACGGGCGTTGGCGATAAAGGGACCAAAGCCCTCTTCACCCAGCCAGAAGTCCAGGGTGTACTGAACACCGTTGGCAGTCAGGGTCGCACCGGAGAGTGCGTCCACATCATGTTGCTTGTCAGTGGGCATCTTGGTGACGCGGATCTTCTGATTACCCTGGTCATCAAACAGCTTCTTGCCCACCCACAGCGCCTTCCACTTGGGGTTTTGAACCTCACCACCCAGTCCGGGGGTTTCACCGCTGTCGGAGAAGTCGTAGTAGACCATCGCCTTGACGGTGTTCATGTCCGGCTCCAGGGCCAGGAAAGCGTACATGGTGGACCACAGACCGTAGCCGTGTACCGGCAGGATCACACTGTCCAGCTCGCCATTGTCGTTCTTCACCAGATACACCAGCGCCTGGTTGGCGCGGCGCTTGATGGACGCCACATCGTTCTTGGGCACCACCGAGGTGGCGGTGTCACGGGCGGCCTTACGCTGGTCGTAGGAGGACGCATCGATGCTGTCGTCGAACTGACCGGTGGCCAGATCCACCACCTTGGCTTCGATGTACTGGTTGTACACCGAGGCCACGTCGCCGTTGACCTTGTCCGCCAGGCTGGCGGCTTCCAGGATGTACTTCTGAGTATCCTGGGCCTTGTTTTTTTCCTGCAGGGGCTTGAGCGCCACCGCAGCGGTGGAAACCACCAGGGAACAGACCAGACACAGGCCGATGACGACGCCCAGAGTCTTGCCAAAACTGTCGTTGCTCTTAGCCATTGCGTGCCAGCCTCCGCTTGATGTTGGATTGAACCACGAAGTGGTCGAACAAAGGTGCCCACAGGTTGGCAAACAGAATTGCCAGCATCATCCCTTCAGGGAAGGCGGGGTTCACCACGCGGATCAGCACCACCATCACACCGATGAGGATGCCGTAGGCCCATTTGCCACGCTCGGTAAAGGAGGCGGAAACCGGGTCGGTCGCCATAAAGAACATGCCGAATGCGAAGCCACCCAGCACCAGGTGCCAGGTCCAGGGCATGTTCATGATGGGGTTGGTGTCGCTGCCGACCATGTTCAGCAGAGACGCCATGGCGATCATGCCCACCATGGTGCCGGCAACGATGCGCCAGGAGGCGATGCGGGCATAGATGATGATCAGGCCGCCAATGGCCAGGGCCAGGGTGGAGGTTTCACCCATGGAGCCGCCGATAAAGCCGTAGAAGGAGTCCCACCAGGCCTGGTCGCTGAAGGCATCGAACCAGCCGTAATCGGCAAAGCTCTTGGCGCCGGAGGCCGCCTGGCTCAGGTAGGTGGCACCTGTGTAACCGTCAACCGCACGCCAGATGGAGTCACCGGACATGTTCAGCGGATAGGCGAAGAACAGGAAGGCACGACCCGCCAGGGCAGGGTTGATGAAGTTACGGCCTGTGCCGCCAAACAGCTCCTTGGCCACCACCACACCGAAGGTGATACCCAGGGCCACCTGCCACAGGGGAATGGTCGCCGGCAGGGTCAGGGCGAACAGCACCGAGGTCACGAAGAAGCCTTCGTTGATCTCATGCTTACGCACGCTGGCAAACACCACTTCCCAGAAACCACCCACGGCGAAGGTCACGCCATAGACAGGCAGGAAGAAGCAGGCGCCGTAGAGCATCAGGCCGCCGATGCCGGTAGACGAGGTCAGCTCACCACCGAGCAGTTGGAACAGACCCACCTGCCACATGTCCGGCAGGGCAAAGCCTTCGGCCATGGCCAGCTGAGCCTGCAGGCCCACGTTGTACATGCCAAAGAACATGGCCGGGAAGGTACAGGCCCAGACGGTGATCATGATCCGCTTCAGATCGATGTTGTCACGGACATGGGTGCCACCCTTGGTGGTCTTACCCGGGGTGTAGAGAATGGTGGCCACCGCTTCATACAGGGCGTACCACTTCTCGTACTTGCCGCCTTTTTCAAACTGCGGCTCGATTTGTTCAATAAAGTTCTTCAGACCCATCAGCCTTCCCTCTCGATGATCTCAAGACAACGACGCAGCTCTACTCCGTAGTCGTACTTGCCGGGGCACACGAAGGTGCACAGCGCCAGATCCTCTTCATCCAGTTCCAGCGCACCCAGTTGCTGGGCGTTGTCTGTGTCATTGGAGATCAGGTCGCGCAGCAGGATGGTGGGCAGAATATCCAGAGGCATCACCCGCTCATAGTTGCCCAGGGGCACCATGGCACGGTCGGAACCGCCGGTGGAGGTGGTCATGTTGAACAGCTTGCCAGGGCTCAAGTGAGCCAGGAAGGCGCGGGTCAGGGAGAACTGGTTGGCGCCAGGCTTGAGCCAGCCAAACAGCTCCTTGTTGTCACCCTCTTCCAGCACACTCACCTGGTTGTGGAAACGACCCAGGAAGCCGTGGGCACCGCTGGCGGTATGACCGCTGAGCACAGAACCGGAGATGATGCGGTTGTGCTGCTCGGTCAGCTCACCGTCGGTCAGCTGAGCCAGATTGGCACCCAGGGTGGTGCGAATCAGCCGAGGCTTGGCCACACGGGGGCCGGCCAGAGAGATCACCCGGCTGCTGTCCAGTTCACCAGTGGTGAACAGTTTGCCGATGGCGATGATGTCCTGGTAGCCAATGTGCCAAACAGTGCGTGACATGCTCGCAGGCAGCAGGTGATGAATGTGGGTCCCCGCCAGGCCTGCTGGGTGAGGGCCCTTGAACCGGCTCACCTGCAGGTGATCGGATTCAGGCACTTCCAGTCGGGCTTCGCCGGTATTCAGGTACACCTTGCCGTCGGTCAGCTTGGCAACGACGCCCAGGCCGTGACAGAACGCCTCGTAGGCCTGCTCAATGACCATCATGGGGTCGGCAGCCAGAGGGTTGGTGTCGATGGCGGTGACGAAAATGCCGGCGGGCTGGCTGTTCAGCTCAGGCGCCTTGCTGAAGGGGCGTGTGCGGAAGGCGGTCCACAGGCCGCTGTTCACCAGGTTATCCTGAACCCGGTCACGGCTGATGTTGGCCAGTTCGTCGGTGGAGTAAGAGGCGAAGCGAACGCTGTCATCGCCCTCAATGTCGATCACCACGGATTGCAGTACCCGTTTGGCACCACGGTTGATGGCACTGACGGTACCGCTGGCAGGTGCGGTGTACTTTACTCCAGGGTTTTTCTTGTCCTCGAACAGTACCTGGCCTCGCTTGACGCGTTCCCCCTCCTTGATCTGCATGGTGGGGCGCATAC